>NZ_JBICKL010000011.1:0-126648 GCF_043104195.1 Pseudomonas sp. xss_2
ACGGCCCTCCGCTGCGCTACGGGTCCCTTCGCACCGGCGCCTTCCGGGCCCGCGCGGCCTACGATTTGCTGCGCAAATCTACATCTCGCGCCTTCGGCTGCGCCGAAGGGTGCTGCGCACCTGGCCCTCCAGACACCTCTGCTCAGCCTCCTGAAGTCGCGAATCTGCGTCGTCTGAACCTGCGCGCTCGAAGATCAAGAGCAGCGAATCGCTGCGCTCTCGCAGAAGCCAAGGCCTGTGTTGTTTGTTCCGGCCTCTTCGCGGGCAAGCCCGCTCCCACAGGATTCGTGGGGTTTCAGTATCTGCGTGGTGTCAGTGCTGGCTCAACGCTGAACTGAAATCTGCGCGGTACCTGTGGGAGCGGGCTTGCCCGCGAAGAGGCCGGTATATCCACCACCCGTGACACTATCGCCAGATAACGCCAGCCCAGTCGCCGCCACTAACTTCGCGACTTCAGGAGGCCGAGCGTAGGTGCCTGGAGGGCCAGGTGCGTTAGCACCCTTCGGCGCAGCCGAAGGCGCGAGATGTAGATTTGCGCAGCAAATCGTAGGCCGCGCGGGCCCGGAAGGCACCGAAGCGAGGGGACCCGAAGCGCAGCGTAGGGCCGGATGGTGGAGCGCAGACCTTTTGGTTACTTTTGGGGCGACTGCCAAAAGTGACCCGCCGTAAGGGCGGAAGGCGCCAGTGGCCGCGCCACAAAGAATGGATAAGCTCCCAAACCAAGAAACCAAGAAACCAAGAAACCAGCCCAACACAACGATCAGCCCGCAACCCCCTCATCCCCATCAATCATCTTGCGCAATAAAAATAAAATCGCCACCCGCTCAGCCGCATTCAGACACCCCATGCTCAGCTCACTGATCTGCCGCGCACAGGGAATCATCGCATCGAGCAACGCCGCCCCACTGTCGGTCAGCTCGCAAATCACCTTGCGCCGATCCCCCGGATCAGGCGACAGCTGAATCAACCCGCGCGCCTTGAGCCGCTCGACGATGCCCCGGATGGTCGCCTGATCCACCGCTGTCGCCTTGATCAACTCAGCCTGGGAACTAGGCCCATGATCGCGTAAGGCGCACAGGGTAACGAACTGGATCGAGGTCAGCTGCGGGTCGCACGCCTGCTGCTGGAAGATCGCCGTATGCCGCTGATAGGCCTTGCGCAGCAAGTGGCCGACCTGTTCGGTAACGTCGTAGGGGGCGGTATCAGGTGCAGCAGTAGCGTTCGCAGTTTTGTTCGACATGTGATGGCTTGGGCTGTGAGGATTGGGCTGGCCGGGGCTCCGAAGAGCGGAGCGCCGGGCCAGTATAACCACTAACGCGCCTTGGACTGCTCAGGCGCAACCACATCCCCGGCCAGGACCACAGCAAGGTCGTCCAGATAGATATCGCAATTGCGCAGCGGTATATCCAGGTGGCACGGGGTCTTGCGCTTGCCGCCGACCTCGGTGTTGGGGCCTGTGGAAAACAGGAAGTTGCCATAGAACGCGCGAGCGTCCATGCACATGCCGTCGTTGCGGTCGTGCAGGCCCATCGCCGTCCACTGCGCACGCGGCTGCAAGCCCCAACCGATGTGGGAGATGCCGTAGACCTCAGGGTCGTTGAAATATTTCATGTAGTCACGCAGGTATTCGGCCTCGAAACCGCCATGGATGCCGGTGATGAAGCCCTTTTCGATCTCCAGGGTAATGCGCTCGCGGCAGTAGTTCTTGAACGGCAGGATGATGTCGCCGACATCCAGCACCAGGGTGCCCTCGGCGCTGTCTTCGTTCGGCCAGGTGAACAGAAAGCCACTGGGCCAGTGGTCCCAACGGCCTGGCTCATCGGCATAGCCGTATTCGGTGACGGCCGGGTACTGGCCAAGCGGCGCATGGAAATCACTGCCGGCCTTGGAACGCACATGCAGGCTGCGCGCCTGTTTGAGCAGGGTTTCAGCGGCCAGCACGCGACGCTTGTCGTCCTCGCTCGGCAGCATGCGCGCCAGGACTTCCGGGGGCTCGACCGCCAACAGGATGCGCGTGCCGGTCTTGAGGATCTGCTCCTGCTCAGGGGAATGCAGCAGCATCATGGTGTCGACGATCAGGTCGGCAGCCTCCAGCGCCCGCTGCGCGGCCAGGTTGCCGGTCAGGGCGGTGTCGCCGCAGTAGGCGGTCATGTCGTTGCCCATCGCCGTGGGGTGATTAAACGATGGCAGCTCAACCGCATACACCTTGGCCTTCAGGCGCTGAGCGGCCTCCATTGCCGCGTTCACCGTACGCGGGTCGGAATAGTGGCTTTTGAGCACGGCGACGCTCTGCGTTTCATCCACACGAGACAGCTTGAGCACGTGTTCGAACATCTGGGTCAGTTCTGCATTGCTAACCGGCATCGGTTTTCTCCTGAGCATGCCTGGATGGGCTCGAGATGCTGCACTGGCGTAGTGCGCGGCGCTTCATCTCGGTGCGAATTAAGAGTGTATACACCCTATTTACCTAGATGAAAGCGCATCCAGTCGACAAGCGCAAGTGGCGCACCAAAACGTTACTATTCCACACACACCCCAGCATTTACGGTGACAAAATGCTGAATGCCACTTTCGATCACTTGTTTGAAATTAATTCATTCGCGCTCTTCCCATTGAAAATTTATAGCGTATACACTCAATTTCATCAGACGGCCGAGCCGCTGAGCACATCACAGAACAAGAGGAGAGATACCTATGCGGGGCAGGCAGAAAATCGCAATCGTCGGTGCAGGTCTGGGTGGCGCGGCTGCCGCCACGTTGCTGCAGCAGGCTGGTTTTGAGGTCGACGTGTACGAGCAGGCGCCGGAATTCACCCGCCTGGGCGCGGGCATTCATATCGGCCCTAACGTGATGAAGATCTTCCGCCGCATGGGGCTGGAGCAAAAGCTTGAGCTGATGAGCTCACATCCGGATTTCTGGTTCAGCCGCGACGGCGTCAGCGGTGACTACCTGTCGCGCATCCCGCTCGGCGAGTTCGCCCGCCGCGAGTACGGCGCCTCGTACATCACCATCCACCGTGGCGACCTGCACGCCCTGCAGATCGATGCGATCAAGCCGGGCACTGTGCACTTCGGCAAGCGCCTGGAAAAGATTGTCGACGAGGGTGACCAGGTACGCCTGGACTTCGCCGACGGCACCCACACCGTGGCCGACATCGTCATCGGCGCAGACGGCATCCACTCGAAGATCCGCGAAGAGCTGCTGGGCGTCGAAGCGCCGATCTACAGCGGCTGGGTCGCCCACCGCGCATTGATTCGCGGCGAGCACCTGGCGCAGCACGCCGATGTGTTCGAGGATTGCGTGAAATGGTGGACCGAAGATCGCCACATGATGGTCTACTACACCACCGGCAAGCGCGACGAATACTACTTCGTCACCGGCGTGCCGCACGAAGCCTGGGACTTCCAGGGCCCATTCGTCGACAGCAGCCAGGAAGAAATGCGCGCGGCCTTCGACGGCTACCACCCCACCGTGCAGAAGCTGATCGGCGCCACCGAGTCGATTACCAAATGGCCGCTGCGCAACCGCAACCCACTGCCGCTGTGGAGCCGTGGTCGCCTGGTACTGCTGGGCGACGCCTGCCACCCGATGAAGCCGCACATGGCGCAGGGTGCCTGCATGGCGATCGAAGACGCGGCGATGCTCACCCGCTGCCTGCAAGAAACCGGGCTGTCCGACCACCGCAACGCCTTCGCCCTGTATGAGGCCAACCGCAAGGAGCGTGCCTCCCGAGTGCAGTCGGTATCCAACGCCAACACCTTCCTCTACACCCAGGAAGACCCAGCCTGGGTCTACGGCTACGACCTCTACGCCCAAGAACTCAAGAGCGGGGAGGCAGCATGAGCAGCTTTATCGCTGGCGGCAACGTCAGCGCCAACGGCATCCGCCAGCATTACCTGCGCTACGGTGGCAAGGGCCCAGCACTGATCCTGGTGCCGGGTATCACCAGCCCGGCGATCACCTGGGGCTTCGTCGCCGAGCGCCTGGGCCAGCACTTCGACACCTATGTGCTGGATGTACGCGGCCGCGGCCTGTCCGCAAGCGGGCCTGAACTGGACTACGGCACCGATGCCTGCGCGGCGGATATTCCGGCCTTCGCGGCGGCGCTGGGCCTGGACCGCTATCACCTGGTCGGCCACTCGATGGGCGCGCGCTTCGCCATCCGCGCCGCCGCCCAAGGCGCGCCTGGATTGCAGCGATTGGTGCTGATCGATCCGCCAGTGTCCGGCCCGGGCCGTCGCGAGTACCCCAGCAAGCTGCCCTGGTACGTCGATTCGATCCGCCAAGCCACGCTCGGCATGAGCGGCGACGATATGCGCGCCTTCTGCGCGACCTGGACCGACGAACAGCTGGCGCTGCGCGCCGAATGGCTGCACACCTGCTATGAGCCGGCAATCGTGCGCGCCTTCAACGATTTTCACGAGGTCGACATTCACCAGGACCTGCCCCACGTGCATCAGCCGGCGTTGCTGATGGTGGCCGGGCGCGGCGGTGTGATCCAGCCGCAGGACATCGCCGAAATCCGCGAGCTCAAGCCGGACATCCAGGTCGTCCAAGTGGAAAACGCCGGACACATGATTCCCTGGGATGACCTGGAAGGCTTCTTCGCTGCCTTCGCTGATTTCCTCGACCACCCTCTCGTCTGAAGGAGCACAAGACATGACCAAGCTGTACCGCATCGGCCAGATCGTGCCGAGCTCGAACACCACCATGGAAACCGAGATCCCGGCGATGCTCCTGGCCCGTCAGGCGATTCGCCCTGAGCGCTTCACCTTCCACTCCAGCCGCATGCGCATGAAACAGGTAAAGAAAGAAGAACTGGCAGCGATGGACGCTGAGTCCGACCGCTGCGCGCTGGAGCTGTCCGACGCCAAGGTCGACGTCCTCGGCTACGCCTGCCTGGTGGCAATCATGGCGATGGGCCTGGGCTATCACCGCCAGTCGGAGAAACGCCTGCAAAAAGCCACCGCCGATAACGACGCGCTAGCACCGGTAATCACCAGTGCCGGGGCACTGGTGCAAGCCCTGCATGTGATGAAGGCCAAACGCATCGCCATCGTCGCGCCCTACATGAAGCCGCTGACCGAGCTGGTGGTCAACTACATCCGCGAAGAAGGCTTCGAAGTGCAGGATTGGCGCGCGCTGGAGATCCCCGACAACCTCGCCGTGGCCCGCCACGACCCAGCCAACCTGCCCGGCATCGTCGCCGGCATGAACCTTGAAGGCGTCGATGTTGTGGTGCTTTCGGCCTGCGTGCAGATGCAATCGTTGCCGGCGGTGGCCAAGGTCGAGGCACAAACCGGCAAGCCGGTGGTCACCGCCGCCATTGCCACCACCTACGCCATGCTCAAGGCATTGGACCTGGAGCCCGTGGTTCCAGGTGCCGGCGCCCTGCTGTCGGGCGCTTACTGAATCGGGAGACGCACATGAGCGACGCACAAAGCGCCAGCGACAACTACCAGGGCGTATGGGGCCAGCGCATCGGCTTCGGGCGCAAGGCGGCCCTGCTGATGATCGACTTCATGCAGGGCTACACCACCCCCGGTGCGCCGCTCTACGCCCCTGGCGTGGTGACGGCTGTCGAGCAGGCCGCCGGCCTGCTGGCCCTGGCCCGTGACTGCGGTACGCTGGTGGTGCACACCAACATCCGCTACCAGCCCCCCCACTTCGCCGATGGCGGGGTGTGGGTACGCAAGGCGCCGGTGATGAAGGACATGGTCGAGGGCAACCCGCTGGCTGAGTTCTGTGAGGCGGTGCTGCCCCGGGCAGATGAAGTGGTGCTCAGCAAGCAGTACGCCAGCGCCTTCTTCGGCACCAGCCTGGCCTCGCTACTGCATGCCCAAGGCATCGACACCGTGGTACTGGCCGGCTGCTCGACCAGCGGCTGCATCCGCGCCAGTGCAGTCGATGCGCTGCAGCATGGTTTCAGAACCATCGTGGTGCGCGAGTGCGTCGGT
Source organism: Pseudomonas sp. xss_2 (assembly GCF_043104195.1). NCBI lineage: Bacteria > Pseudomonadati > Pseudomonadota > Gammaproteobacteria > Pseudomonadales > Pseudomonadaceae > Pseudomonas > Pseudomonas sp. xss_2. The sequence continues at coordinate 5,958 of NZ_JBICKL010000011.1, forward strand.
GATCGGCACAACGATCCGCATGAAGCCAACTTGTTCGACATCGACAGCAAGTACGGCGATGTCATCAGCCGGCAGGAGGCCATGACTCAATTGCAGCGTCTGGCCGGCTGAAACCCGGCCGCCCTTTTGCCCATAACAATTACGCAACGGCGCGGGAAGCCCGTTGCATGACCGTCCGCTGTGCAGACGGCCGCCCCGCAGGAGCGCTCGGGGCCTTGTGACGCTGCCCAGAAACGTCGCGTATAGTGCGCGGCGCGCCTGGAGCGTCGAAAACTGCTGGCCTAAAAACAACCACAAAGTCGCCCGCCAGGAGACAGGAAATGCCAATTGCGAATGCAACCACGGTCCACGCTGAAGTCGACCAGGGTACTCAAGCGCTTTACCGCAGGATCACCTGGAGGCTCATCCCCTTCCTGTGCTTCTGCTACCTCGCAGCCTATCTGGACCGCATCAACGTCGGCTTCGCCAAGCTGCAAATGCTCGAAGACCTGCAGTTCAGCACCGCAGCCTATGGCCTGGGTGCGGGGCTGTTCTTCGTCGGCTATATCATTTTCGAAGTGCCGAGCAACCTGATCTTGCAGCGGGTCGGCGCCAAGCTGTGGATCGCCCGCATCATGATCACCTGGGGCCTGCTCTCGGCCTGCACCATGTTCGTCACCAGCACCACGCAGTTCTACATCCTGCGCTTTCTGCTCGGCGCGGCCGAAGCGGGCTTTCTGCCAGGGGTGCTGTTCTACCTGACCATGTGGTACCCGACCTACCGCCGCGGGCGGATCATTGCCCTGTTCATGATCGGCCTGCCGCTGTCGAGCGTGATCGGCGGGCCGATCTCTGGCTGGATCATGGCCCACTTCGATCAGGTCCACGGCCTGCATGGCTGGCAGTGGCTGTTCTTGCTCGAGGCCATCCCCAGCGTGCTGCTGGGCATCCTGACGTTCTGGGCGTTGCCGAACAACTTCCAGCAGGCCAAGTGGTTGTCGGATGACGACAAGGCGCAGCTGGCAGCGGACCTTGCTGCCGATGATGCCGAGGGCAAGGGCAGCAAGCACAGCTTCCGCGATGGCTTCTTCAACCTGAAGGTGTGGATGCTTGGCGGCATCGACTTCTCGATCCTGCTCAGCGCCTATGCCATGGGGTTCTGGATGCCGACCTTCATCCGCGATGCCGGCGTCAGCGACACCTTCCACATTGGCCTGCTCACGGCGATCCCGAGCCTGGCCGCGCTGCTTGGCATGCTGATGATCGGGGCCAGCTCCGACCGCCATCGCGAACGCCGCTGGCACATCATCGTGCCCTTCATCATCGGCGCGATCGCCATGGCCAGCAGCACCCTGTTCAGCCAGAACCTGGTGATGACCGTACTGCTGTTCGCCATCGCCTCGGCGGCGATCATCGGTGCCGTGCCGGTGTTCTTCAGCCTGCCGGCGACCTTCCTCAAGGGCACGGCGGCAGCCACCGGTTTCGCCCTCGCCTGTTCACTGGCCAATATCGCAGGCTTGGTGAGCAACTCGCTGATGGGCATGGTCACCGACCTGACCGGCACCTCCCATGCGGCGCTGTGGGTGTTCGCCCTGTGCCTGCTGCTCAGCTGCTTTTTGGTGATCGCCCTGCCGGCGAAGCTGGTCAACCGCTAACGGTCCAGCGCTTCGCGTAACGGCAGCGCAAGCGGGCCTGCAGCCCGCTTGCCGATCCCTTTCAACGCACCCCCCGTCGTGGACGACCGCCAGGTCGCCACGCAGGGTTGCTGTTGCCTGAATTCAGGAGTAGCTCACATGCAAGGTCACACCCATCAACGCTTAGCCTGCACCGCACGCCTGACTGGCGGTTGTCTTGCCGCCGCCCTGTGCGCCGAAGCGACGGCCGAAGAAGCCGGCTTCATCGAAGGCGCCAAGGCCACGCTACAAGCACGCAATTATTTCTTCAGCCGCGACTATGCCGATATCAAAGGCAGCAGCACCCAGTCGCGCACCCAGGAGTGGGCTCAAGGCTTTATCCTCAATGCCAGCTCCGGCTACACCCAGGGCACCCTGGGCGTCGGCATCGACGTCACTGGCCTACTCGGCTTCAAACTCGACAGCAGCCCTGAGCACGCCAAGTCCGGGCTCTTGCCCAGCCTTGAAAGCGGCAAGTCTGCCGACAACTACAGCCGCCTGGGCGCGGCGATCAAGTTCAAGCTATCGCAGACCGAGCTCAAAGTCGGTGAGCTGATGCCCAACCTGCCGGTGCTGCTGTTCAGCGACCTGCGCCTGCTGCCGCCGACCTACCAAGGCGCGATGCTCGAGTCACGCGAGTTCGCCGGGCTGACCTTGAGCGCCGGGCAGTTCCGCTCGACCAGCCTGCGCGACTCTTCCAACAGCCAGAAGATGTATGCGCTGGTCAACGACCCGATCAATCCGGCACGTCTGGCACGGTTTACCAGTGACCGCTTCAACTACGTCGGCGCCGACTATGCCTTCAACGACAACCGCACCAGCGTCGGCGTGTGGCAGGCGCAACTGGAGGATATCTATCAACAGCGCTTCTACAACTTCAAGCACGCCGAGCCGCTGGGTGACTGGACACTGGGGGTTAATGCCGGCTACTTCGATGCCCGCGAGGATGGCCGCCAGATCGCTGGCAAGTACGACAACCATGCGCTGTTCAGCCTGTTCTCGGCCAAGACCGGCGGGCATACCTTCTACGTCGGCTATCAGCAGATCGGCGGCGACGACGGCTTCATCCAGGTCGGCGCCAACACCAACCCGATGGGCAACACCCTGCCCACCTACGAGTTCTCGGCGCCGGGAGAGCGCTCATGGCAGGTGCGCCATGACTACAATTTCGTTGCATTGGGGATTCCGGGGCTGACTTCGACCCTGCGCTATGTCCAAGGGCGTGATGTAGAGACTGGGCTGGGCTTCGAGGGGCGTGACCGTGAGCGCGACCTGGACCTGGCCTATGTGGTCCAGAGCGGGCCGTTGGCCGGGCTGGGGGTGCGGCTACGCAACGTTATGGCACGTTCGAACTACCGCACGGATATCGATGAGAACCGGTTGATTCTGAGTTATACGGTCAAGCTGTTCTGAATGGGGCGAGGCTGGGGCCACCCGCAAGGCGCTCCAGCCTGCCCAGCGGCGCTGATCACCAGCGCCTCCCCTTCAAACCGACACGCCGCCTTGATAAGGCGGCGGCAGGTTTCATGGCTTGAAGCCCTTGTCTTTGCTCCGATCAGGCGGGCTGATGTTCCAGAAGTTCTCGCTGGCCTCTTGTTGCTGCTTGGCCTTTTTTTCGGCTTCCGATTCCCAGCAGCCGCTGAGCGACAGAGCAGTGACGGCGACGAGGATTGCGCCGATGAGGGTGCGCTTCATGAGGTTCCTTCCTTGGAAATGGCCGGGCGTTATATCAAATATCGATTTGCAGCGCAAAACCCTGCACCAGCGCCTTGCGCTAATACACAAAAATCATCATCCCGGTATTGTCGGCACTACCGGAGAGTCGCCAGCCATCGATCAAATTGGTTAAGCTGGCGCGTTATGTGTCGCCACTAAGATGAGCTTCACAACCAGAGACCTCCACGTTTGCGCAAGAAGGACCAAGGAAATATGGATATTAAAGTTGTTCAGCTGACCGCAGCGATGGCAATGGCTGCGATTCTGGCCGGCTGCTCAGAAGAAAAAGTTCCTGAGCCAACCGCGGATAACTGCGCACCTGAGATGTACGAGCAGAACCTGGCGAGCCTTTCGAAAGAAGCCAATCGCAACGAATTCATCGCCAACTGCAAGAGCTTTCTTGCGGCCAAGAAGATGACCGAGTGGACGTTCGAGAAGAGCCCGGAAGGTAAATACTGAGTCAGCCTGTCGCCATTCGATCCGATGCAAAGAGGAGCCCAACGGCTCCTCTTGTGTTTCTGCAACGAGCGTATGTCAGTGCCCTCACCATCGGCCTGCGAGGTAGAACATACCTCCAGCAAAACAGCTGATGAAAACGCCATCGAGCACATCGCCGGCAGTACCGCACCCCGACAGATAGGCTTCGACCTGCACTGCCAGGAACAACATGGCGAGCAAAAGAACGACGCCCATAATACGCCGCTGAAGCTTGAACCTGGCCTTCTCAGTTCCGAACCACAGCATACCTGCCTCCTGCTCTAATCCCTCTACACCCCCACGCAATCTCGAAATCCGCGGCGGATAGAAATGATCTTACAAGGGGAAACATTGGGTTTGGCGATAGTCGCAGCCTTGCAACTTCTGCAACGCACGCCAAACCCTATGCAAAGAACGGCTCAAACTAACCGGCTATCAGATCTTCGGCTTGACCGCCCTTGCTTGCTCGTCTGCCAGTTTCTGTTTGCGCTCAGCTTCTGCCTTGGCATCGCCAGCAGCCAGCTCATCAAACATCGACTTGGCATCAATGATCGACACAGTGTAGTGAGGCACCATGTCGTCACTTTGCGTCGAAGCGCCAACCGAGATGATTTTGCCGCAGTTTGGGCTGAACGAACGCGGGGCGCTTATCGACACGCCCGGGATATTGCTGCTGCGAGCGCCGCCCTGGCAAGGCGCCACGCCAGAGCCAAACCACTGTTTGCCGTTGCGGTCGTATTGCCAGTTGAAGCCGAGCCCCATCATGTTCGAGGTGCTGGAAGGTTTACCGAACTTTTCCGTCAGGGCTGCCTTGAGCGCGTCGATCTTGATACGCCCGCCTTCATCGAAGCGCTGAACGCGAGCGATGAACCAAACCTTGCCAGACTCGTTCTGCAGCGCTGCAAACTCGTCGGATGGCCCGCCTGCATTGGTGGTGCCAGTCCATGGCATCCGGTCGTCCGTCTTCGCCGTGACGCCAGCTTCCTGGCCGTTAGTCAGCATCAACGAAGAAATTTTGTAGTCGGGATTGGCCTTGGCAATGGCGGCCTTGGCTTCAGCCAACGAGGAACCGATGACCACGCCTGAAATATCGTCTGCGGCCAGGGTTGCCGTGCTTGCGAGGGCGGCAAGAGTCGCGGCGGCTAAGACACTTAACCCCTTCAGATGAGCGTTTTTGCAAGCCTTTTTCAGTACTTGCGCGTCGTTATGTTCGTTTGCAACAACAGCCAATTGCATGAGACCTCTTCCTGAAGTCGATTGAAGGACGCAAAAGGTATCACATTGTTTCCATTTGCAAAGAGCGAGAGCCTCGGCCGCTCCAGATGCGGCCTAAGCGTCGAGCGGGGCTAATCTTACTCAGCTTCGGACTCTAGGCATCCGCTGAGCATTGCAGCGCCGAACAAGGCCAGCATGGAGAGTGCGAGGGAGCGAATCCTTGAACGATGAGCCTGACTCAATTCATTGCGCACGGTTGCGCTGCTCGCTTCGCTTTCGAATATACGAACGCATCATCCTGCGTTGAATCCAACTGATAATAATGACTTGCAGTGCAATGCAGAGAACTATGAATACACCCCTGGCCGCTTTGCTCCATGGGAGCTCAAAGGACAGGGCGATCCATAGAAACATCAAGCTTCCTTGAAAAAACAGGCTCATCATTGAAGCTACAAAGAAATTAAACCGGGACCAGCTCTTTGGGACGAACTCCAACGGGCCCATGCAAAAGAGAACGATGCCGAAGGGCATACTAAACACGACCAGGAGCGTACCCAGGTCTACGTACCGGAGCAAAACGCACCATACGGCGAACCCTACCAAAGCAACTGTGCGCCAACGATTAGTCATCAGTGGCGAAAGCAGCGGCTTCAATCTTTTCCGCCACCCCATCATCACTCTCCTTGTTTGGTGGTGACGAAGAAAAGGCCACCCATAAAAAAATCCAGTCACCGTTAAGTGACTGGATTCTTTAGGGATTTTTGGTCGGGACGGAGTGATTCGAACACTCGACCCCTTGCACCCCATGCAGCGGACTAAAGCAATGTAACTCACTGAATTAAAAAGAATTTACCATAAATTATATGCGACAAAATGTGCGGTTTTTAGTCGTTTTGCAAACGGAAACTCGCGGCCTCCAGCCTGGGTTTTGCGCAAGAATATTCACCACACACTACTCGTGAAATCCCTTCTCCGGCGTTCTGCCGACAGCCAGCCTATCCATCAGCAGGCGGCTCTTTTCCAAAACCTTTGATTACCTGCCTATCCCACTCTGCCTCTGACTCGTACTCGAAAAGGCCCATAGCGTAGGCCTCTTCGTGATCGTTCAGGCCATACAGACGAGCCGCCTCGGCAAACTCAAGCATCTCGCTGAGCTGATCGGCATCAACCTCTCGGCGCCGATGCGCGGCCATGGCCATCGCGCAGAGAACAGCGGCCCGTCCATCCGGATCGGTTGCCAGTGCAAACTGGTCGTTGAGCTCATCTAGCCAGGCTCTTGGCAGTCCGCTGATCATACCGTCCGGCACCACCACGACTGCGCGTACAGCACGCCGTCGATATCTTCCAGGCCGTTGATGTTGATTCCGAGCTGGGCCATGCCGTTGACCTTTGCATCGTGCAGCCTAGGAATGATGTCGGGGCCAGGCGCCGAGTTGAACACCCAGGCTTGTGTCGATACGCGGCCAAGCGGCTCGCTGTGGTGATCTCCGATATGAATGTCGGCTCGCAGTGCCTGGACCTTCCGAAGCTTTTCTGGAGGAAGGGCTACACCGCGCTCGCGCCGCCGAACGATGAGGAAATACATAGAACACCAATACTGTATATCGATACAGCGTTCCACCACTGAGCACCGCTACCGCGCCAGTACCACTCGGCGGACTATGCTTAGGTGCTCATACAGGAGGGCGGTGTATGTGCGGGAGGCTAACCCAATACCGGGGAATACACGACTTCGTTGAGACCTTAAGCCTGCCAGAGTCTTGGCATAACAACGTAGGCGACCAAGCGCTGGAAAGGTACAACGTAGCCCCAAGCACCCCGGTAGCTGTGCTCCGCATGGGTGAAGCAGGCCTACGCGCCGATCTGGTGAAGTGGGGATGGCGACCGCACTGGGCAACCGATCGCGCACCACCGATCAATGCTAGGGTCGAGAAGGTCGCGCACGGCCCGTTCTTCCGGGCCATCTGGCCCAGCCGCGCCATCACGCCGGTCGACGGGTGGTTCGAGTGGGTCGATGAAGGTGGACCGAAGAAGCAGCCGTACTACATCCGCCGGCGCGACGGGCGCCCTTCCCTATGCGCCAGCATCGGCCAGTTCGTTGGCAACGAGCATGATGGCTTCGTCATCATCACCGCCGATGCCCAAGGCGGCATGGTGGACGTGCACGATCGTAGACCTGTGGTGCTATCCCCCGAGCTTGCCCGCGAGTGGGTCGCGCCAGGTACCCCCATGGAGCAGGCAGAGCAAATGGCGTTGCAGCTTGGCGAAACCGCCGAGGCCTTCAAGTGGTATCGCGTTAGCACAGCTGTTGGCAATGTGCGAAACCAAGGGCGGGAACTGATCGAGCCAGTTCAGTGACGAACCAGCGGCTGATGCCCCAGCATATATAGCTGGTAGTCAGTCACGGCTTGGTAAGCCGACTCCGCAATCTGGCGTAGCCGCTCCACTTGCTCGGGCGCCTCATCGTCGGCCTGGGCTTGGTGGTACCGGCGAAGCGCGGCAGTCGCCTCCTGAATCAGGGGCTCGCCCGCCTCAATCATTCCTTCGATGGTCCGCTTCACTGGCCTATCCTAATGGCTTGACCAGGACATTATAGGATGCCTCGCAGGTCTTGCCTGCTATCCGGGCACGGTCATAAGCTTGCGCCAGCTCTCCCACTTGAGCATCAGCCTCTAGGCGGTCGGAGAGAACATGGTAGTTCCTAAGGGCTCAATTTGCGCTTTATCGCACACCCCCCATAATTCAGGGTGATAAAACCTGTTCCTGATAAGAATGTGTGGGCATAATTGCGTTCCTGACACATTCCCAGATTAGCGCTGGTTAGATCTGAGTAGCATCCAAGGAAGGAAATGATGAAGCCTTTTATCATCCTGGCCGTATGCGCGAGCCTTCTGAGCGCCGCCCCTGCATGGGCCCAACTTGAACTAAATGAGCGACCCAGCTCCTGGCTCAAGGAGCCAAACGATTTTTTGGGAATAGACCTTCATGGCGATTTCACGGCACAGATGCCTTCTTGCCCTGACGAATCAAGTAGCCAAAAAACGCTTTGCCGCCTAGCTACGTCGTCCCCTGATCGTTTTGAGATCCGTGGGTTACCCTATCTGCCAATATCTCCTGGTTATGGGATGGTCGCGGTGGCGCCCCATGGAAAGCTCACAGAGCTCGTACTCAGCGGTAGCGCAAACAGTCTGCATTTAGTAAGCGAAATGCTGACCGACAAATTTGGAGAGCCCGGCGTTGTCACCAGCCGCTGGATAAAAATGTCATCAGGGGCCTCCTTCCAGTCTGAAGTGCTGAAATGGGAGGGCGAGAAAGTAGTGATGAAATTTCAGCGCGATGAAGGGAATCTGAGCCGCTATGCGGTGACAGTGTCCGTATTCACAGACGCAACTGAGACGCTCGAGATCCCCGAAACCGCTAAACCTGCAACGCAAGATGGTAATCGGGATTTTTCTAAGATCTGAAAAGCTTTACAGAGGATGACTTTTCTCTCTTAGTGATGACGTTGAAGCGCGTCATATGAAGCCTCGCAGGAGCGGCCAGCTATTCTGGCTCGGTCATAAGCTTTCGCCAGCTCTCCCGCTCGAGCATCAGCCCGTGTGAGCAGGTCAGAGAGCACCATGGCGGCGCGGGTGGCTGCCTGGCCTCTGGCGATAGCGGCGGTATCCTTGGCGGTGCAACTGACGGTGGCAGCGAGGTTTGCGACTTCGTCGTGCAACCGCTGGCCAGCAGCATCGGCGCCAGCAGCGCCAGCATCAGCAATTGTTCGTTCTTCCTCAGCATGGGCTCTTGCCTCCTCCTGCGCCTGGGCGCGTCGTTGTTCCTCTTCCCGCGCGCTGCGCTCGCCCAGCACCTCAGCCAGGCGGTCGCCGCTGTCCCGCTGCGCTGATGCCTTGGCGCACTGGGCGCGCTCAACGGACCGGCCGTGCTGGTAGGTGCCCCAGTAGGAAGCCACGATGAGCAGCAGCGCGATTAACCGCACTCCCCAGCCGTTCATGCCAGCGCCCTGCGCAGGCCCTCAGCAAAGATTGCCGGCGGGTATTCGAAGTTGGCGTTCTCGTGCTTGATGATCGCCTGCACCAGGCCGCCCAAGATCTTGGAGTCTTTGATGTTGGCGATTTGATCGGACGGGCCCAGACCGCAGCGCTCAGCCACAGTGCGGATGTACGCCCCAGTGTCGTTCTCAACCTCCGGCGCCCACCGCTTTATGATGTCCTTGACGGTCCGCAGCTTGTGTTTGTTGTAGTAGGTCTGCAGCAGCTTGCCCAAGGCACGGATACCGTTCTCGGGCGTGTCGAAGATGACGAAGCGGCCGTCCGGCTCTTTGCCGATCTGGCCAACCCAGTTATTGGCCGGGCTGTGATCGATGTTTCCAGGGTTGCGATTGCGCACTCCGCGGGGAAGCGATTGGGTCATGGGTTTTCTCCAGGCAAAAAAATACCGCCAGGCGGCGGTCGGTTAATTCGATGTGGGTCAAGCTGGCGGCGCGGGCCAGTCGATCTCGGTGGGGTAGCCTTCCTGGTCTGGTAATCGGTTCAGCGCCACGCGGAAGCGCTTCCACTCTTTGAGGGCGGCGGTCTCTGCCACGGTCGCTTCGTCGAGGTCGACTGCATCCTGCAGGGGAGCAATGGCATCGTCAGCAAGCTTGCGCAGGCGGGCAGTCTCTGCCTGCACCTGCGCCAGATGCTGAGCGGCAGCCTGTGCAGCCTTCATCTCAGCAGTAATCATCTGCGACCAGTCGATGTTGTTATTCATGGGTCGTGGCCTCTCTTGCGCCTTCGCTGTAGTGCCTGGCGACGTCATAGACGGGCAGATCAACCGGGCCGTCTTTGGTGATCGAGATCGGCGCCGGGAAGCGAGTGCTCTCTGGAGCATTAGGGCCGTGCGGTAGGCGAATGGTCAAATGCAGCTCGCCGTTGATGCGTTCTACTTCTCCAGGGAACCAGTCCGACAGCACAGCCCCCCAAGGCAGGGTGGCGCCCTCCAGGAGGGCACCAAAGTCGAAGGTCTCGCCGTTGACGTACAAAACATCACCATCGCGGCTCAGTGTAAGTTGCTCGTCCATACGGACTGGGGACAATTTGATTTGCATTAGAACCATCTCCCTCTGGCGATATAACCGACACGCCCGCCTGCGGTAGCCGAGCCACCTTGGGGTTGGATCACGCACCCGATATTGGTACCTCGTTGTGCCGTGGCCAGTCCAAGCATGGTCACGCCGCCCTCTGTGGGTACCACATAGCGGCAGAATGGAGTCAGCGCAGGAACATCCGTAAAGGGCATTGGGTAGTTCCGAACCACGTACGCGCCGTACATGAGATTGCCGTAAGTCCCGCCGTTGCAGATTGAGCTAGTGCTGTTCTCCCACCAACAATCCTGGGTGCCGTCAGCATACCGGGTGTACTCACCATTGGCATTGCTGCCGCGCTCAACTATGGCGCCAGTAGGAACGCCTCCGCTTTGGCTGACGGGGCCAACGATATCGGCCACGGCTGCAGCCTTTAGTCCCAGGCCGGTTCGCGCTTCAGCCTGGGTCTTTCCACCAGTACCGCCCTGCGCGACGCTGAGTGCAGTAGTCAGCCCCGTAAGCGAGGTGATATCGCTGTTCGCGCCACGTGCCGCCGCTCCGATGTTCTGGCGCAAGACTGGGGCTGTAGTGGCGCCGCCAAACAAAGCCAGCGTGGCGCCGAACTGGTCGACCAGCTGACGCAGGCGATCAGCGGATTCCTTAACATAGCCCTGCATCGGCGCCAGCCCGTACGCGCCAGCCCCTACCGTCGCGCCTTGATAGGCCGGCAGGATGCTCAGAACCGTGGCGCTCGCGATGTTGGTGACCTCGTACCAACGGCCATCCGGCCCCTGGAACGCATCCCCTACCCGCGCATTCGTGGAGAAGTTGGTGCCGGTACCGGTCACCGTATTTTGGCCAGCCGTGATCGACACGCTGCCTACTCTGTACCAGGGCATGGGGTGCTCCGATTTAATTAAATGGAAACGGAAGGTTGTCCGTGCGTATTACAAGCGCTTCCGGATATCTATCGGTGGGAATGCCGTAATAGTTGTTGTAGGTGACGGGCGCCCCCCAGTACATCGTGGTTCTAGCAGCGTCACACGACATGAAGTAAATCCCGCCGTTTGCTCCATAGGCTCCATCCATATGAGCCTGTTGGTTGCTGTACGCCGGGAACGGGGTTCCAGGGGCCGACATACCATCCATCTTTCCCTGGCCGAAGCTGCGAGAGAATGTCGTTGATGCCGCATGTTCCCCCGCTCCTACCGCGATAAACACACGGGAAATGCAGTAATACGGACCTGAGTTGATGAATCGCGTGGCCAGTCGGGTGGCACCCACAAAAGGCACGCTGTAGTTGGCGATACCATTAGAGATCACTGGCGCGGGCGGCGCAGGAGCTCGAACGGTAGCAACGATATTCAGCGGATACTGCAGCGAGTTGAATGTCAGCGTGCCGTCTTCGCTGTAACACTTCAGTCCAGCGCCATTGATTGTGTTCCTCATGGTGTCGAAGTAATAGAACTTCGTCGAAGGGCTCGCGCCTATGTAATAGAAGGTGGTCGTATTGCCTGACCTGCTAGAGCCGCACGAAATGCCAGAGCCAACGATGAAGACGATTGGCGCCACCGCTCCGTCAACGCTGAACCCATGGATGGCATCCACCACCGATGACTCGCTATAGCTGCTTCCTTCGTTCGGCGGAAGGTTGGCCGAGCGATAATCCAGGCGCGGCCAGTTCAGCAAGAAGGCCAAGTTGCCGCTTTTCAGTAGGCCGTAGGTGATCTTCTCTGTGTCAAAAAGGAGAGAGCCGTCCTCCTTGTAAACCTTCAAGCCTGCTGACATCAGTGATACCCGTAGTGAATTCGGCAGTTGAGCGAGTAAAAGCCCCATCCTCCGGCGTAGGAGTACTGCCAGGACAGGGTTGCGGTGGTTGCTCCCGGTGTGAGCGTTACGCCAGGGCGCTTGCCGAGGTACTTGTTCTGCGCCGACAGCTCGGTGATGGCGTAGAAAAGGGTCTTCCCCGCCGGCGGTAAGGGAATCGAGAGCGACCCGTTGGCCGCCCCCGTGTCCACATAGCCGAGCATCTGACTGATCGAGCTGGTCATGTCGAGCAGGAGCAGGCCGCTCGGGTCGTAGACCTTGAGGCCTGCTGTCATACGTTCACTCCCAGGTCGATCGCCAGGTTGCCGTTGGCGTGATAAATCCGCAGCCGCTGGTTGTTGATCAACAAGCGCCCCTGCCCCGCTACGGTGCCGTTGATTTCGAACGTGCCGCTCTTGTTCAAGATCCATCCCTGCTGGCCGGCAACGTAGTTGGTCGAGCTGATGAAGCTGCCGATCTTGGCGTTGGTGATCGTGCCGTCTGCGATGAAGGCCTGATTGATGAAAACCTGGCCACCCTGAACGGCGAACGGCGACGACAGCGTGCTGTTGATGCCGTTGACCACCGCGAACCGATCCGCCGACACCAGGAACTGGCTTTGCAGGCCGGCCGGGCCGTTCTCGATGCCCAGGCCAATACCCGCGGCCACGTACTGGTCCTGGGCGTTGACCTGCATTTTCACCGACCACATGGTGCTTGCCTTGCCATCCAGAGCTGCCAAGGCCTGGCTGGTCGTTTGCACGGCGGCATTCGTCTGGCCGACTGAGACGTTAAGCTGATCAAGCTTAAGAGCAGTCGCCGACTCGTTCGTGGCCACTACTCGCTCAAGCTGGGTAATGTTCGCTTCATTCGAGGCGACCCGAGCGTCAAACGTGGTCAGTCTTTCGGCGATGGCCTCGCCCTCAGTCGCCCTAACCCTGCTCTCAGTAGCGATCGCGGCAGTGCTGTCCCAACCTTTGAGAGCATCCGCCAGGTCGCCCTCTCCATTATCATCCCGGTACGCAGCGCGCAGCGCTTCGAAAGCAGTTGCCTGGGCCGTGACTACGCCGTCCAACTCGCTAATGTCCGCCGTGTTGGTTGCCACCTGCTGGGCCTGGCCGTTGGCTGTCTCCAGCGACTGGCCAACATCGATCCAGTAGCTGACGTTCGGCGGCGCATTACCACCTTCCGGGTCTGCTGGTACATCGTGCACAGCCTGGTAGATCCTGCTGTTAACGACGACCATCTCGCCCGACTCGTAAGCCTGCTCTGGAACGTAGGCCTTCAGGCCGTCCAGGGCGTCGATCTGCTCCTGCAAGCCTGGGATCTTCTCGATCTTCTCTAGCAGATCCTGACCCAGCTCGCTTTCGGTGATCTGCCCACCGATTAGCTCCAGGATTGGCCCGGCGTCGGAACCTGACTGACCGAGCACGCCGCTCCCGATTGGATACCAGGGGCCAATGTTCCCCGTCCGGTCAACCAGGCGCGCCCAGAAGAAGAACGAAACGCCCGCTGCCAGGCCCTGCATCACGTACTCGGTCTGTGGATAGGCCCAGTCGGTGAGCTTGGTGGCCACCTCCAAATCATTGGCGGGGCTGTACCAGATCTCCGTCCGCTGTGTATCTTCAGCCCCAGGCGGAATGCCCCACTTCAGCGAAATGCCGAAGATCAGCGGCGTTGCAGTAAGGAAGGTCACCGCTGGCGGCATGCCCTCCTTGCCCTTCAGCTCAGTCAGCATGGAGTCGCGCCAGACTGAGGCGATATCGAATGAGCTGACGGCTCGCACGCGGGCCAAGTAAGCGCCAGCGTAGATACCTGTCACATCGACTGAAGTCGCCCCGAGGCGCTGCAAGCGTACCCAGTTGCCGTTGTCCTTGCGCCATTCCACGTCGTAGGCAACGGCGCCTTCCACCGCAGGCCAGGCAATGGTCATGGTGCTGACCGCGATGCCTTGGGAAATGGCATGGGCCGAAGTCAGCGTTACGCTGGACGGTGGTGGCACCGTAGTGATCGGAATCACGCTGATCGGACGCTCTTCCAGCTTGGCGCCGTTGTCGATCGCTGCAAACTTGCTCGGGTTGAACTCCAGCGCGGTGAACTCGTATTCGCCCTCGGTCGTGCGCTTGCGCTTGAGCACGCGGAAGAGCTGCACGGCCAGGTCGCTGTAATCGATCGCCCACTGCAACTGCGGCTCGGGCTGCAGGGTGTATGCCGTGGTGACCGTCACGGTGCGGCCAGCCACCGACTGCACGGTCCTGGCCTGAGCTGTTCCGTTTGGCAGGTTGACGATCAGGCGGTCGCCCGCCTTCACTGGCGTGTCACGGTCCAGAGTCACGGTACGGCCCGCGACAGCGGAGATGCGCCCGCCATTCGGCCTGCCGGCGACCAGCTCGTCGGCCACCGGAATGACAAAGCCCGGCAACACGTTCGCCCCTTCCATGCCGGTCTTGAAGGTAACAGTCCGGTCCTGGTTGTTGCTGAGCAGTGCCCACTTACCACGGCGCTGCGCTTCACTCGCCCGGGTACAGCCGATCGCCGAGATCTCGATGGGTCGATCCCGGTACCGGCGCTGCAGCGCGTTGTCGGTGACCGGGATCACGTCGGTGTCGTAGTTGTTGGCCGGATTGTCGTAGCTGATCAGCGCTCGGCTGTAGTGCGTGTCCCGCCCGGCGCCGCCGTAAACGAAGTCGCCGTCAATGACATTGGAGCGGGTGAAGGTGTAGTCGATGTCCTGCGCGCGCGGCATATCCGCCTGCATATACAGCGAGCCCTGCGCCCAATAGACCATCCCGCGGTAGATCGCGGACAGGTCACGCAGCAGGGTCCAGGCCTCAGCCTTGCCCTGCAGGTTCAGGTCGCACAGATAGCGCGGCTCCATCCCGCCCACGCCGTTCGACACCAGCTGATCGCAGTACTGACCGATGCGGTACATCTCCCACTTGTCGACCATCCATGGCTGGATTCGGTTGCCCAGGCCGAAGCGATCGTTGACGCACAGGCCGTAGGTGGCCCAAACCGGGTTGTTCGTCCAAGCCTGCTTGAAGGTGCCGTCCCAAACTCCGGTGTAAGCCCGGGTCACGGGATCGTAATTGCTCGGTACCGGCCAGCGCTGGCCGTTGCAGTTTACGGTCACAGCCGGGATGTTCTGGAACTGCTCGGCGTCGAACTCGATGTAGAGCAGCGCAGTGTTCGGATAGCGGATCTTCTGATCGATGATCTCGGTGTAACCCGCGATAGTCATCGTGTCGGCGATCAGGCCATCGTTTGCATTGGGCGTGAGCCGGCGCACGCGGAAGGACCACCCTGAAGTGGCCGGCGGGAGGATCACAGGCTCAGATCGTTGATAGCCACTCGTGGTTTTGCCATCTACTGCGCCGCGCAGGGACTCGACAAAAGCACCACCATCAGTGGCGATATCGATTGCGTACTCGATGCGGTAACCGTTTGTGTCTCCACTGCTCTTGTCCTGCCTCGCCAAGCGCGGCCAGGCGAATCGCAGACGTAGCCTAGAAAGCTGGGTGTTGCTCAGCGCTCTCGTGAAAGGGTTATCGCTGCGCAGCTCGACGTTAACCGTAGTCTCGTTCTCGATCGACGGGATGCCCTTGATGTACTCCTGCTCGACACTGCCTGGTCGCCACTCCCACTTCACACCCGGGAAGTTGAGGTTGCCGCTGGCATCCATGATCGGCGTGTTGTCGAGGTAGATGTCGCGCGCGGTCGGCGTCCCATCGAACTCACCCTCGCCCACTGCCAGTAGGATCTTGGCGATGTTGGTCGAGCGCAGGCTGTCCGGCGCCTCTACCGGGGTTTTCGGCTTCTTCTCGCCACCTTTTTCCCCGGCAATCACCAGGTGAGCTGCTGCGCCCATGCTTTCCTCCAGGCGTAAAAAAACCGCTCAAGGCGGCTGTGGTTTGTTTGTGCTGGCTGCTATGCCTTGTCTTCGGCGTAGATCGAGGCAGAGATGATCGCCCCGCCCCAGCGGCGCCGACCGATGCAGATAGGGACCGGGTTGCCACTGGCAGTGGTGTTCTTGGCTGAGCCAAAAGCGTAGGACGGCATGTTCGCGGGGCTGCCACTCTGGGAAAGGCCTTTGGCTTGCGGGCTGAGCATCTGGATGACACCACCAACCATTAGAGAAGCGCCCATCATGATCATGGCCGAGCCAAAGGGGGCGCCAGCGCCGAATGTGCCACCAGTGATGATCAGGCCGGCAACGATCAGTACGGCACCTACAACGGTCTGCAGTAGCCCTCCCCGCTTACTACCCTCAATCACAGGCACGATTCGAACTTCCCTGCATCCTCCGCGCGCGAAATCATTCGGACCAACATTCTTGCGATTTCGAAAAATGGCGAAGCGTACGCCAATGGATTGGAGTCGCTTGATCTCATCCTCGAAGCCCGGGAGAGTTGCCCTCAGAGCCTTGAAGACTTCGAGCGCGCTGCCGCTGTCGAGCGCTCTCCTGTGCGACCTTCCATATTTCAGTGCCAGGGAGCCTGACAACTTGATTCGCGTCATCGGCTCGTAATTGGCTGCGGTCATGGTCATATGTTTCTCCAGGCAACAAAAAGCCGCCCAAAGGCGGCATAGTTCTGAGGTGATAGCCTTGGTATGTCAGAGACAGGACTGCAAAGCAGCCAGGCGTTTTTTGGCTATCCAGTTTCCAAGCACGACGTAATACTTAGCCTCTGATCCGGTGCCTTTTGGCTGTATATCCACAAAATACTCAGACGCCTCAGTGAACACCGTGTAGCCAGTTTCGCGACCAGGCTGAAGGGTAGCCCCGGGCGTACCGCCAAATATGGGCTGGTTTTGCCATTCATACTGTACGCATTTCGCCAACTCTGAGTCCGGCTTGGATGAAGAAAGCACCTTATAGGGCCCGTCTTGGCGCGCTTCGTTCATCGTTGGTGCCATGCACCCCGCAAGCATAAGGCTGCCCAGCGCCGCCGTTAAAATTCGCATGTCATCCCTCCCTCAAAACTCAGGACTGTAGCGCGGTCCTGGCCAGGCATCCAGCGTGGATGGAAAGCCAGTAACGCGCTGAGCCGACAGCGTAGTAGCGTTGTGCCTCCAACGAACCGCCCCGGTCCGTTGTCGGAAAGCCCATGGACTGGGGCATGATGACCTAGGAGGTCGATATGACAGACGACAGCAACTTCAATCCTTATGATCGCCACGACGCGCTGATTCTCGGTTTAGCTGAAGTGATTAAAAACCTCACTGCTGTGGTTTATGCCGGCAGCGCGCAAGGGCACTTGCTCGAGGAAAATCTTCGCGCTGCTCTCGCGGTTGAAAGCCCGAAAGCTGTTCCTCATGACAAAATCGAGCTCTACAGGTCTGCAATCAGCGGCGCCCTTACTGCAATCGAAAAGGTAAAGGCGAATTCACGCTGATCATCGCCGAAGCAAATTGTCGCTCAGATTCGTCGAGAGTGCTTGCACCGACCCGTTGATGAGCGGCCTCTTCTTCCGGCATCACGCACAGCTCCTGCTGCTGGAGTTCCACATTCTGACTTTCCATCCACGTCTCCTGCGGCCTTGCCGCTTTACTTCGCGTCTCGATGACGCAACACAAGGCGCGTCCGATCGAGCCAAGGCCCGCCGAACACGATGATTTCTGATGGCCTGCCGTACAAGTGGTGCAGCAGGAACGGGCCTGGCCCGAACACATCTGCTTGCTCGTCCGGTAGTGCCGCTTCGGCGCCCAAGAAGATGCCAGCGTGGTTCGGGTGCGCGGTGCGGCCGACAGCCATGACGACCATGTCGCCGCGCTGAGGCTTGTCCACCTGGTAGAAGCCGGCGGCTTCGTAGGCCTGCTCGTACAGACTCGGCCCCTCGGCGCTCTCCCACCAGCCATCCTCACGGACGTAGGCTGGAAACTCCAACCCCCACTCGCGCCGGTACCAGTCCGCACAGACCTGCCAGCAATCCCAAGCGCCGTGCACGAACGGTCTGCGCAGTAGCGGTGTTTCGCCGGTCGGAGTGATGGTGCGCAGGTCGCCCTCCGGCCAAGACAGGATATGCCACGGCAGCCCCGTTGCCTCGCACATGGCCAGATCACGCGGCGATGGCCGGCTGGTGGCATCTGGGTGCGAGTGCACGATGCCGATCACCTCGCCCTGGTCTTCGGCCTCGGCGTACTGCTCCGGCGCGATCCGAAACTCTTCGGTCGGCTCGGTGGCCGCGTTCGTGCACGGGTAGTAGATCTGCTTTCGGCCCACTGCCATCAGCAGTCCGCAGCACTCGCGCGGATACTCAGCCGCTGCGTGCTGCTGCACGGCGGCGAGGATGTGTTTGCGCATGATCAGCTCCTGGCGATCAGGGACACGGCTGGGAAACCGCCGAATGGAATTTGATTGCCCTGGCCGTGACGCACAACGCAACCGGTGTCCAGGCAACCATTGCACTCATCCTTGGCCGGGTCATCCGTGGGGTTTCCGTCGAAGTCGAAATACGGGCCGGTATAGCCGCAGTCCGGCCCACGGTAGCCATTGGTCATTGCCCAGTGGCAAAGCGTGGTCATCTGGCGCCCGATCGTCTCGCCGCCCACATCGCCGGGACTGGCAAGCTCCCAGGCAACCGTCTGGCCGTTCTCCGAGATTTTCTGATCGATGAACCACACCTCGAGCGCCTCCTCCGCCGGATCGGCCTCTGGGTTTCCCTCGGGGTAGTTGGCGGCGTCCAAGTACTGCGCCAGGGTGAGGCGCATGGTTAGCTGGAACTCGAGCAGGTTGTCGAAGGCCAGGCACAGCGCCGTGATGCGGCCGTTGACGTTACCCACCGTCAGCGTTGGCCGCACCGCGGTGCCGTCCGAGTTGGCCTCGATGCCATCGATCTGCATTGGCCAGGCTGAATACTCGTTGCCCTGCCACCAGATGGATTTTGCAGGCAACTGGTCTGCATCAGCACCAGCAGCGGCCAGCTCCTCAGGTGTGTGAGGAATCGCGTGACCGTGGAACCGCAATATGTCGGCGCCGAAGTCCGAGCCATCCAGCTCAAACAGCAGGATCTCGGCGCCGGGGTCGAGCTTCTGTAATTGGGTGATCAGGCTCATGGCTGGTACGCCCGCTCAAAGGTTGCCGACAGCACCACGACACCGCCTGGTTTGCGCTGCTGTCGGAAGGTCTCACACCGGTACATCCCAAGCACGCCCTCGGGGTTGGTCCACAGAAATGACCTCGCGCCGCGGTGGCGTCTTATGAAGGCAAGCGGCGGCGCGATTTCGTCCGCCAGGCCCCCGAGCGACAAGGACCAGCTGTCCGTCTCGCCATTGAGCCCGTCGCTCGATACCTGCGCGTAGCCATCGCCGAACTGCGACTTCCTCGTGCGCAAGGTGCTCTCGCCGCCCGCCTCATCGTCAGGCTCCCAAGTGAATGTCTCGATGGCCATTACCGTCTTCCTGTGCTGTTTCGATAACTGAGCCCGCCGGCGCGCCATGACACCGCGATGGCCCGCTCGGCAACGCCCTGCATCTGCTGCTCGAGGTTTTGCTGCAGTGCGGAACTGTCCAGCTCCATACCGTCCTTGCTCCGATCCTCAAGCGTCACCGCCACGGGCATGTTGAGTTGAAGAACAGTTGAGCCTCCGCCCGCTCCTCCCACCATCTGAACCCCGAGCGATCCATCCGCGCCGCGCGCGAGTGGCATGATTGCCTCCGGCCCGGCCTCGCCAGCAACGCCCAGCCCGCCGTCGGCCATGCTGAAAGGCGTGGGTGTGTTCAGAATGTTATTGGTGCGAAACGCAGCCCCTTTGGCGAACATCTGCACGCCGCCGTTCCAAGCCCCGCCCAGCGCCTGTGGGAAATAGGCGCTACCATAGCCGGCCTGTGACGCGCCAAGGTTGGAGGATGTGGCCCCAGCTGAGCCAGCCGCCATTCCATTCCCGCCGCCGCTGCCGAAGTAGCTGCCAACCGCTGACACCCCGAGCCCCACCAACCCGCTGAGCAGCGAGCTGGCAGCCTGCTGGCTGGCGATCCTGGCCATGTCAGCTAAAACGCTGACGGTGAAGTCCTTGAAATTGGCCTTCCCCGTCATGGCGAACTCTGCCACTGCATCTCTGGCCGAGTTGAACCCGGTGGTGAGCATGTCATCGGTTGCGCCAGCCACGTTCGCAGCATCGGACTGGATGTTCGCCCAGGCACGTTTGGCACCGTTGCGATAGTCTCGCTGCGCCTGTAGACGCGCGTCGAAGCCGTCGACCTCCATCTGCAACTCGCGCGCCTGGTAGTCGGCAAGGTCCGCCAGCCGCTGCTGGTAGGCATCCTGGCTAAGGCGGCGAGACACATCCTCTTGTTGCTCCTCCAGCTGCCGGCGTGCCTCAGCATATTTCTCACGCACCGCGTTCAGCCGATCGGCCTGCTCGCGCTGGTCGTCGCCCATGCCCTCACCAGCTACGTCCGCATTGATCGCGTCCTGGCGGGTCTGCAGCACCACCTCCATCGCCTTGCGGTAGGCCTCGGCACTGTTACGGCGAATCTCGGCAAGCTTCCTTTCTTCCTCTGCGCGCTTCTGGATGATGGGGTCGGCGTAGGCCGTGTTTAGATTCTTGATGCCGAGTTCCATCTCGGCGGCGGTGATCTTGCCCGCGGCTTGAGCCTTGCGCAGGCCCTGGACGCCCTCGGTTAAATCCTCCAGGCGCTTCTTCTCGGGAAGCGCCCTGTCGATGATTGCGTCGAGCGCCTTGATCTCGTCCTTGAGGGCTTTGGTGCGATCCTTGCTGCTGCTAGTGGCGTCATTGTTGGCCTTCTTCTGGGCCTCAATAGCGCTTGCCGCAGACAGGATTGCCTGGCGATCTGTTTCGGTGAGGTCGGCGTTCTCTGCGATATGCCGGTTGGCGATCTTCATCGCGTCGCCGTTGTCTTGCAGTCCGGCCAGCTGCTTTTGCAGGGTCTCGAGGTAGGTCTGCCCCGCCGAACTCATGCCCGCCTTAGCCGCGTTGTTGGCCTGGGTCGACGCCGTGTTGTCGTCTGTTACACCGGTGAGCACGCGCAGCGTCTCGGCGATCAAGCCTGAACGCTGGTCGGCGTCGCTGACGGCGCCGGCCTGGGTGATCCACTGCTGCACGGTCGCTGCCGGCAGTTGCAGGCGCGCTGCCACCTCCTGAAGCACTGGCGACAGCCCTTGGCCTGATGCGCGCGCCTCGTTGAGGCGATCAATCAAGCCTTGGTATTCAGCCAGCTGCCGATTGTATTGGCCGCCAGAATCGCGCACAGGCGCGGTCACCACGGCGGAGCGGATGGATTGGGCCAGGTCGCCGTAGGCATCCTTGACCTTGTCAGCGGCGTTGACCTGCTCCTGCTGCCACTTCACCAGCGAGGCTTCGCGCTGGTCCTTGTTGAGCTTGGCGAACTCCTCGCGCAACTGGGCCACAGGCTTCTGCAGCTCATCGAGGCTGACCCCGGCTTTGTCCGCGTTGTCCCTCAGCAGCAGAAAGCTTGCCGCTGCGGTACCGGCCATGAGCGCCAAGCCCATTGGCCCGCCGAGCGCGGCGAGCAGGCCGCCGGTTGATGCACGCATCAGATTGGTCTGGGCGATCGCCAGTGCGTCGGTGGACGCCTTGAGCGCGGCCTGCCGGGGGATCAGTTGCGTCTGCACCAGCGAAAGCCGCTGTAGGCCCGTAGCGGCTGCCACGGATGCTTGGGCCTGTTGGACCTGCGCTTGTGCATAGATCCGCTGAGCGTCCGCGGCACGCAGTGCAGCCTGGGCGTTCTGGATCTCGGCCGCGCGCTGGGCCAACGCCGCTTTCAGCGCAAGACCAGACTTGGCAACATAGTTGGTCAGGGCCGCCACGCCCGCGCCGCCCATAGCAATCGCGACCAAGTCAACGTTGTCAGCGAGCGTAATCAAGACGCTCGACAAGCCTGCAACAGCGCCGGTCTGCTCTTCCATGCCGCCCAGGAACGTCTGGATGGCATTGGTGATGTTCACCATCGCATCCTGCACGCTGGTAGACATGTCCGCTGCGGCCTTGCGGTTCACGTCCACGGTCCGCAGCAGCCCGGTGTTGATCGCTTCCAGCGACAGCTTGCCCTCAACGCCCAGTTTGCGCACTTCATCAGCACTTTTGCCGGTGGCATTGGCAATGGCGTCAACGATCGTTGGCATCGCGCCTTGAATCGCGACCCAGCCATCCGCCTCAACCTTGCCAGTCTGCAGGGCCTTGGAGTAGGCATCGAGCGCAGAGCCAGCCTTTTCGGCCGCCGCGGCGTTGGTCACCAGCAGGAAGCTGAAACTGTCGGTGATATCTAGCGTCTGCTGAGTGTTGAACCCCAGACTGCGCATCACGTCCGCAGTACGGATGTACAACTCCTGAGCCTCCGCCAGCGGGCGGTAGGTCTCTTGAGCCGTTTGCAGCAGGTGCTCCTGCACCAGTTGATACTCGCCAGCGCTGCCGGCAGCTGCCTTCATTCGGTCGGACATCTGCCCGTAGGCGTCAACCTGCTTGATGATGCCGCCGATCAGACCAGCACCCGCCACAGCGGCAAAGGCACCACGCATCAGCACGCCAGCACTCTGGGCCGCAGCGCCTGCCCTGTCGAAGGCCGAATCGACGGTCGCCAGGTTGCGGTCGATCGCCTGGGTGCTGCGTGCTACCACCTGGTCAGCGTTCGCCAGCTCGCGCCGCAGTTGGGCAGTTGTTGCCTCGATCTGGACCAGCATCCCCTGGACTTGTTGATCGGCCATGCCTTTCTCCACGCACAAAAAAGCCGCCCAGGTGGGGCGGCGAACTACTCTTCCTGACGGCCTCGGAAGAAGGCCTTCAGCTTGTCGGCTACGCTCACCGCTCTACGGGGCGCGGCACGCTGACCAGAGGGTTGGTCCTGGGCCTGGCCTCGGCCAGTCCAATCAAGCCGTGCATCGAGAGCGAGCATGATCTGGGGGATTGGGGTATGCCAGGCAGTGTCAGGCGGCCAGCCAAGCCAACCGGTTGCTACGCCGAACAGATAATCGACGTAGCTCCCGTTCTTCACTGCGCTGTGCTGACCGCCTCGTCCTTTCCCCGGGCGGCAACGCTCGGCGGTACCGGATTGAGCAGCACAGAGAGGAATCCGCTCAGCTGTGCAGATACCTTTGCCACGCCGGTCTGGAACACCTCGGCGGCGACTTGGGCGTGCTTGTCGGCATCCAGGCCAGCACCGGCAACGATGATGTCTGCGCTGGCTGCGATGCCCATCAGCCGCATCGATTCGAGCGCGCCGCGCAGGCCGCCGAAGCGGCTTTCGATCAGCAGCGCCGCCTCAAGGGTTGGGCGCAGTGTGTAGGTTCGCGCACCGACCACCAAGGTGACGGTGCCATACAAGGCTTCGCTCATAAAAGTTCACTCAGGGGGAGACGGGGCCTAAGCCCCATCGATCACGGGGTAGCCGGGCCGGCCACGATTTCGAGGATGTCGGTGTTGATGGCCAGCGTAACGTTGCGGCGCACGACGTTGTCGGCCGAGCCCGCTGCGACGGTGTTGTTCATGACCTTCACGCCGTAGTAGAAGGTGGTCGGCAGAATGGCCGGCGTGGCGCCGGGGTCACCGTCGTTGAGCGTGACCTTGATGTTGTAGTTGCCCTTGGTACGGTCCTTGTGTGCCACTGCGACGGCCTTCTGGCCGAGGTCGCCGTTATCCAGGCCTACAGTCACGGTCATGTTGCCAGCGTCGGCGGTGCCCTTGTACTTGCGCACACGGCCATCGGCCAGGGAAGTGAAGTTCACCGGGTTGAAGGTGTCGCCGAACTCGCCCAGGTCTTCGATCTCACCGACATCCGCATAGGTGTCGGCCTCGTACTCGGTAAGGGTGTCCGCGCCAGTTTTCCCGCCAATCGCCAGGCGGCAGCCAGCGGCTGTATTGAGGTTGTCTTCGGCCATGGGGGGTCCTCCAAAGGCACATTGGATAAAGCCGCGGTGCGGCCAGTAGGTGGATCAGTGAGTGGTGATAACGCGGACCGTGATCGAACCCTGGTACGTGATGCCGTCGGCATCGCGCTGGGCATCGGCCTGTTCAACCCGGACCGAAACAGCGCGGCCCACCGCCAGCGGCAGCCTGCGTTCATCCAGGGCTGCGATTACTTCACCAGTGATACGCTTGACCTCGGCCTGGCCGACAGCTTCCGACCAGACGGACAGGTACAGCAGGCGCTGTTCGCGCTTCCGGCCAGCGATTGGCCTGATGTTGGTGCTGATCTCGCGGTCGATTGACACATAGGGCTTCTGGGTGTTGATGTCAGCACCGTCGTAGATCGGACAGCTGACCTCAGCCCGGAGCCTGGCGAACAACGCCGTTTGCAGCGCAACGGAGGGATCAGCCATTGCCTACCCCCTGGCTTGCCTTGCGCAGGGTCTGGCGGATCGCCGTTTCAATGTCGGCCATCACGTACTCCCTGTTCACGTCTATTGAAGGCCTCAGCCACGGATGAGCAGGCCTTGCCGGAATGTCCGGATACTTGCCGAAGAAGTTCTGCCCATCGGACTTGTTCTTGGTATCGCGCTGGCGAAGCGCATTTCGGCGCCCACCCAGCTGTGATTTATCGCGGTTGGTGGTGTGCACCCCGCCTACGGCATTGCGGTCGGCCCGCTGGTAGATAGTGCCGGTGTAGCCCTTGGTGCCGTACTCGAGGAAGCGCAAATAGAAGAATCGGCGGTTATCGCGCTTTCCCCGGATTCCGACTTGGGCGTCCAGGCCGCTGGGCGAGACATAGACCTTCAGGGCTGATGCAGCTGCGCCTGTGTCCTTTGGGATCAGTTGCTGCTGGGTTGCCAGGATTCGGCCCGCTGCCTTCTCCATGGCTGGCTTCAGCTCGTTGTCCATGGTCTTATTGATGTTGCGGAGCGTCCGGCGCAGCCGGATATCGCCCCGGAGGCTGGAGCGACGTGCCATGACCTACTCCTTGGCCTGAGCGGCCCTGGATGGCTTTTCAGCCTTGTCGTCGACAGCTTCGGCATAGCCGCGGGCAATCAAGCCCTCGCCATACTCCTTGGCCACCTCAAATACTTCACCCTTCTCCCGCTCGCCAGAAGCACCCGTCAGCGGGCCCAATGCTCGAATCTTCATACTTGACCTCATGGGTTGGGGACGCTGGAGCAAAGCAGCCGCAGCATGTCCCGTTCATTGTTGAGTAGTGGCGCCTCGACCTTGTACGTCACGCCGGTGCAGATCTCAGTGAATCGCCAGCCCGCTACAACGTCGGTGCGGGGCCTGATGCGGATCTCGGCACTAACCACAGCTTGCAGCTGTTCAGCTACCGGAGAGACACGGCCCGTGGGCATGGTGATCTCGGCCCAAACCTTACCGACATCCACCCAAGTCTCATCGAAGCCGCCGGTGTCGTTCTGCACTCGCTGAGGTTTGCTCAGCCGGCCGCGGTGCCGCATAGGTCCAGCTCTCATCAGAAGCGCTTCCTGTACCAGAGCAGCCTTTCGACTGCGAGCGGCATGGCCGTGGCGATGGTTCCGACGGCCACGGCCTCGCGGTTGGCGTACCAGTGCCCGACCAGCAGCAAGATTGCCTGCTCGACATCACGTGTGAGGCCCATCTCTTCGGGCTCTACCGGGTCAGCCTCGACCAGCTTGCGGTCGCAGTGCTGTTCGACGTGAGCCTTGGCCGCTTCGACGTAGCCGCCGATCAGGGCGTCCTCTTCATCGCCGTCGACCCGCAGGTGCATCTTCACGTTGGCCAGGTCGATCATTTACTTAGCCTCGGCCGCTGCTTTCTCGGCAGCAACCTTGTCAGCAGCTGCTTTGTCTGCGGCAGCCTTGTCGGCGGCTTCCTTTTCAGCTGCCGCTTTTTCCGCTGCAGCCTTCTCGGCCGCTGCTTTCTCGGCAGCAGCCTTGTCTTCCTTGGGCGCGGCAGGCTTGGTTTCTTTCGGCTTCACCACGCGCGGCTTGCCATTGGCGTCAACCTCTACGGCCAGGCCCTTGCCCAGCAGCGTGTGGGCATACTCGTCGTCGGCCTTCTCGAACACCTGGCCGCGTTTTACCTTGGGCGATTCAGCACCAAGCAGATCCGCGTTACCGACGAATCCCCACAGAGCTTTGATGTGCATACTGCCTCCTGAAACAAAGAGGCCGGCGATGTGCCGGCCTTGAGGGATGGGTTAAGCGGCCACCGGGAAGTTGCCTTTGACCAAAGCTTCCTTGCGGCGCACGCCCAGGCCCAAGCGCTCCTCGACCAGCAGCGCGACTTCGTTGCGGATGAACTGGTCGTTGATCAGGCCCATCTTGAACTCGTAGGCCATGCGGTCGAACAGCGTGGTGGAGCGAGCAAAGTTCGCAACCAGGAACTCGCCGCCGGCGTCGCCATCACCTTCGTCCATGCTGTCCGAAGTGATGACAGGACGACCCCACAGGATCGGAGTGACCAGCCCCTGCAGGTTGGCGAACAGGTAGCGGTTCTCGCCATCCTTCTGCAGCTCGATGTTCATCCAGTCGAGCTCGGTCATCACCACACCGTCGGCCGACATCAGCGACTGCTTGCGCACCTGATAGATCGCGCGGCGGACCAGATCGATTGCTGTATCGCTCGCCTTGCTCAGTGCAGTGTTGTAGCTGGTGGCCTGGGTCATCAGGCCGTTCAGGTTCTCGCCGGTCCCGTCACCTTTGAGGATCTGTGCCTCCTCCTCGAGCTTGAGGTCGTAGCGCAACAACTGCTGCAGGTAGGCGAACATTTGCGGTACGTCAGACAACACCTCGTCGGTGGCCGGCATCCACACCGCGATCTTCTTCACCCGATCGGTTTCGGTGGTGAAGGTTACGTTGCTGGTCGGTTTCAGCCCGCCCTCAGCCACCGGCTTGGCGCCGCGGGTGTGCAGGTTCTCGCGGAAGTAGGTGTAGCTCTGGCCGCTGACCGGGATGGCAGTCAGCAGGTCGCGGATTCGCAGCTCCTGCCGTAGGCCCGGCTGGATAACCGGGTCATAGTTCGGCGCGACGATGCCAGCGCTGGTGACCTTCATTTCCTTCATGCTGGCCAGGTCGGACTTGGTGACTTCGATCTTGGCCTGGCTGGAGCCTTTCTGCTGCAGGCTCTTGTAGCTATCGTCGCCCTTCACCAGGTCGATGAAGCTCTTGCCTTCACCCGGCTGGCCGCGCAGCTTGACGCCCTTTTGCTCCAGGTCCTGCACCTGGTCGATGACCTTTTGCAGCTCGCCCTTCTGGTCATCGATCAGCTTCTTCAGGTCAGTGCTGACCTTGTTGCCTTTCTCGACCTCTACCATGGCCGCGTCATATTTTTCCTGGAGGCCGGTAAAACCGTTTTTCAGTTGCAGTTCCAGTGAGTCCTTCAGTTCTTTCACTTCGCTCATGGCGATACTCCGAAATATTGGGTGAACAAGTTGGGAATTTCTTTCAGCTCATCCACGATCGCCGTGGCCTCGCTCCCGCCGTCACGGCGCAGCGCGGTGTAGCCGAGCGAAGCGACTGCCGCCGCTTCCTTCTGCGAGAGGCCCATACGCTCGCGCAGGGCCTTCTCGAAAAGCCTGATGTCCGACTTGACGCTGAGGACTTGAGCCTCGGGGTTCATGCCGAACGGGACGAAAGAGGCCTCCCAGAGTTCGGCCTCTTTGATGACACGCACACGCCGACCGGCGCGCTCCTCGAAATCTGCCTTGATGGTGTTGAAGCCGATCGACATGCTGTCGAGCACTTCGTCTTTCATCAGCTCGTAAGCGTCACGCGCATAGCTGACTCTGAGGTTGACCTGGCCCTTCAGGAGCAGGCCGTGATCGTCCGAGGTGAAGTCGGCGGCTCCGACCAGGCGGGTCAGGTCGTGGTACAGGGCAAGCTTGAGCTTGCCGCCGCGGGTCGCCTTCACTCGGGTGAAAGCCCCCGGCACGATCACGTCATCACCCAGGTCCACGTTATTGAATACCGCGGCGTAGCCCTCGAAATTGCCGGCTTCGTCAACGGACTTGAGTTCGAATGGGCATTCAAGGCTCGCCATTGGTTTGCATCTCCCACCGGGTGACCCGGTTGTATTCTTCGCCTTCCAAGGGAGGCAGGTTTTCTTTCGCGCGGACCTCATTGATGCTCATCCAACCTGAGCCGCCTGACCCGCCCAGGGCGCCACCGTAGTAGGTGGATCGACCAGCGCTATCCGCACGCATCAGCCCCTCGACAACGAACTCAAGGAATCGCCCGGATGTACCGAACAGCTTGATGTTGAGCTCGTCCTCGATGGTGTCGATGTAGGGCTTGAGGCCGAAGGTGATGAAGCCGATCAGTTGCTGCTCCAGGTTGGAGCCCATGATCGAGGTCTTGCCGGCTCGGTTTGCCAGCCAGAGTGGCACGCCGTAGATGCCTGCCAGCGCTTCCTCTTGGAACTGCTGAGATTCGATGAACTGCGCGTCCTTCTGCGAAATCCCGGCGGGGTGAATCTTCGGCCCGCCCTGCAGGATCGCCATCTTGCCGATGTCGTCGGTGTCGGCCTTACGGACATCCGGGAATCGCTTGAGGATCTGTTCTTGCTGCTGCTCGGTCAGGAAGCCGTCGTAGATGACGTAGCCACCTGTGAATCCGCCTTTGCGCATGAACCGCGCCGACCACTGCTGGCCAGCCTTAGCCAGCCCCATAGTCTCGGCCTGGTACTCCAATGGAGAAAGGCCAACAACCCCGTCCAGGCTGAACAGCTTGAAATGCAGCATGTTCTCGGGCGACACCGGAAACGGGTCGCCTTCGGCGGGCGTCACCGTGTAAAGCAGATCATCTTCGGTATCGACCTTGACCGTTCGGCCGTCCAGCGGGACCATGCCGATCACATCACCCTGCCCGTTGCGCTCGATCAGCGCGAAGGCGTTGCCACGCAGCGCCATATTCACGACCACGAACTTTAGAAAGTTCAGCATCGTCATGTACGGGTTGGGCTTGCGCAGCAGCTTGAGCATTCGGTCGTTGCCGCTGATCATCTGCCGACCGCCCTGCTTGTCCTCGTAGAGCTTCAGAGGTAAGCCGCTCAGCGATTCCGAAAGGACCTTGACGCATGACCAGACCATGCTGATCGACAGCGCGGTCCTGGTGGTGATCCGCACACCAGCCTTCGTCCGCCTTCCGCCAACCTCTAGATCGGCCTCCACATAGTTCCCGGTGGTCGGGTCGGTATAACCGAAAAAGCCCCAGGTCGCGGGGTTGTACCATTTGAATGCCATGGTCAGCCTATGAGGTCGAAGAACCCGTGGTTGAGGTAGTTGTCCATGCCGCTTTTCGCTTCTGGATTGAGAGCCATCAGCGTCACGGCATTGAACAGCGCCATGAGCGGGTCGATCTTCGCCGAACCGCTAGCCTGCTTCGTGATCAGGATCGAGTTGCCTCGGGGCTCAACGCGAGCATTGCCGCAGCACCACGCCATCATCGGCTGACCGCCGTGTAGCAGGGCGCCCTCTGCCAGCTTGCGCTCCGCAGTTTTGATTGATCCGCCCAAGCGCCAGCCCTGCGAAATGCCGTCGATCTTGTCGCGGGGTATCCCGGCCGCCTCCAAGGCATCGAGAATCGCACCGACACCAGCTGGGTCGAGCCCGACCTTGTCCAACAGCCCGGCCTGCTCGACCTTCGCGACCAACTGCGCCACGTCATCGATGTCATCACCGATCCGGTTGACTAGTGTCAGGTGCCCATCTTTGGCGAAGTCCCGAATGCGCGGGGCTTCTGACTTTCGGCGCTCCAGCACGGATGGGTGCGCCCAGGCGTGAGTCCAGGTCAGCCAGCGCCGCGTGCCTATTTCACGCCCGATGGCAGCCAGCCCCAGCAGGTCGTCCAGCCCCCCGCCGTCGATGCCGATGTCGATTACCTCGCAGCGCTCGATCAGATCATCCAAGGTGTTGCACAGCTCGGAAGCTTGTTGCTCCCAGTAGTCAGTGCCGGCCCAGCGATCGGACAACAGGGCCAGGCCGATCTCGACGTTGAGGTGTTTGGCCAGGAAGCCGCGGAATGACTCTTCCCCATCCATCTGCGCTTGGGCATATCCCCGCTCGATGAACGGCTCATCGACCGAAAGCCCCAGATTGGGGTTGGTGATATAGGCGTTAGAGAAATCCCGATGAGCCCCAGCATCGAGCATCGCTTTCGGGAACTCGTACAGCACTGGCAAGAACGACTTGTCGACGATCTCGCCGTCGCGCACCTTTCGGGCATACAGCAGCTTCTGCCGGAACACGCCGGCTGGCGGCGCATCAGACTGGGTGGTGGCCCAGATGATGAAACCCTCGGGCCGAGACGCCAGGCCACCTGTGGCCTCGCGCAGCATGGCCTCGGCATTTGCACGCTTGCCGAATACCCACAACTCATCGACGAACACGCCGATGGCCTTTTTGCCTGAAACGGTCTCGCTGTCAGCAGCTACCACCTTGAGCGTGGCGCTGGTCTGCCGATGGGTAACAGTGCGCAGGTGGTCCTGCACCTTGAGCAAGGCGTCGAGTTCTTCATCCGCCCGCACCATGTCGCGAATCGGAATGTAGGAGTTGTCCGCGATTTCCTTGGTAGGCGCCAGGATGATGAACTCACCAGAGGGCCGCCAGTTAAGGATCAAGGCCGTAAGCATGATGCCCGCAGCGATCGTGGACTTGCCGTTCTTCTTGCTGATCAGCAGCATGAACTCGCTGACCAGGCGTCGGCCTTCATCCGGATCGTAGGCTCCGAAAATGGCGGCCACGAACTGGTTCACCCAGTCGCGCACAGTCTCGGACATCAGTGGACTACCGGTGGCATCCACCATCCGGAGGGCACCAAATACATCGAGCGCTTCCTCGGCCTCGCTCGGAAACAGCGGCTTGAAGGGAATCAGACTCTTGCGCGCAACGATGCGCTGCTCCCAGTCAGGGCATGCAGTGGTCCATTCCATCATTTAACCGCTCTCAGCGGGCCGCGCCGGGCGCCGAACTTGCCAGTGGAGGCCTGCTCGGCCTTGGCCTGGGCCTGGTCCTTCTTACCGCTCTCCCCTTTGCGGGGATGCACGAAGGGCATGAGGGCCTTGGCGGCATCGACGCGCAGCTTCGGCTCCGACTCCAGGTCGTTCATCACCGACAATAGGAAGTCTTTCGGGTCGCGGTGCAGTAGCGCCTGCATCAGGTCGAAGCCGGGAGGCTCAGGGTCGGCGTGATCGTCCTTCGTGGCAGCCGGCTCGGGCGCCGATTCAGCCTGCGTCGATGGCTCCGGCGCAGGCTTGGCTTTAACATGCGCTTTAACATCTGCTTTAACATCTGGCGGCATCAGACCCAGGGCGCGCAGCTTGGCCAACTCGGCCGCCACGTCCTTGTCCTTCACCAGCCTAGAGCCCGCCGCAGACGCTGTCTTCTCCGAATAACCAGCCGCCACAGCTGCGTCCCGATTGGACGCACCTTCCCTCAGCGCTGCGATGAATGCGCGCTTGCGGGATGTTAAAGCCATTTAACAAAAATCCTGTGGGGGAAAAAAATCTGTACGTGGGGTCGGTGGCGGTCTAGCTACGTGAGAATCGCTATATTTTGCCCTCCCCCCACCCCGTGGCACGTCAATGGCGTGCCTCGAAGCCTCATTCCGCCCGTTTCGAGTCGCTGGAGGTCACCCGACCAGTCCTGCAGCCTCCTCGGCCTGCTTGACCGAATCGTGGCAAGGCTTGCAGAGGGGCTGCCAGTTGGACTGATCCCAGAAGAGATCCTTGTCACCTCGGTGCGCAACGATGTGGTCGACGACGCTGGCTGCAGCCGTTCTTCCTTGCCGGGCGCAGTAGGCGCACAGCGGGTTGTCACGGAGGTACTGCTCTCGCGCCTTCTGCCATCGGTAGTCGTAGCCACGCTGGGAGCTGGTCATGCCGCTCCGCCAACTGCCTGGCGTGACTACCTTCACCCGCGACCCTGCGCTCTCCTTGATGCGAGAGCCGAGCGTCTTGAGCCTGGCCATCAGCCTTGCGCCTTGCGGGACAGGAACAGGTCGGAGTAGCCGCGCAGCTTCTCTACTCCCATGAAGCCGACCGCACCGCCTGCGAAGGTCGCCATGCCCTGCGGCAAGCCCATCCACTCGAGCAGCGGCACTAGAGCCAGGGTAATGAGGCCGCAGAGAGCACCTTCAAGGAACATCTGCCGCCGAGTCCCACCGCCGTACACGACCCGGAGGGCAGCGATCGCGACCGACAGGCCAGCGGCGTACAGCTGAGGCTGGTGAGCCAGCACCCAGGCGAGCACAGCGGCCCACAGGCCAGGATCCTTTTCGGGCATGTTCGGCATCTCGGTTCCTCCCTTTTGGGGAGCGGAATAGATTCGGCCCCAACAGCACTCCCAGCTCGGGGCGATGGGT
Source organism: Pseudomonas sp. xss_2 (assembly GCF_043104195.1). Taxonomy (NCBI): domain Bacteria; kingdom Pseudomonadati; phylum Pseudomonadota; class Gammaproteobacteria; order Pseudomonadales; family Pseudomonadaceae; genus Pseudomonas; species Pseudomonas sp. xss_2. The sequence goes on from NZ_JBICKL010000011.1 coordinate 38,131, forward strand.
GTGGTGGAGCCGAAAACGAAAAAGCCCCGGCGAATGCCGAGGCTCTAAGGAGGCTGCTGGTAATGGCGAGTTTGCTCTCGCGCACCTACCGCAAAGTAACACGAAAGATACTGGTGAGGACCGGGGCTGTCAAGCGGCTTCACGTCGAACATCGAGTGCGCCATCAATCCAGGCCACACCTGCCTTCCATAGCTGACGAGTCTTCTCTTCTCCAAACTCAAGCTTCTTTCCCACTTCCTTCAGCGATGTATCACGAGACGTGTAGTACTTGAAGATTACCTTTCCACATTCTGGGTAGCGCTTGAGCAAGCGGCCTACCAAACCATCAATCAGCAGGGCCGCATCGTCAGTGATCATCGGATCAAGGATGGTGTTCTCGCGTGACGCGCAGCACGACACTCCCGAACCCAGAACCGCCCAGCGGCCCCAATGCTCCAGCAAATCCTCAGCAGTTCGCTCCAAATGGCTCATGTCCTTCCCCCTCAATCCCCGGTGTAGTTGGTGCCGCCGGCGCCGAGCCGGTTGCTTCCCTGATATGTCGCCTCAGGCCCAGATGCCTGAGGGTTCTTCAACTGCTCAATCTGCCGTGTCGCTGCCTGCAGCCTCATGCTGAGCTGGGTCACCAGTTCATCCAGGGCCAGGGCCTCGCCAGTTGCAGCCACTACCCAGCCAGAGGCGTTGCAGTGGTCGCATGGCAGTTCGTGAAACAAACCCTTGGTTACCGCTCTCCCACGGCACAAAGGGCATACATCCAATTCAATTACGGCCTTCTTGAAAGCCGGGCCGTGGCTTTTCCTCATTCTGCTCGACGCCCCTTCTTGGCCTTCAACCAAGGCCGTGGAGGCTGCCGTTTCGAGCCAGCGATCTCCGAAGTGATGTCAAAGAACTCGTCGATGATCACCATCCCAGGGATGCCGACACCACGAATGCCGCCATCGAGGAACAGCAGAGGGGCGCGGGACTTGCCCAGATTTCTCATTTCGAATCCTCGCTAATAACTAATTTGCTAAGGCCTCCCGAAGCCTCGCCACCATTGGTCTGTGCCGAATTCTGCGGGATTTCAAATAAGGCCTCTTTAAGGCCATGGACGGCGCTGAAGCCGATCCGATCAAGCCACGCATGCCACTTCTCTAGAGCCAACTTGCGCTGCTCCATGGCCTGCGTGTGGATGTAGGTGCTGGCGATTTTGCCCAGCGAGTGGTTGAGCAGCATCTCGCCGATATGGCCGTCGATACCGAGGTCGGTCCAGGTAGTGCGGGACACCTTGCGCAGGTCGTGACTGGTCCACTCGCCTTGCCCCAGTCGGGTGAACACCATGCTGGCCTGGGTCTCGCTCAATGGCTGCCCGCGACGATTCGGGAACAGGTAGGCGCCTTCGTAGCCCTTGGACTGCTGAATGGCGCGGTAGCGGATCAGCAGCGCCTGAAACTGGGCGGTCAGTGGCAGGCGGTGCTCGGTGCGGGTCTTGGTGTGGGCGGCCGGAATGAACCACTCGGCAGCAGCCAAGGTGACATCGCTCCAGCGCGCCATGCGGGTCTCTCCGATTCGAGTGCCATGGGCCAGCATCATCAAAGCCAACATGGCGTCGCTCGGGCTCGTCTCGAAGGCCTGAGCCAACTGCTGCATCAGCTCAGGTAAGTGCACGCCACGCAGGCGAGCAGCCTTTGCGGTGATTCGCGCCTTGGTGAAGTCACTGAAGCGCACCCCGGCCATGGGGTTGCCGTCGATCATCTCCAGCTTCAGGGCCTGACGAAAGGCGGTCAGCAGCATCCCGAACATTTGCCGGAGATAGGACAGCGACAGCTTGGCCTGGCCTGGCCAGATCAGATGCTTATCGATCAGTTCGGCGCTGACGTACTTGATTGGCAGATCGCCCAGGCATGGCCGCAGGTGCTGGCCCACGGCGGCGCGGGTGGCAGCCTTGCGCTTCGCCGATAGGGAGCGGTCGCGAGCCATACGTTCAACGTACCAGTCGAGCAGTTGCCCTACCGTGGCCATTCCCGAGACGACCAGCGCAGTGGCCGGGGCGCGCAGCAAGCGCTGACGAAGCGCGGGCAGTTCGGCGATCACCGCAGCCGCACTCAGCTCAGGCCAGCGAGCTACCGGCACCCACTTCTTGCCGCGCACCAGATGCCATGTGCCGCGCTCGCGGTTGCTCCAGAAACGCAGATACAGCCCGGGGTGACGCGGGTCGCGCAGGTCGCGCACCGACTTGTCAGCACCCTGTCGGCGAATCTCTGCCTCGCTGAATTTCACTTCGCGGGTCGCGCTCATGCTGCCACCGTGGCAGGCTGCAGCAGGTAGGCACGGATGGCCTCGACCGCGTCGATGTTGCCCCGGCACACAATGGCCAGGTAGTTCTCATTCGTCAGCATCTGCAGGAAAGCATCCTGGCTCGCCGACACTGGCGCATCGAACGGCGGCTTGGCCTTGAACTCGATGTACAGGCCGAAGTAGCCGCCGCGGGCCATCGGTAGCACCAGGTCGGGCACGCCGGCCTTGACGCCCTGCGCCTTGAGCTTTCCGGCCACTGCCTTGACCCGGTGGCCGCCATTCGGGACGTGGTAGATCAGCTTGTAGGCCTGCGGGTAGCGCAGCTGCAGCTCTTTCATCAGCGCGGCCTGCTCCTGCCCTTCCCTGTCAACGGGCTTGGCGCGGGCCGGTTTTGCCTTGAACGGGCGAAGGGCGGGAGCATTCATGCGACCAGAACCCCCTCGGTGATCAGCTGAGCCTGTGTCCGCACCACGCCTTCAAGGTGCATGAACCGCAGTTCGTCGTAGCTGAATGCTGTCTTGCTGCGAGAATCGATGGCGTCATGGCAGGCACTGCAAGCCCATGCGCCCTGCAGGTCATGCGGCTTGTAACCAACGCCGCAAGTGCCGGCCATGCGGTAGTGCGCCAGAACGGTGGTTTCCGGATTGCCGTTGCACACACCAGGGATTCGCACCTGGCACTCCCGGCCGCGCGCGGCCTTGGTTAACTTGGTTTGCCGCATCAGCACTCCTCCTTGCCGCGGTGAGATTCCCACTCGAAGGGCACCACCACGCCGCCGCCTTCGCGCAGGCGGTCGTAGCACCGCTCGCCCATGGCGTGGCGCAGCTGGCCGGCCTCCAGGTTGGAAATCACCACCGTGGGACGCATCTGCTCGTAGCGCCCGTTGATGATGGAAAACAGAGTGGTCAGCTCGAACTCGCTCGGCTGCTCCTTGCTCACGCCGACCTCGTCCAGCACGAGCAGCGACGGCTCGATCAGGCTGGCCAGGATGTCGGCTTCGGACTGTTCGCTATGGCGGTCGTAGGTGGCGCGGATGGACTGAAGGATCGCACCCACGGTTCGGTAAACCGCAGTAGCCGAGGTATTGCGCATCAGCTCGTTGGCCATGCCGGCGCCCAGGTGGGTCTTGCCAGTACCGACCTTGCCCAGCAGCATCAGGCACCGCCCGGTGCGCTCGATCTCCTCGAACGCAGCCACGTAGCGGGTGCAGTAGGCCAATGCCTTGCGCTGCCCTTCGTGCTCAACGCGGTAGTTGGCCAAGGTGCGGCCGGCGAAGCGCTTCGGGATAAGCGCCGAGCCTAGCTTGCGCGTCACGGCCTCACGCTTCAGGCGCGTTTCTTCCGCTAGCTGCTTGGCCTCGCGCTCGGCAATGGCGCTCTTCTCGCACTCAGGGCAGCGCCCCACGATCTCGCGCCCCATCAACAGGGTCACTCGCTGCTCAAAGGCGCCGTGGTGCTCGCACTCGGCCGGCTGGACACGGAAGCCTGCGGCGTTTCTCACGTCGGACATGGTGATTACCGATTCAGATCGCATAGGTACCGTCCTCGCGCTCGGTCAGTCCGCCGGTGTAATCGCGGTCACTGAAACCGTGGTGGCGGCTGTTGGGGTTGGCCTTGGCAGGCAGATGGGTGCCGATGCGCTTGGTGATCCACTCAACCTCGAAGCCCCGCCATCCGTTCTCGACCGCGATCTCCAGGGCCTGAGCAGGCTGAATACCGAAAGCCTTGCACTGGTCCAGCTTGGTGTTCAGGCCGGACCAAATCCGCGCGGTGACCGGGGCCTTGGCGGCTTTGCGAACTGCGAGGTAGTCGGCGATCAGCGACTCATCGAGACCATGGGGGTTGTCGGCCAGCATGGCGACCTTCCCGAACGGCGCCTTGCGGTCAACCTTGGCCGGAGTCGGCGGATCATCACTGGGGGGGCATGTATTCTCTTCCGAAGGAAGAGATACATAGGGGGTTAGATTCTTAGAATAAAGAAGGGACTCGGCGGTTTTGGTCTGTTTCGACTCTTCGCCGATTCGGACCACTTGAGCCGAGTCGGCTGTTTTGGTCTGATTCGGATCAGTGACGTATACCCAGTCTTTCGGATCATTCACACCGATGTCACCCCGTGCACCGCCCTCGCGAAACAGCACCCGACGACGCAGCAGGCTGGAGATTGCCTTGGATACGGTGTCAGGGTGAGCGTTGATAGCCTTCGCGATGTCGGTAGCCGGGATGCGCTGAGCGCCCGCACCGAAGTTGATGGTGACCTTGGCCACGTACAGCACAATCTTCATCTCCCTGGCCGGGAGATCGATAGCCAGCAGGCCATCCATGAGCTGGTTGTCCATCCGGGTGAACCCCCTGGACTTGTCAAGTGGGACGATGTTTGTCATGCTTAAACCCGTTGAAATGCTGTAGAGAAAGCCGCCCCGCCAGGCGGTTTTTTTTCGTCTGCAATTCCACTACTGGATGGATTCGCAGGTGTTTCAGTCATCTACTGGCAATAGGCCAAGTAGAAGAGAATCAGCTCACCAGTCACGCTGCTGCACCCTTCTGGTCAGCCTTCAGATCGCCACGTGTAAGCCTTTCGATCTGGTACTGCCGCAGCTCGGGCACGTCCTCCCACTGGCGGACTGCTTCATAGGTAACGCCAAGGGCTTTCGCGAGCGCCGAGATGGAACCGAAATGTTTAATTGCCTGGCTTTTGGTCATGGCGACCTCCTTTGCTCGTCTCGATATTCAAGCATGCTTGCATATTCAAAACAAGCATGCTTGACAAGCAACCTTGTAGATTGCGCACATGAAGACCACTGATCGAATCACCAAACTCGTACTAGCCCGCCGGCCTGAGCTTGGCGTGCGCAACGTCAAGCGGGACATCGCCAATACCTGTGGGATCAGCTATGAGGCTGTCCGCCAGTGGTTTGCCGGTGACACCGAGAACATCAAGAACGAGAACCTTGTTGCCCTAGCTGATGGCTATGACACGACAGTGGATTGGCTTCTTGGAGGCAAGGGCGAGCCGCCGCGTAAAGCGGACCCGAAGCCCCAGCCGACCAATGAGCCGAGCGCTCCCGTATCCGCAGCTGAAGCGGTTCGAAAAATGCTTGAAAAACACGGGAAAGGCCTAACAGCGGAGGCTCGGCAGAGCATCGTGCGCGCTGTTGAGGAGGATCCACAGGGCGAAAATGGAAGCGGGTTCATCATCACGGCCGCCGACACCCCAGATGGGGATATCTCAATCCCGCAATACGACATCCGCGCCGCAATGGGCCACGGCCAGGTTCCTGCCGAGTACAGCGAGGTCATTCGCAATGTGGTGATCCGCGAGGAAGTGCTGCGGGAGAAAGGCGTGACCTACTCCGCCGCCCAGGCCTTGGCGATGATCACCGGGTGGGGGCAGAGCATGGAGGGGACGATCAACGACAAAGACCCAGTGATCGTGGATCGAGGCGTGAACGATTACCAGGGCGAAGGGGTGTATGTACTTACCTGGCATGGGGATCTGCTGATCAAGCGCCTACAGCGCCAGGATGAGGACCATGTCTGGCTGATTTCCGACAACAGAAACTATGAAAAGCAGTCAGCAAGAATCGATGACGTGATGATCCACGCAAAGGTTTTGCTGGTCTGGAATGCCAGGAAGGTCTGAAGATGGGATGCCAACATGACTGAAAGCGAATCGTTTAAGCTGAAGATCGCGGTTTCGCGCCTGAACAAGCTGGCCATTCTACAAAGCTCGGCCCTCATGAAGCTGAGTGCAGCTATTTTGGGCATGGACGGCATAGACTCCAAAGCTCGGAATGAAGTCTTGGAGGTCTTCCACGGCCTTCAGGAACACATTGACGTTCTGAGCGAGCTCAATGACCTAAGCGGGCTCAATGGTCCAGGTGACGCCGATGGCCAATGAGACCGTTGATGTTCGCCTGCTGCAAGCGCAATATGATCGCGTGACCAGAGACCTCGAACATGAGAGGAAGCGAAACGGCGGTCACGAACCTCCAGGAGGAGATGGCGTGGACACCAGAATCATTAACCTCGAGCGCGATATGACTGATGCCAAGATCGCCTTGGCCAAGGTTGAGACGCGGCTGGAGCATATTGAAAAAACGATGCTCACCAAGGGGCAAACAGCTGCATATGCGCTGGTTGCCGGCATCGCTGTTTTCGGAGCCGGCTGGTGGGTTGTGCAGCAGTACTTGGCCCCACTAGTCGCGAGTATCGCGAAGTAAATTAAGCCCGCCCCAGCGGGCTTTTTCATGCCCGTCAGAAAGGCGCCTCCTCCTCTTCCGGCTCAACCAGGGCCACCTCCTCTCCCCTGTCTATCACCCGATCGTCGTCCGTCGGCACATCCCATTTCAGGAACACCGACCCATCGTCGCAGAACGTCATATCCAGACCATCGGTCTCCGCCAGCAACTCCATGATTGACTCCCAATCCTGGTCGGCATCGGTGTCCATGCGATGAACTAACACCCTCCTGTCCAGCTGGGCCAGTGGCGAGTTAATCATTGCCGAAACCCTCAGCCCTAGCCGCTCAAGGCTAGTGAGCTCATCCATCCGAACTGCATTTTCCTGCGCTGACATCCGCCACCTCCTACGTACTGTACATCCATACAGTAAGAGAAAATTACACAAGCGTGCTTGCATTTGAAAAACAAGCATGCTTTTATAAATGCAAGTTCGCTTGCATTTGCAAACGAGCACGGCAGCTCAGGCAGCCACCGCTCTTTAAAAACCAGCAGATGAGCCACCAGGCGCCGAGTCAATCCGGCAATTGAGTTCTGGTGGACGTTACGCAAAGCAGCAAGCTTCCTCGCTCGACATGTCGGCCCGCAGGTTTGCTGAGCAACATCGATTTCACTGGCTGGCCTTGGCGACAGGGCCAGACGGGAAATCAACGGGAGAAGTCCGATGAAGATTCAGAATAAAACAGGAGGCGCGTCGGTCAACGCGCCGACGCTGGAGGGGAGAGTTGAAGCTGCGCTGATGACCCTGGCCTGCCAAGGTGACCCAGGGCTGAGAACGAAGCTTTCGCTCATGCATCCCAGCCGGGACATTGATAAATACAGCTGCCTGAAGTACGCCACCATCGTCCTCAGTCGGACAATAGCTGCTTCATTACAAGCTTTGCCTCCTGAGCGTCTTCAGACGATTTCGACAGAGTTAGCTGAATATCTCGCTCCAAGAGTTTGATCGCCACGACCCCGTACCAAAATCCATCCTCAAGCTCTACAGCATCTCCCACCTCGATCGGTTGATCGGTTTCAAGGTGCGTGGGATTCATATCGTCGGCGTCATGCAGGTATTCCAACTTGAGCTTGCGCATATGCGGCTCGCCCTCCTTTGCTGGCTGTGTTGTGTGAGAGCGCTCAGCCTAGCGCAAAGCCCGTCACCTGGGCAGTGGTGAGCTGGCCGCTGGCCACCAAACAACCAGCGCCACGTCAGCCTGACGAAAACTGCCCGATCCACCTAGTTCCCCATCACCAGGCTGCATCGGTGTGTGATCTGAAACTGAATGGCAGGCCGCCCTGAGTAAATGGGGAACGATTACAGGGCCTCGCAGGCCTCGCCTGGAAGATCCCCCAGACCACACACCAATGCAGCTCACCGAGGACACTTCATGGAAACGATCACCTGCGGCTCATGGATTGGCCAGCTCGGTAAGGCGCTGGCTCCCCGCGAGCTTGAAGCACTGCTGTGGGTGGCCCAAGGCCTCACCACCAAAGAAATCGCCCGCCAGATGGCAGTCAGCCCCGGCACCGTCGCCAACCGCATCGAGGCCGCGCTATTCAAACTCGAAGCCGGGCGCCGGATCGAGGCCGTCACCAAGGCTATGCGGCAACAGATCATCAGCCCGCTCTGCATCGCCCTCGCCGCCCTGATCGCCATGCATTCGGCAATCAACGACAGCGACCCGATGCGCCGCGATCGCCGGGCGCCCGAGCGGCGCACCGCACAAGTTCGAATAGTTCGCAGGGCCGAGGCCTTCGAACTCCACGCCTGACCCACCCGAGGATCACCCCATGCAGACAGCCGTGCATAAAGCTTTCGAGGACAAGCGAATGGTGCTCGCTGCGTTGCTTGAACGCAGCCAGGAAGCGCGCAACGAAGCGTTCGCCCGAATCGGACAGGGAGCCCCGCGCTACCAAGCATCTGGAAAGGGGAAGACCTGGGATGTGGTAGAGATCGCCACCGGCGCAGTTCAAGGCTTCGCCTACAGCTACCGGACCGCAATGCGGTTCGTGGATGCGATGGAGGCAGGTGCGGCGAGCAAGGGAGGCGGACTGCAATGATCGGCGGCCCACTCCAAGACCAGCGCGCCGCGGTGCTGGCCCAGCTCAATGCCAGCATCGACAGCTTCTTCCTCGAAGGCGGCATCGTGCACGAGCTGCAAGGTTTCCAGCCGGTACCGCGCAGGCCGCACCACGGCCCCGGATCGACCTCTAGCGACCCGGCGACCCTCGCTGCGATCCAGGCGCAGAACGAAACGGTACAGCGCGTGAAGCAAGCAGCCAAATCCATGACCCTAGCCCAGGCTGTTCAGGAACTGGGCATGGGCCGCACCGAGCTGCACCGCATGTCGAAGGAGCACGGTTTCTTCTTCATGAGCAACAACAAAGAACGCCTGCAGCGAGAGATTGCACGCCAGGCGCGCGAAGCTGAACGCGCAAAGCTGGTCGTCCTACTGCGCGAGATCAGCGGCACCGGCTTGAGCCCGTACGCCGCCGCCAAGCGCCTGGGCATCAGTCCACACACCGTTCGAACCCTGACCGAAGAGCACGCGCTTGATTTTCCGGCCTACGGGAGCAAGAAGTGAAACGCATCACCGCCCGCGTCCGGCACGGCCGGCGCCAGCAGCACATATGCCTGCCGCCCAGCGGGATATCAGAAGATCGGGGAGACGAGCCGAATGAGAATCGACCTTCCGGGCCAGTTCGATCTGCCGATCCAGCTTGCCCACCAGCCGCCGGCAGCGCCTTCAGGTAGCAAGGAAGAGCTGGCCGTGCGAATCGCTAAGGCACTCGTCAAGTACGAATCACGGCCTTCCTCTGCTCTCTGGATAGAGATACAGGCCTGCGCCCGCGCAATCCTCAAGTAACCGCCATGCCGCATCCGGCCACGGAGGGCGGCGCATGCATGGAGAAAGCCATGAGCAACTACAACTGCGACTACGTTCGCCGCCACTACGACGTGCCGGCCGAAATCGGGCGCCGAGTGATCGCCAACGGTGAGCCAGGCGTCATCATGGCCGACCGTGGCCACTACATCGGCGTCATCCTGGACAGCGACCCGAAGAAGCGCATCCGCAACTACCACCCCACCTGGGAGATGCAGTACGGCGAAATGGCCGAGAAGCTCCCGCTGAAGCGCTACCAGGTGCTGGTCGCTGGTTGGGATTGGTGGGACATCACCAATCGAACCATTGTCGATGTTTTCGCCAGCACGCCGTCGCAGGCCAAGTACAAGGCCTATGAGCGATGCGAGTACCACGACATCGAGTGCATGTTCGGCTTCAAGGTTCGCCGGGCCTGATCACCCGGCGCTAAACGACAGCCTCAATTGCTACCGATCAACCTTCGCGGCGTCGGGGATACCCATCACAGATTAGCCGCTGCCCCATCACCGCAGCGCAGGATGGATGGAAGTACAGCGCTGAAATTGATCCCTCTGCGTTGAGGCCGTGGTACTCGACCCCAGCTCCCGAAATGTGTTTCCCGCATTCGAAGCAATTGTCCTCGCTGGCCAAGGGCTGAATGAACCGATCTGCATCTGGAAGGTTTCGATGGTAGGTCACGGCTTTCTCCAAGCTGGATATGGCCTTTCACTATCAACCACTTCGCAAAAACACGCCACCCCGGCGCTGACCGCCAGCGCCTTCCCCTATTCAACGATAACGCCTCCCCGGCGAGGGCGGCGCCTGCAATGGAGTGTTCCATGACCATCTCAGCGCCGGTGATCCGGTACCACGGCTCCAAGTTCCGGCTGGCGTCGTGGGTAACCCAGTATTTCCCGCGGCACACCTGCTACGTCGAGCCATTCGGCGGTGCGGCAGGCGTCCTGATGCAGAAGCCCCGCTCCTATGCCGAGGTGTACAACGACCTGGATGGCGACATCGTGAACCTGTTTCGAGTGCTGCAGGACCCACGGACACGTGCAGCATTGTTTGAAGTGGTGGTCCTGACACCATATGCCAGGCAGGAATTCGAACGAGCTTGGCAGCCGGCTGAAGAGCCAGTCGAACGGGCGCGGCGGACCATCATCCGTGCGCAGATGGGCTTCGGCTCAGCCGGTGCCACGAAGGGCATCACGGGCTTTCGTATCGATACCAAGCGCGAGTACGGCACCGCCCAATCACTCTGGCTCGAGTATCCAGAGTCGATCGCCACGATCGGACAGCGACTGATCGGCGTCCTCATCGAAAACCGACCGGCGATCGAGGTCATGAAGGCACACGACGCCAGGACGACCCTGCACTACGTCGACCCACCGTATGTGCATGAGACCCGGTACAAAAACGCACAGAGTGGCCGGTACTACCGGCACGAGATGGACGACGCTCAGCACGCCGATCTGCTCAAGTCATTGCTCGATCTAGAAGGAATGGTTGCCCTGTCCGGCTACCCGAGCGAGCTCTATGACGACACTTTGACCGGCTGGACCAGGCACGCCACATCAGCGCGAATATCAGCAGGCCGCGGCACAGCCTGCCGCACCGAATGCCTCTGGCTAAATCCTGCCTGCCAACGATCGAGCAGCCAATTCAGCCTGTTTGGCAGCTGAGCCATTTATTCACGCCACCCCGGCGAGGTATCCCCATGCCCACAGAAAACCGATCCAGCAACACCGATAAATCCGCGGAGCTGTGCGCGTGCCCGTTCTGCGGCCAGCAAGACGCCTTCGTTGAACAACTCGACAGCGATGCCTCTGTCGTCATCTGCCAAGGGCGAGTCGATAAGTATTCGGCCTGCCTTGCCCGTGGGCCTGTCGGGGTCCAGCAGCACGAATGCGAGGATCAGCCGGGCCGTGACCAGGCAGTGAAAGAGTGGAACAAGCGCGCCGCCGCACAGAACAACCCCGAGCCAATAGCCTGGATGGTTGGTACTGCCTTCTGGTGGACCAAAGAAGAGGCCGAGCGGGATGCGGCAGAGGTTTGCCAGCCTGTGGTGGGCCTGGGCCCAATGACCGCGCATCAGGGCGAACCAGCCTGGTTTATGACCGAGGGCGGTGTGAGCGCCATGCACGCAAAGGCTAAGGCCATGAGCGACCAGCAGGGCCTGGACACTAGCGCCTACAGTGTTTCGCTCTACACTCGCGGCAGTCCTGGCGAGGTTGAGCGAATCGAAAACGAGCGCGCCGAGCAGTGGCGGTTGAGGCGTTACGCAGAGGCTGACCGCGACACGAAGGCCGCAGTTGTCGCTGAGCTTCGTGCCCAGCTGGCCGAGCGGGATGCGCTGCTACGTGAGGCCGTGAAGACGCCTTGGGTCCATGACGTTCGCGGCAAGATCCTGGCTTACCTATCGGCCAACGCAGCGCCGATCGCGCCGGCTGAGGTAGACGATCCAGTGTGCAAAGGCGCTTGGCAGCTCGGCACCGCGTGCGGCAAATGCCGTCGCTGCAAAGAAAACCCTTCAGTTTGATCACAGGAGTACCTCTGTACTCCTTACGCTATAACCCCTCTCCCCGCTATTTCGAGCAGGTCGCAGCTCGAGGCGTATTCCGGGCACCCTCAGTAGCAATCCGGCGAGCAAGGCCAACGCCCCACGCCATTGCCCTGGTCATCGATTCGCCAGGGCGAGAATCAAAGGCCTCTTCATGCAATGGCATGCCTGAAGGCGCATAGACCCCAATGAACATCTGCGTGTTGCCTGTCCGCGACAGTCGCACCTGAACGTCGATAAAGGTTCCATCGTCGAGCGTCTCGTCGTGAACGCGATGGTGAAGCGTCGGGTCAGCCCAGGACCAAAAAACATCACCGCGAATTCGCATGCCGTACTCCTACGACTCTCATTTTTTGGGGTATGTAATAGCCACCATAGCGAAGCCGCAGCGCGAATCAATCTGAGCGGGCACGTTCGAGATGTGAATTGGACAAGCGGTTCTAAACGTCACCCTCCGGACCTCCAATTGTCGCCGCAAAGATCATCCAATCTTCAAATGCTTTGCGATGCTGGCCGCAGATGTAATCCCACTCAGCACCGGAAATATGGCCGTAGGCTATCTGGCTCATCGCGGTGGCGGTCTGCGCATCAAGCTTCCGAAGAAGCTCGTAAGCACGGAATTGCTTTTCTCTGTTCATTTGCGCCACTGCCGCCACCAAATATTTGGGCAGTCGATTGACGCCCTCATTCGGTGGACCGCCCCAGGCCAGCATAAGTCAATAAATACCAGTCAACCTATTAACAGGCCGCCCAACGGGGGCCAAGGACGAAGTCATGCCTGAAGAAAAGCAATTGATCCAGCCAGCCCGTGTCGCGCGCGATGAAAACGGGTGGTGGTGCCACCCAGGCATCCCTAACTTTGGCGGGACGGAAGACCCGGCCCCCTTCAAAGCCTGGCTAGCTGAGCAAAGTCTGGAGCTTAAGACCTGGGATATGGATTCGGATCTGGTTGAGCACCCCTACTTCGACGGCGCCGGCCACTGCAACGGCTGGGAGCCGGAATCGTCTGGCCCGGAGTGGTTCCTGATGGGCATCTTCGACACGGAAGACGGCCCGCATGTGCAGTGGGCGCGCCGCGTGGTGACGCCATGAAGGCCCGCATCGAAAAGAAGCTGAGTAAGCGCTTGGTCGCTCTGCTGCCATCGGTCTACCGCAAGGCCTGGCGTGATCAGGAACCGTCGGAGCTGGCGTATGAGCAAGGTTCGAACGTGCGACACGTTTTGAGCGTGGGCGGCGGGCTGGACTATTGGGGTGAAGGACAGGACGCCTTCACCGTCTGGGAGGATTGGCAGATGAACTGGTGCTGGCACGGGCCATTTGAGGCTTATCCGAACGGCCATCGCCTGGAGGGATACCCCAAAATTGAAGGATTCCGCCCAACCACCATTAACCTGCTGAAGCTGGCTGCCCAATGCGAGCGGACCAGTAGGGAGTGGCCATGATGACCCGCCTCGCCCTCTGCCTCCTACTGCTGGCCACCGGCGCCAGCGCAACCGAGAACGTCATTGACGTGCAGCACGACAGCCAGCGCGGCGTCACCTGCTACCTGCTCAATGGGGTAGGCATCAGCTGCATCCCCGACAGCCAGCTGCAGGCCGGCAACCAGCGCCAGCTCTCCCCGCACGAACAAGAAGACAACTCCCCTACCCCAGCAGCCGCTCAGGGGCGCTGGATTGATGAGAGGTATGAGCTGTGAAGATATCGACCGACTTCCTTCAGGCTGCCATCGACGTGCAGGCCGAGCGTGGTAAGCAGTACGACGCACCGGACGGCACGCGCAGCATGGTCAAGACCGTCAAGGCATTCAACGCCATCACCGGCCGCGACCTCACCGAGGCCGAAGGCTGGCTGCTGATGCAGATCGTCAAGGACGTGCGCCAGTGGCAGAACCCCGACAAGTACCACGAGGACAGCGCGCTGGATGGGGTGGCCTATTCCTCGCTGAAGGCCGAGGCCCTGGCCACCGGAGGTGGCGCATGATCCTGATACCGATCGCAGCACCACTGCTCATGGCCTACCTGATCTACAGGGGGCCGCGATGAGTGCTGCAGCCAAGGTGCTCGACCCCTGTAGCGCCAGCCGCATGATGTGGTTCGACAAGCAAGACCAGCGCGCGTTGTTCGGCGACATTCGCGACGAGGAGCACCTGCTGTGCGATGGTCGTGTGCTGAAAGTCGAACCCGATGTGCTCATGGACTTCCGGCAACTGCCCTTCGAGGACTCAACCTTCCGCCTGGTCGTATTCGACCCGCCACACCTCACTCGGGCCGGAGTGGACAGCTGGATGCGCGCGAAGTACGGCCTGCTTACCAGCGACTGGCGCGAAGACATCCGTCAGGGCTTCGCCGAGTGCTTCCGTGTGCTGGAGCCCGAGGGCATCTTGATCTTCAAGTGGAACGAAACCCAGGTGCTGGTGAGTGAGTTGCTGGCCCTCACTCCCGAAAAGCCCCTGTTTGGCCACAAGTCAGGCAAGCGCGAAAAGACGCACTGGATCACCTTCATGAAGCGCCCGGCTTCAGCCTAACCCATCCCTCTACCACTCAAGCCCGCCGACATGCGCGGGCGAGGATTCCCCATGGCCATTTTCATCTGCTCATGCACGAAGCTCAGCAAATGCCAGTCGCTTGGCGATCAAGTGCGCGTGGTCGCCATGCGCCGCGCCAATGGCTGGCAAACGATCCGTGATGATCTGGCGCGCCTGGCTGAAGAGTGGTTTGGACGCGAGCCAGCAAAGACCAGAAGCGAGATGCGCGCTGTATGCGACGAAGTATTCCGCACCAAGTGACCAACCTGCCGCCACCGGCGGCGTGGAGACCCTCATGAAGAAAGAACTGATTAAGATCAGCGAGTTTCAGCGCCGCAAATGGGGCGAAAACGGCACGCCTCTGTGCTCCCAGGCGATCCGCAATTACCTTCGAAATCGCAAGCTGCCCGGCGAGCGTATCGGCAACATTTGGTACGTTGATTGGGCCGCCTATCAAAGGACCACAGGAAGCGCACTGGTTGATATGGTGCTGAAAGGAGCTGCGTGATGGTTCCCCGACCAAGGAACAAAGCCAATAAGGGCTTGCCCATAAACCTCTACTTCGATGCCAGGCGCGGGACGTATCGCTACCGCCGCCCCACCGATGGCAAGTGGTTCCAGTTTGGAGAAGACCGTGGTCGAGCAATCGACGCGGCTTCCCAGCTGAACACGGCGTTCTTCCGTGGCGGTGACCTGGTGGCAGCGGTCCTGGGTGAAACATCGGTGACAGTGACTGAATTTCTCCACACCTATGAGAAAGACGTTCTGCCTCCAAGAGAGCTGGCAAAGGCCACGCTCGATCTGTATGCCGTTCGGTTTAAGCAGATCAGAGCGGCCCTGGGAGAGAAGCCGATTGACCAGATCACGATCCGAATGATTGCGGAATTTCTTGAGCCACTCACTGCCCGCGCCAGCAACCAGGCGCGCGCAATACTCATCGATCTGTTCAATCATGCGGCGGCAAAGGGGCTCTGCCCCGACAACCCCGCCGGGAACACCATTCCCAAAATCGAGAAGAAACAGCGCAAGCGACACACAGTGGAAGGGTTAAAGGCAATACGTGAGAAGTCGCCGCGCTGGCTTCAAAACGCAATCGATCTGGCCCTGATCACTGCGCAGCGGCGCGGCGACATCTTGGATATGAAGTTTGAGGATGCACGCGAAGGATATCTATACGTTGTGCAGAGCAAGACCGAGAAAGCGTCAGACGCCGGCTGGCTGAAGATCAAAATCACTGATCAGCTCGCTGATGTACTCGCAAGGTGCCGAGACGACATTCTGTCGCCCTACCTAGTGCATAGACGGCCGGAGCGGAAGAAGAAGCGTGAAGGGAAGGATCACTGGACGAAGGTAGACGAGAGGTTTTTGACCCGCGCCTTCAAAGACGCGAGAGATGCCGCCGGCTGTTATCGAGACCTCAAAGAAGAGGAAATGCCAGGGTTTCATGAGGTGCGCGCACTCTCCCTGCACCTGTACAAGCGAGCAGGAAAAGACGGCCAGAAGATTGCGGGTCACACCACTGAAGGTATGACCAGAAATTATCAGAAGGGGCATGAAGATGTGATCTGGTCCGAGGTCGAAGCGGACCTAGATATTGGCGAAATCGCCGGATAGTTTTGCGCGGGTTTTGCGCAAGTTTTGCGCAGGCCCGCCCATAAAAAAATCCAGTCACCGCTAAGTGACTGGATTCTTTAGGGATTTTTGGTCGGGACGGAGTGATTCGAACACTCGACCCCTTGCACCCCATGCAAGTGCGCTACCGGGCTGCGCTACGCCCCGAACTGCTCTCGATACTGCTGAGAACGTTGAGAAATCTACCCTAAGCGTCTGATTAATGGAAGCTTTTTTTCAAAAAACTTTCCACTCGTCGGATCGGGTCACTTCTTCAGCACCACCAGTACATCTTCCAATTCAGCAATCATCTGCCGGATCAGTTGCTTGTACTGGGTGGTATCGTCCTTGGCTTCATCACTGGACAAACGCAACCGCGCGCCGCCGATGGTGAAGCCTTGGTCGTACAGCAGCGCACGGATCTGGCGGATCATCAGAACATCTTGGCGCTGATAATACCGCCGGTTACCGCGGCGCTTGACCGGGTTGAGTTGCGGGAACTCTTGCTCCCAGTAACGCAGCACGTGCGGTTTTACCGCACAGAGCTCGCTGACTTCACCAATGGTGAAGTAGCGTTTGCCCGGTATGGGGGGCAGCTCGTCGTTATGGCTTGGTTCCAGCATAGGCCTCAACCCGGGCTTTCAGTTTCTGCCCTGGACGAAAGGTGACGACGCGGCGTGCGGTGATCGGGATCTCTTCCCCAGTCTTGGGGTTGCGGCCCGGCCGCTGGCGTTTGTCGCGAAGGTCAAAGTTGCCGAAACCGGACAACTTGACCTGCTCGTTGTCTTCAAGCGCGTGGCGGATCTCTTCGAAGAACAACTCGACCAGTTCCTTTGCTTCGCGCTTGTTGAGCCCCAGCTCCTCGTACAGCCTTTCGGCCATCTCAGCTTTCGTCAGAGCACCCATGCCGTTATTTCCTTAACGTGGTGTTCAACCTTTGTTCGAGCGAGGTGAGGATCAACTGCAGGGTGGCGTTCACCTCATCGTCATTAAGAGTGCGCGATGGATGCTGCCAGGTCAAGCCGACGGCCAGGCTTTTTCTATCAGGATCAATACCTTTACCCTGGTAGACATCAAACAGCCTGAGGTCTGTGAGCCATTCGCCTGCATTGTCACGAATTACTTCAAGGACCGAGCTCGAAGCTACATCACGTCCTGCGATCAAAGCCAGGTCACGCCTGGTTTCAGGGAATTTGGACAGTTCGCTGAATTTTGGCAGGCGACCTTCGACCACTTCTTCCAGGATCAACTCGAAGACGAACACCGGGCGGTCCAGGTCGAGGGTCTTGGCGAGTTCTGGGTGAAGTGCGCCGAGGTAGCCGACTTCCTTGCCGTCACGTTCGATGCGAGCAGTCTGACCTGGGTGCAGGGCTGGATGCTTGCCGGCAACGAAGGTGAAGTCGTTGAGCGCGCCAGAGTAGCCCAGCAGAGCCTCTACGTCGGCCTTGACGTCGAAGAAGTCGATGTTGTCACGGGCGTTGGCCCAGCCTTCCGGCAGGCGGGTGCCAGTGACGACGCCGGCGATCATCGGCTGTTGCTTGAGATCACCCAGCTGGCCGACGAAGCGCTGGCCGCTCTCGAACAGGCGCACGCGATCTTGCTGGCGATTGAGGTTGTGCTGCAGTGCCTTGACCAGGCCCGGCCACAACGAGGCGCGCATGGCAGCCATGTCGTTGGAAATCGGGTTGGCCAGCAGTAGCGGCTCGACGCCAGGGGTGAACAGCTCGAACAGCTTCGGATCGATGAAGCTGTAGGTGATTGCTTCCTGGTAGCCGCGAGCAACCAGCAAGCGGCGCAGGGTTGGCAACTCGCCACGGGCTTCCGGAGCACCTTTTGGCGCCAGACGCGCTTGCGGGTAGCGGACCGGCAGGTGGTTGTAGCCGTACAGGCGGGCCAGTTCTTCGATCAGGTCGACTTCCAGGCTGATGTCGAAGCGGTGGCTTGGAACGTTGACTGTCCACTGCCCTGCCCCACTGCTGGTGGTCGTCAGTTCCAGGGCGTTGAGCAGTTGCTCGACCTGTGCTGGCTCCATCTCCATGCCGAGCATCTGGGTGATGCGTTCGGCGCGCAGGGTGATCGGCGCCACTTTAGGCAGGTGCTGCTCGCTGACACTCTCGATGATCGGGCCAGCTTCGCCACCAACGACCTCCAGCACCAGCGCGGTAGCCCGCTCCATGGCTTCGCGGGCCAGTTGCGAGTCGACGCCGCGCTCGTAGCGATGCGAGGCATCGGTGTGCAGGCCGTAGGAACGGGCCTTGCCAGCGACCGAAATAGGCTCGAAGAAGGCGCTCTCAAGGAACAGGTCGCGGGTCTTCTCAGTATTGACACCGCTATGCTCGCCCCCCATGACGCCAGCGATAGCCAGGGCCCGGGTGTGGTCGGCGATGACCAGGGTATCGCTACGCAGGGCCACTTCTTGGCCGTCGAGCAGGACCAGTTTCTCGCCCTCTTCGGCCATCCGCACGCGGATGCCGCCGTTGATTTCGGCGAGGTCGAATGCGTGCATCGGTTGCCCGAGTTCAAGCATCACGTAGTTGGTGATGTCAACGGCGGCGTCGATGCTGCGCACATCACTGCGGCGCAGGCGCTCGACCAGCCACAGCGGGCTTGGCTTGGACAGGTCGACATTGCGGATGACCCGGCCCAGGTAGCGCGGGCACGCAGCCGGAGCACTGACTTCGACCGAGCGTACTTCGTCGTGGGCGGGCGCGACTGCAGGCACCGCCAGACGAGTGACCGGAACGTTGTACAGAGCGCTGACATCGCGCGCCAGACCGACTACCGACAGGCAGTCGCCGCGGTTCGGGGTCAGGCCAATTTCGATGCTGGCGTCGTCCAGGTTCAGGTATTGGCGAATGTCTTCACCAACCGGGGCATCGGCTGCCAGTTCGAGCAGGCCATCGTTTTCTTCGCTGATCTGCAGTTCGGCCGCCGAGCAGAGCATGCCGAACGACTCGACACCCCGCAGCTTGGCCTTCTTGATCTTGAAGTCGCCCGGCAGTTCGGCGCCGATCATGGCAAACGGGATTTTTATGCCCGGACGGGCATTGGGCGCGCCGCAGACCACCTGGAAGGTTTCCTGGCCGCTGCTCACCTGGCAGACGCGCAGCTTATCGGCGTCCGGGTGTTGCTCGGTGCTCAGGATTTCGCCAACGACGATACCGCTGAACTGGCCAGCAGCCGGGGTAACGCTGTCGACTTCGAGGCCGGCCATGGACAGACGAGCGACCAGCTCGTCACGGGAGACTTGCGGGTTGACCCAACCGCGCAGCCACTGTTCACTGAATTTCATGCTGTTCTCCTGAAAGTTGCGTCGATTGGGCCTAGCGGAATTGGGCGAGGAACCGCAGGTCGTTGTCGAAGAACAGACGCAAATCGTTGACGCCATAGCGCAGCATGGCCAGGCGCTCGGCACCCATGCCGAAGGCGAAGCCTTGGAACTCTTCCGGATCGATACCGGACATGCGCAGCACGTTCGGGTGGACCATGCCGCAGCCCATGACTTCCAGCCAGCCCGTCTGCTTGCAGACGCGGCAGCCTTTGCCGGAGCACATCACACACTGGATATCGACTTCAGCAGACGGCTCGGTGAAGGGGAAGAACGACGGACGGAAACGCACGTCCAGTTGTTTTTCGAAGAACACCCGCAGGAATTCTTCGATGGTGCCCTTGAGGTCGGCGAAGTTGATGTCGCGATCGATCAGCAGGCCTTCGACCTGGTGGAACATCGGCGAGTGAGTGATATCCGAGTCGCAGCGATAGACGCGGCCTGGGCAAACAATGCGGATTGGCGGCTGAGTGGACTCCATGGTCCGCACCTGCACCGGCGAGGTGTGGGTACGCAGCAGCATGTTGGCATTGAAATAGAAGGTGTCGTGCATCGCCCGCGCCGGGTGGTGGCCGGGGATGTTGAGCGCTTCGAAGTTGTGGTAGTCGTCTTCGACCTCAGGGCCTTCGGCAATGCCGTAGCCGATGTGGGTGAAGAACTGCTCGATACGCTCGAGAGTGCGGGTGATCGGGTGCAGGCCACCGGTGGTCTGGCCACGACCTGGCAAGGTCACATCAATGCATTCGGCCGCCAGGCGAGCGCTGAGCTCGGCCTCTTCAAAGGCAGCTTTGCGTGCGTTGAGCACTTCGGTGACGCGTTCCTTGGCGTCGTTGATCAGCGCTCCAACCTTGGGGCGCTCTTCGGCTGGCAGGTTGCCCAGGGTCTTCATCACCTGGGTCAGCTCGCCCTTCTTGCCGAGAAATTGAACCCGGATCTGTTCCAGGGCATTGATGTCTTCAGCGCGCTCCACAGCTTCCAGGGCTTGGGAGACCAGCGCATCCAGGTTTTCCATGTACAGACTCCAGATACGAAAATAGGGGAAGAGCTTTGAAGGCTCTTCCCCTATCGATGACGTTCAACACCCAGCGACGCTAGCATCGCCGGGTGATTGTCGTGGGTACTTAAGCCAGAACGGCTTTAGCCTTCTCGACAATCGCAGCAAACGCCGCTTTTTCGTTCACTGCCAGGTCAGCCAGAACTTTGCGGTCGATTTCGATCGACGCTTTTTTCAGGCCAGCAATCAGACGGCTGTAAGACAGACCGTTGGTGCGGGCACCGGCGTTGATACGAGCGATCCACAGAGCGCGGAACTGACGCTTTTTCTGGCGACGGTCACGGTAGGCGTATTGACCAGCCTTGATGACAGCCTGCTTGGCAACACGGAATACGCGCGAACGTGCACCGTAGTAGCCTTTAGCCAGTTTCAGAATTTTCTTGTGACGCTTACGAGCGATTACGCCGCGCTTTACACGAGCCATGAGTAACTTCCTCTATCTAGACCAGAATTAACGAACGCGCAGCATGCGCGCGACTTTTGCCACGTCAGACGGGTGCAGCAGGCTGCTACCACGCAGTTGACGCTTACGCTTAGTCGACATTTTGGTCAGGATGTGGCTCTTGAAAGCGTGCTTGTGCTTGAAGCCGGAAGCCGTTTTCAGGAAACGCTTCGCAGCACCGCTCTTGGTTTTCATTTTTGGCATGTTGGAACTCCGCATTCGATAAAATTACACAATAATCATCAGGCCTGCCGTGCCCGGGAGATTACTTCTTCTTTTTGGGGGCGATGACCATCATAAGCTGGCGTCCTTCCATCTTCGGATGCTGCTCAACGGTGCCGTATTCGATCAGGTCAGCTTCAACCCGCTTCAACAGCTCCATGCCCAGCTCCTGGTGGGCCATCTCACGACCACGGAATCTCAGAGAGATCTTGGCCTTGTCCCCATCACTAAGGAAACGTACCAGGTTGCGTAGTTTTACCTGGTAATCCCCTTCCTCCGTCCCTGGACGAAACTTGATTTCTTTGATCTGGATCTGCTTCTGGTTTTTCTTGGCCTCGTTGGCCTGCTTCTTCTTCTCGAAGAGGTGCTTGCCGTAGTCCATGACCTTGCAGACAGGAGGTACGGCGTCAGCAGAAATCTCTACCAGATCCAGCTTCGCTTCTTCAGCGATACGAAGCGCTTCATCAATCGAGACGATGCCAATCTGCTCGCCGTCAGCGCCAATTAACCGAACCTCGCGGGCCGAGATATTCTCGTTGATCGGGGCCTTCGGTGCAGTTCGTTTATCGTTTCTCATTTCACGCTTAATAGTTATTACTCCGATTCTTGGCGACCACGCCGGGAAACCGCATGCGCAAGGAGCTCAGCGAATTGGGCGACGGGCATGGAGCCCAGGTCAGCGCCTTCGCGAGTACGCACAGCGACGGTTTGCGTTTCGACTTCACGGTCCCCTATAACCAAAAGGTACGGGACCTTGAGCAAAGTATGCTCGCGGATTTTAAAGCCGATCTTCTCATTTCTCAAGTCAGACTTGGCACGGAAACCGCTATCGGTCAGGTTTTTTTCCACCTCAAGGGCGAAATCGGCCTGTTTGTCGGTGATATTCATGATCACCGCCTGGGTTGGCGCCAGCCAGGCTGGGAAGACACCGGCATAATGCTCGATGAGCATGCCGATGAAGCGCTCGAACGAACCGAGGATGGCGCGGTGCAGCATCACCGGACGCTTGCGGGCGTTGTCTTCGGCGATGTAGCTGGCGTCCAGACGCTCAGGCAGGTTCGGATCGTACTGCAGGGTACCACACTGCCAGTTACGGCCCAGGCAGTCGCGCAGGGTGAACTCGATCTTCGGACCGTAGAACGCGCCCTCGCCCGGCTGGTATTCCCACTCCAGGCCCGACTCGTTCAGGGCATCGGCCAGCGCACCTTCAGCGCGATCCCACAGCTCTTCGGAGCCGACGCGCTTGACCGGACGGGTCGAGAGCTTCATGGCGATGTCGGTGAAACCGAAGTCCTTGTACACATCCAAGGTCAGCTTGATGAAGTCGGCGGCTTCTTTCTTCACCTGATCTTCGGTGCAGAAAATGTGCGCGTCGTCTTGCACGAAGCCGCGCACACGCATGATGCCGTGCAGGGCGCCGGATGGCTCATTGCGGTGGCAAGCACCGAATTCAGCCAGGCGCAGCGGCAGGTCGCGGTACGACTTCAGGCCCTGGTTGAACACCTGCACGTGACATGGGCAGTTCATCGGCTTTACCGCGTAGTCGCGGCTTTCCGACGAAGTGGTGAACATGTTTTCGGCGTAGTTGGACCAGTGACCGGACTTCTCCCACAGGATGCGGTCGACCACTTGCGGGGTCTTGATCTCAAGGTAGCCATTGATGCGCTGGACGTTGCGCATGTATTGCTCGAGCACCTGATACACGGTCCAGCCGTTCGGGTGCCAGAAGACCATGCCCGGGGCTTCTTCCTGCAGGTGGAACAGATCCAGCTGCTTGCCGATCTTGCGGTGGTCGCGTTTTTCGGCTTCTTCGATGCGCTGGATGTAGGCCGCCAGCTGCTTCTTGTCAGCCCAGGCAGTGCCGTACACACGTTGCAATTGCTCGTTCTTGGCATCGCCGCGCCAGTAGGCGCCGGACAGCTTGGTCAGCTTGAATGCCTTGAGGAAGCGGGTGTTCGGCACGTGCGGACCGCGGCACATGTCGACGTATTCTTCGTGATAGTACAGGCCCATGGCCTGCTCATCGGGCATGTCTTCGACCAGGCGCAGCTTGTAGTCTTCACCGCGATTGTGGAAGACGTCGATGACTTCGGCGCGCGGGGTCATCTTCTTGATGACGTCGTAGTCCTTCTCGATCAGCTGTTGCATGCGCTTTTCGATGGCCGCGAGGTCGTCAGGAGTGAAGGGGCGCTCGTAGGCGATATCGTAATAGAAGCCTTCGTCGATCACCGGGCCGATCACCATCTTGGCGGTCGGGTACAGCTGCTTCACTGCGTGGCCGATCAGGTGGGCGCACGAGTGACGGATGATCTCCAGTCCCTCTTCATCTTTAGGGGTGATGATCTGCAGGGTGGCGTCGTGCTCGATCAGATCGCACGCATCGACCAATTTGCCGTCGACCTTGCCGGCCAGGGTGGCCTTGGCCAGGCCTGCGCCAATAGAGGCAGCGACTTCGGCTACGGATACGGCGTGATCGAACGAACGTTGACTGCCATCGGGAAGAGTAATAGTGGGCATGGCGCCTCCTCTCCTAGTGGTGACCCCTACCAAAGGTCACGTGGGTTGGGATGAGCCAGTACAAGATCCGACCTGCCTTTCCCGCGGGAAAGCCTGCCTCACAGTGGCAGAAGCCTTTCGGCTTGCCAGGGACGAACCAGAGTGACTGGAAAATAAAATGGCTTGCAGCCGGCACCAGGCCCACCGCAAGCCAAGCATGCTAGCACGCGGGTTGCACCCCAGGCAGAAATATTTGGAAATTACGCCCCAGGCTGAACTTGTGCGGAAATTTGCCTATCAGACTTTCTGAAGCATCCTACTCTGTATGAGACCTAACCCAAGGAGTGTCTGGTTATGCGATTTCAGTCTCTTTTGGCCCTGACTGCCGCCAGCGCCCTGCTGCTGCCCATGGCTGCAACCGCTGGCGATTTCCCGGCCGGCAAGCAAGCGGCCTATATGACACAGTGCCAGCAGGTGGCGACCGGCCAGGGCGTCGACGCCAATACGGCCAAAAAACACTGTGAATGTGGCGCACAAGCCATCAAGAAGAATTTCACAGACGATGAAATCAAGGATTTGGACAGCCAGGACGGGGTGGACGCCAAATTGATGCAAAAGGCGCAAACCGTTGTCCAGCAGGCCTGCAAGGCTAATTGACACGACGATTTTGTGGCTTACTGCGCTTTTATTTGCGATGGATCAGCATAATCCGAAGGTAAAAGGCGCGACATCCGCAGAATTAGACTATGATGTACCTGGCGCACGTAGCTTCGGCCACATTTGCACCTCGATAAAAAATCATGTTTCTGGAGATTCACCCCATGTCCAATCGCCAAACCGGCACCGTCAAGTGGTTCAACGATGAGAAAGGCTTCGGCTTCATCACTCCTCAAGGCGGCGGCGACGACCTGTTCGTACACTTCAAAGCCATCGAAACCGACGGCTTCAAGAGCCTGAAAGAAGGCCAGACTGTTTCCTTCGTCGCTGAACGCGGCCAGAAGGGCATGCAGGCTGCACAGGTTCGTCCGGAGTAATTCGGATTGCTGTAAAAAAACCCGCCCTTGTGGCGGGTTTTTTTATGCCTGGGATTTGCGCCGCTAGTGGCAGGGCTTCCCATCGCGGGGCAGCCCACTCCCACTCAATCGTTCAAACCAATACGTGGCAGCGGACTTGCGCCCGACGGCAGGGCCGGATCAGCCGCAGTTCACGCGAATAACCTTGCCCTGCTCATCAACGTTCAAGTTCAAGCGCTCAGAGCGATACTCCAGGGTGATCACATCGTGTGGCTTGAGGATACGCGCCATCTGCGAGCCACTGGCCTTGCGCGCCTGCTCGAGCAGGTCTGGGGTGCCCGGCTTGCCAACTGCAAAGTCGGCGCCACTGGCTTCGCAGCGGCCGTCGTTACCGGCTGGAGCCGCCGGGGCGTTGCCAGCAGTGCCGGAAGAACCGCCTGTGCTGCAACCTGCCAGGACTGTAGCCACCAGCAGGGTTGCCAGGGAAGCACGGGTACGGAACATGAATCCTCCTAATCATCATGGGAACTGCTCTATGCGACAGCTCCACGCAAAATTTGTTGCAAAACCGCACAAGTCTGCCTGAATCGGCCGCTTGAGGCGAAACGCTAATCGTGACCGGATTTTGCACCACACCGATAGTTTGCCAGCCGAGCGTTCTTATGCCTAAGTCGCAGGGCTATTGACGCAAAGGCATGATTTACTGCAATAAGTGGAGCGCAGCATGCCTCCCCACGAACACCAGGGTCAGGTGTTCGCCTCACAGCCCGGGCCGTCACGAGAATCTCCCATGAGCAGTCACACCATCGATGCCGATATCAAGGTCAAATGGGCCGAGGGTCAGAGCGCCTACAGCCCAGGCACACCCGAGGAGCTGCTATTGATTGCCGTCGATTTACTGGTGCGCGATCGCGGCAGTGAGGCGACGCGCAGCTTCATCGAACAGGTGCTCGAGCGCTATGCGCCACATGAAGCTATTGCAATCGAGCCAGACGCTCGCTGAGCAGGTTGAACAGGCCCTGGGCATCGCCCTCACCGATCCACAGCACATTGGCCGGTTGCTTGAGCACACCGTACCAATCCGCCACGGTCTGGCCGAAGGTTGGCCCTTCGCGGCTATCGACTGTCATGTGGAGCTGCCGCCCGCTGAACAACTCGGGCTTGAGCAGGTAGGCAATGACACTGGCATCATGCACCGGGCCGCCGGGCATGCCGTAAAGGTCCATATCGTGCTTGATGTAGGCGTTGAGAATAGCCACCACCTGCTTGCTCGCCCGATTATTCACCGCAGCCAATTGCTTGAGGCGAGTCTTGCTGGTCAATAGCTTGTGGGTGACATCCAGCGGCAGATAGGTGAGCTTGACGCCACTGGCCAGCACCACTTGCGCGGCATGCGGGTCGGCGAACAGGTTGAATTCCGCAGCCGGGGTGATATTGCCGCCATTGAAGTGCGCCCCACCCATCACCACCACTTCCTTGATGCCGTCGACGATATCGGGTTGCTGGATCAACGCCAAAGCCAGGTTGGTTTGCGGCCCGAGCATGGCGATGGTGATGCTATGCGGCTCGGCAGCGCCCAGGGTATCGACCAGGTACCGCACCGCATTGCCCTTGGCCAGGCCCTGTTTTGGCTCGTGCACACTGACGCCCGTAAGCCCTTCTTCGCCATGCACTTGGGCGGCGTAGATTGGCGGGCGCACCAGCGGGCGGCCGGCGCCAGCATATACAGGGATCTCCTCCCGGCCCGCCCATTCGCGCGCCAGGCGAGCATTGCGTGAGGTTTTTTCCAATCTCACATTACCGGCAACGGTGGTGATGGCGCGAATGTTCAGCTCGTCAGGCGAGGCCATGGCCAGAAACAGCGCCACCAGATCATCCGCCCCGGGGTCGGTATCGATGATCAGGTCGCGAGGCGCGGCCTGCAGGCTGGCGGCGGCGATGGTGGACATCAGCAAGACTCCTTGTAGCAAACGTTTGAGCATCGAGCACTCCTTGCTGCGTGATGGATGATGACTGGCACCCTGAACTTAAAAGGTAACGCCAGCGATCAGGGCAATGTTGCTATAGGGCTGGCACTCTCCCGTGCGCACGATAGCCTTGGCCTGCCTGCTCAGATCCTTCAACTCACTGTGGTGCAGACGTTCACGCCCGCCGAGCAAGCCTTGCGCATAGAGCTGCTCGATCTCCGCCAGGGCCGGCGGCGAAACCTGAAACAGCTCTTCGGCGAGCACGTGTCGCTCGACCTGCATCTCGCTCAGCACCGCGCGCAGCACACTGGCGAAATCAGGAATTCCAGGGGTCAGGGCCAGGTCGATCAATTCGACGCCCGCTGGCACCGGCAGCCCCGCGTCACCAATAACCACCACGTCGCCGTGCCCCAAACCGGCAATGGTGCGGGACAAGGCGATATTGAGCAGCGCGGTTTTCTTCACGACTGCAACTCCCTGGCGTAAGGAATAGACGGCTGGGCGCCCGCTCGGGTGACCGACAACGCCGCGGCGCGCTGACCAAAAGCAATCGCCTCACCCTCCCCCATCCCCTGCGACAGCCCTGCCGCAAAACCACCAATGAAGGTGTCCCCGGCCGCAGTGGTGTCCAGCGGTTCGACGTGCGGCGCCGGGAAGTGCTGGCTGCCGTTGGCACTGACGAACAAGGCACCTTGAGCGCCGAGGGTGACGATCACTTTGCCCGCGCCCAGCTTCAGCAACTGCTCTGCGGCGCGACGGGCGCTGTCCTGGTCCGTCACGGGCAGGCCAGTCAGGGCCTCGGCCTCGCTTTCATTGGGGGTGAGGTAGTCAATATGGGCAAACCACTGCGCCGGCAGCGGCCCGCTAGCCGGCGCAGGATTGAGAATGACGGTCTTGCCCAGCTCGCGGGCGCGGGCCAGGGTCCAACCTACCGTCTCCAGCGGCACCTCAAGCTGACAGATGACGATCTCGGCAGCCTGCAACAAGGCGTCGAAACGCTGCACCGCCTCAGCGCTGAGCAACCCATTGCCGCCGGGAATGATGACAATGGCGTTTTGGCTCGAGGCATCCACCACGATCAACGCCACCCCACTGGACACGCCGTCGCACACACTCACAGCCTGGCAATCAACACCTTCGACCTGTAGCGCCTGACGCAACTGCTGGCCGTAGGCATCATCGCCGACGTTGCCGATCATCGCTACGCTGCCACCCAGGCGTGCCACCGCCACCGCCTGATTGGCACCCTTGCCTCCCGGAACAGTGAAGAAACTGTCGCCGGCCAGCGTTTCACCACCGCGCGGCAAGCGCGCGGCACGGGCCACCAGGTCCATGTTGAGGCTGCCGACCACTACTACCTTGGCGTGCATGGCAATTCCTTAGCGGTAATCATTGAACAAGTCTGGGCGCGGTCCGGTGGACTCACGCATGACGATGCGCGGCGCGACGATCCGCTGCTCGGCTTGCGCCGCCTCGCGTCGGGGCGTAGCGATCCGCGAGAGCAACAGCTCAGCCGCGCTTTCACCCAGTTCTCGGATCGATTGGCCAACGGTGGTCAGCGGCGGATAGACGTAACGGCTGAGCTCGATATCGTCGAAGCCGATCACCGACAATTCGCCGGGCACGTTGATATTACGTTCGGCCGCCGCGCGCAGCACGCCAAAGCCGATCATGTCGTTGCCCGCGAAAATCGCCGTGGGGCGCGGGCCGTCGAGCAAGCGCGCGGCGGCCGCATGCCCCCCGGGGCTGGTGAAGTCGCAGTGCAGCACACGGTCTGCAGCGATCGGCGCATCGGCCTCAGCCATCGCCCGACGGTAACCGGCCAGACGCAACTGGCTGACGCCGGTCTCGGCAGGGCCACCGATACAGGCGATATCGCGATGGCCCAATTCCAACAGATGGCGCGTGGCAAGGTAGGCGCCCTGCTCATGGTCGATGCGCACCAGATCAGCATCCACCCCCTCCAACGCGCGGTCGACGATGACCATCGGAGTGCGCACCCCAGACAGGCTCTGCAGCAGATCGCTGTCCTCGCCCACCGACGCCACCACCAAGCCATCGATGCGCTTTTCCAGCAACACCCGCAGGTAGCTGCGTTGCTTCTGCGGGTTGTCGTCGGAGTTACACAGAATCACGCAATAGCCATTGCGTTCGCAGCCATCCTCGATACCCCGGGCCAATTCGGCAAAGTACGGGTTGACGCTATTAGGCACGAGCAAGCCAATGGTGGCGGTGCTACGAGCTTTCAGCGAGCGGGCGACGGCACTGGGCACGTAATCCAGCTCGACGATAGCCGCCTCGACTTTGAGACGCACCTGCTCGCTGACCGGACGGGTCTTGTTCAGTACATGCGACACGGTGGTGTAGGAGATACCCGCCAGTGCCGCGACATCTTTGATGGTTGCCATGGGTTCAGTTCCGCCGGCTCGCGCGCCGGCTGCGATAAGTGTCGAGCACCACGGCGATGACGATGACCGCCCCGGTGATGATGCGTTTGGTAGGTTCCGAAGCGCCAATCTGCGCAAGGCCTGCGGCCAGCACGGAGATGATCAGCACGCCGAAGAAGGTACTGATGACCGAGCCACGCCCGCCCATCAGACTGGTACCGCCGATCACCACGGCGGCGATCACCTGCAGCTCAAGGCCAGAACCCGCATTGGGGTCGGCCGCCTCCAGGCGCGATATCTGAAACAGCGCGGCCAGGCCAGCCAGCAGGCCCATCAGGGTGAAGACCAGGATCTTGTATGGCCGCGGGTCGATGCCTGCCAGGCGCACGGCTTCTTCATTGGTGCCAATGCCGATCAAGTAGCGACCAAACACTGTGCGGGTCAGCACCAGCTGGGCAACGATGATCACCACCAAGGCGATGATGAACGCCGGCGAAATGCCAAAGGCGATGGGGTTGGAGAACCAGGCGAAAGCGTCACCGATGTAAGCGGTACGCGAATCGGTAAACTGGTAGGCCAAGCCACGTGCCATCTCCAGTACGCCCAGCGAGACGATGAATGAGGGGATGCGCCACGCCACGGTGATACTGCCAGTGACGCTACCGGCCAGTGCCGCCACTGCCATGCCGAGCAACGCCGCAGGCAGTACACTCCAGCCCCAGCCGAGGATCGCCACGCTCACCGCCGAGGCCGCCAGGGCCAATACCGAGCCCACCGACAAATCGATGCCGCCGATGATCAGTACGAACGTCATCCCTACTGCCAGCACCATCAGGTCGGGGATCTGGTTGGCCAAGGTACTGAAGGTCGCGTAGGACAAGAAATGGCTGCTCAACAGCGAGAACAGCACGATCATTGCCGCCAAGGCGCCAGCCAGCCCGAGGTAGGTACCCAGGCCAAAGTAGGTAGCAGTCCGGCGCGCGGGAGCGGCACCTGAGTTTTGCAGGGGGGTGGTCTTCATGCGTCCATCCTGGGGGCTGCGTCGTGCAGCAGTGCGTCACGTTTCTGGTAGCCGGCAAATGCGGCGGCAAGCAGCTGGTCCTGGCTCCAGTCATCGCGCTCGAAGGTCTCGATAAGACGGCCAGCGGACAGCACAGCGATGCGATCACAGATCAGCATCAGCTCGCGCAAGTCGCTAGACACCACCACCAATGCCTTGCCTTGGCGCGCCAACTCGGCGAGCAAGCCATAGATGTCGAACTTGGCGCCGACGTCGATGCCACGGGTCGGCTCATCGAACAGCAACACCTGGCAGTCGCGCTCCAGCCAGCGGCCAATCACCACTTTCTGCTGATTGCCGCCCGACAACTCGCCAACCAGCTGGGCGGGGCTGGCACTGCGGATGCGCATGGCGTTGATCTGGCGTTCAGCCAGAGCCCTTTCAGCGGCGCCATCAAGCACCCCAGCGCGGGACACCGCACCCAGGTTGCCCAAGGCGATATTGGCGCTGATCGACTGGGTCAGCAGCAGGCCTTCGCCCTTACGGTCTTCGGTGATCAAGGCAATGCCCGCGCGCACCGCAGCCTTGGGCGAATCGATGGTCACAGGCGCCGGCGGCAGGCCCAAGGCAACGCTGCCGCTGTCGGCACGGTCAGCGCCATAGATCAGCCGCAGCAGCTCGGTGCGTCCGGCGCCAATCAGGCCGGAAATACCGAAGATCTCCCCTGCCCTCACCTCGAACGACACTTCGCGGACCTTGTCACCGCGGCTGAGCTTGTCGACCTTGAGCAACGGCGCACCGATGTCGCGGCGCCCCAGGTCGATATGCTCGCCCAGCTCGCGACCAACCATCAGGTTGACCAGCTCGGCGCTGCTATATCGTTGGATCGGCTCGACACACACCAGCTTGCCATCGCGCAATACGGCGATGCGTTGAGCCACCCGCTGCAGCTCCTCCAGGCGGTGGGAGATATAGACGATGGCCACCCCGCGCTGGCGCAGACGCTCGATTTGCGTGAACAGCAGCTCCACCTCGCGGGCGGTGAGCATTGCAGTCGGCTCATCGAAGATCAGCACATGGCAATCGCCGATCAGGTTACGAGCGATTTCGACCATTTGTTGATGACCGATGCCCAGCTCGCCGACCGGCGTATCCGGATCGATCGCCTCCAGGCCGACTTGAGCCATGGCGGCGCCAGCCAACTGGCGCAGGCGCTTGTGGCTGATCCAACCAAAGCGGCTGGGCAGGTTGTCGAGAAACAGGTTCTCAGCCACGGTCAGGGTCGGCAGCAGATTGAGCTCCTGCATGACCATGCGCACGCCGAGACCCTCGGCCTCGCTACGGCTACCTGGAGAGTAGACCTGGCCGCGGTAAGTCATCTGCCCGGTGGTGGGGGTCTCCAGGCCGCTGATCAGCTTGGACAGGGTGCTTTTGCCGGCGCCGTTCTCGCCGGTCAGCGCCAGCACTTCACCGGCGCGCAGGCTCAGGGCAACGTCGCCAAGTACCGGCTGGGCGTAACTCTTGCCTAGGCCGCTGACAGCGAGCACCGTTTCATAGGCCGATGCAGACATGGCCGTATCTCCTGCTGGGCTCAAGGCTTGGTGATCAGTTCGACCGGCGTCTGGATGACGTTATCGGCATCCACTTCAGGCTTTTCGCCCTTGATCATCTGCAGCGCCGCCTGAATGCCGTAGACCGCTTGTTTCTTGGCATCCTGGTCGAGGGTGGCGAGCACGCGGCCATCCTTGAGCATCGGCTTGATGGCATTGATGTTGTCGTAGCCAACCACCTGCACTTGCCCAGTCTTGCCAGCGGCACGTACCGCAGACACCGCGCCCAGGGCCATGCTGTCGTTACCCGCTAGCAGCGCCTTGAGTTCAGGGTATTCGTTGAGCATGGCGGCGGCCACGGCATTGCCCTTGTCGATCTCCCAGTTGCCCGACTGCACCGAGACGACCTTCATCTGCGCAGCGTCCATGGCATCTTTGAAGCCGGCGGTGCGCTGCTGGGCGTTGGTGGTGGTCGGTACGCCTTCGATGATGCCGACCTGATCACCTGCCTTGAGCTTCTCTTTGGCCAGGTAATCACCGACCAGGCGCGCGCCCTTACGGTTGTCGGGGCCAACGAATGGCACGCTGAGATTCTTGCTCTTGAGCACGTCAGGGTCGAGGCGGTTGTCGATATTGACCACGGTGATGCCCGCGTCCATGGCCTTCTTGATCACCGGCACCAGGGCTTTGGAGTCCGCCGGAGCAATTACCAGGGCCTTGGCGCCGGTGGCGATCATCTGCTCGACGATGCGGATCTGGTTGCCGGTATCGGACTCGTCCTTGATGCCGTTGGCCACCAGGTCGAAGTCGTTGGGGTGCTGTTTCTGGTAGTCCTTGGCGCCGTCTTCCATGGTGCGGAAGAACTCGTTGGCCAGCGACTTCATCACCAAGGCGACTTTAGGTTTGTCTTCAGCCTGAACCGAGAAAGGCAATGCCAAGGACAGCGTGGAGACGACAGCGAGGGTCAACAGACGAGCGGGGAACGGCAGTTTCATGGAAGATGACTCCGAATTTTGTGTTTTTTATCGGATCGCAAACGTTTGCGGTAAATAACTATGGAAACAAGACCCGCGTTTGTCAAATCCCTCTGCCGTAGTGTCGCCTGGCCATGAGCGTGGAGAATATCCGGAAAATACCCGGAAAACCGAACATCTTTTCCTACGCTTGTTCGGGAAGCCGAATGACAGTGGCTGCTGCCTGGTTTTTGCTGCTCAAAACATCGGCCGTAGACTTCGCACACACCCCTGCTTTCCCCTGTACCTGAGGGGGGCGAATTGACAAAGAAGCAATTGCTGCTGGTTCAAC
The DNA here is from genome assembly GCF_043104195.1 of Pseudomonas sp. xss_2. NCBI lineage: Bacteria > Pseudomonadati > Pseudomonadota > Gammaproteobacteria > Pseudomonadales > Pseudomonadaceae > Pseudomonas > Pseudomonas sp. xss_2. Next base: position 70,953 of record NZ_JBICKL010000011.1, read on the forward strand.
AGGATGCATGCCGCTGTCTGGTACGAAAACTGCCTTCACAGCTGTGCGACTCATAAATCTCATTAGGAAGAGAGAGAACAATAACGATGAAAACCGCACTGAAATCCTTCGCCCCTGGGGCACTCGCCCTACTGCTAATTCTGCCCACCGCCGTCTCGGCCAAAGAAGCCGAGCAACAACAGAAACTGGCCAATGTGGTGATCCTCGCCACCGGCGGAACCATCGCTGGCGCCGGTGCCAGCGCTGCCAACAGCGCCACCTACCAGGCCGCCAAGCTTGGGGTCGACAAGTTGATTGCCGGGGTACCTGAACTGGCGCAACTGGCCAACGTGCGTGGCGAGCAGGTGATGCAGATTGCCTCCGAGAGCATCAGCAATGAAGACCTGCTCAAGCTCGGCAAGCGTGTTGCAGAGCTGGCCGAGAGCAATGATGTCGACGGCATCGTCATCACTCACGGCACCGACACCCTGGAAGAGACCGCCTACTTCCTCAATCTGGTGGAAAAGACCGATAAGCCGATCGTAGTAGTTGGCTCGATGCGCCCAGGCACCGCCATGTCCGCTGATGGCATGCTCAACCTGTACAACGCGGTCGCCGTGGCCAGCAATAAAGATTCGCGTGGCAAAGGCGTACTGGTGACCATGAACGATGAAATCCAGTCGGGCCGCGATGTCAGCAAGATGGTCAACATCAAGACCGAAGCGTTCAAGAGCGCCTGGGGGCCGCTGGGCATGGTGGTCGAGGGCAAGTCGTACTGGTTCCGCCTGCCAGCCAAGCGCCATACGGTCAATTCCGAGTTCGACATCAAACAGATCAGCAGCCTGCCCGCAGTGGACATCGCCTATGGCTACGGCAACGTGACCGATACCGCCTACAAGGCATTGGCACAAAACGGCGCCAAAGCACTGATCCATGCCGGTACGGGTAATGGCTCGGTGTCGTCGCGGGTAGTCCCTGCCCTGCAAGAGCTGCGCAAGAATGGCGTGCAGATCATTCGCTCTTCGCACGTCAATGCTGGCGGTTTTGTCCTGCGCAACGCAGAACAGCCCGATGACAAGAATGACTGGGTGGTGGCCCATGACCTGAATCCGCAGAAGGCGCGGATCCTGGCCATGGTCGCGATGACCAAGACCCAGGACAGTAAAGAGCTGCAGCGGATTTTCTGGGAATACTGATAGGCGCGTCAGTGGGGTCGCAATGTGAACCATTGCGACCCTATCGCCCGGGCAGGCCCGCCCCAAGAGCAATCAGCTTTTACCTTCTTTTGAGTAAGCAAAATCTCGAATCGCTCGGAACGAAACTCTCTACCACGGTCTTATAGGCTTTTCGACTTACATGCTGTTGCGAAATAACCTACAGTGAAATACTGTATGCGCATACAGCAAAACAAGGAAAAGCCCAATGGCCAGTACCTCTCAAGCCACCCCTACGCCCTATCAGCTGCTTGGGGAGCGCATTCAGAAGATCATCAACAGCCCTACCGCCCAGCGCAGCCGCGCCGCACTGATCTTCCGCCTTGAACATGAACTACCCGAAGACTGGGCAACCTTGCTCGATGAGATCGCCGAGAACGACAACGTCACCCTCGCCCACCGCGATGACGGCGGCGTGCAAATCTTCTGGACCGTGCCGAAGGAAGATTGATCGCACATGAGAGTTTCACTTTTCGCCGCCGCTTGCCTGCTGTTTACCACCCCCATTGCCCACGCCGACGCCCCGCGCACCTTCCAAGAAGCCAAGAAGGTCGCGTGGCGACTGTATGCACCGCAATCCACCGAGTTCTATTGCGGCTGCAAGTACAACGGCAACAAAGTTGACCTAGCCTCCTGCGGTTACCAGCCGCGCAAGAATGCCCAGCGCGCCTCGCGCATTGAATGGGAGCACATCGTTCCGGCCTGGCAGATTGGCCATCAACGCCAGTGCTGGCAAGACGGCGGACGCAAGAATTGCTCGCGCAATGACACCGTGTACAAGCGTGCAGAAGCTGACCTGCACAACTTGGTACCCAGTATTGGCGAGGTGAATGGCGACCGCAGCAACTACAGTTTCGGCTGGCTACCGGAGCAGCATGGGCAATATGGCAGCTGCCTGACCCAAGTGGATTTCAAGGCCAAGAAAGTCATGCCGCGGCCTTCGATCCGCGGGATGATCGCGCGCACCTACTTCTATATGAGCAAGCAGTACAACTTGCGCCTGTCCAAACAGGACCGGCAACTGTTCGAAGCCTGGAACAAGACCTACCCGCCGCAAACCTGGGAGCTGCAACGTAATCAGCAGGTGGCCTGCGTGATGGGGCGCGGCAACGAGTTTGTCGGTCCGGTGAACCTCAAGGCCTGCAGCTGAAGTTCAAGCCAGCGCCTGCAAGTAGGCGCTGGCCTCCTGATAACGGATCAACCTGGCCAAGTCAGCAGGCCCTGGACACGCAATGCGGGTGAGATCGCTATTGTCGGCAAGGTCGGCCAACTTGACCTCTCTGGCCAATGGATCATCACCCAGGCGCACCACGAATGCCTCGTAGCTCTCCCCCCTGCGCCGACTCAGCGACAGCAGCGCCGCGAGAATCTTCAGTGGAAAACCTTCGCGTGCTAGATCGGCAACGGTCAGCTGGGTGTCCTCCAACACGTCGTGAAGCACGGCTACAATGCGCTGCTCAGGCGTGGACACCCGCATCATCACCCGCAACGGGTGAAGGATATACGCCGCGCCACCCTTGTCGTACTGCCCTTCATGCGCTCTGGCGGCCACAACGATGGCCCGCTCCAGTGTAGACATGAGGCCCCTCCCTGCTCTGCGCCCTCAGGAGCAAGCATAGCTGGGACGGGCGTTGCAGGACAGCCCGCACATGGCAAGCGCAGGCTCTATCGCCGATGTGAGCCTCATCGCGGGGCAAGCCCGCTCCCACAGGCTCACCACAAACGAAAGGTTGGCGCGATCGGCGTGGGAGCGAGCTTGCCCCGCGAAAGAGCCCGAAAAGCCAATGAAGCTCAGCGCTGGACGCCGTGCTGAATAACGATCGAATCAGTACCCTGCCGCGCCATGACATCGGCCTTGCGCGCCTCAGCCTCTTCTTTGGTCGGGAAAGGCCCCATCAATACCACCGGTTTGCCATCTCGGTATTCGACCGAAGAGGGGATGCCCTTCTCGATCAGGCGCGCAGTCATGTCGCTCAAGGCGCCCATGTTGGCCCCCTGGATCACTTCCACATCCCAACCTTCAGGCGCCGGCTGATCTGCCACTGCCTCGGCACGCCGCTGCAAGTCGGCACCGCCGCAAATCTCACGAATGCGCAGATTATTGCCGGTGTCATCGACGATAATTTCGTACTGCCCATCGCGCTTGATCGCCACGTAGCTGCGATAGGCCTCAAACTTGCCCGCGTCGTCTTTGCCGCGGAACTGACCACAGATGGAGCCCTGGGTGTCGAAGCGCACGTTGGCGAACTTGGCGGTCTTGGGATTGCTCAGGTGTTCGGCCACCTTTTTATGCACGCCGTCAACTTCGTTGTTACAGCCCGCCAGGGCCAGCACTGCCATTACCACTGCCAGTTTGCGCACGCGTGTATCTCCAAATTTGAAGGGCCGCAGTCTAGCATGACGCCCCTCTCCCGCCGATGGGCAGGCTGCCGCAGGGTATTTCCAACTGGAATGCGAAATGCAAAAAGGGCGATCCTTTCGGATCGCCCTCTTCTGATTTGGTAGGCACAATTGGACTCGAACCAACGACCCCCACCATGTCAAGGTGGTGCTCTAACCAACTGAGCTATGTGCCTGTCGTGTGGGGCGCATATTACGAGTGATGCACCAAGCTGTAAAGCGTTTTTTTCAGAAAAATCAAAAACTTTGCGATTTGTAGTAACTGAGCCTAGGGCAGCGAGCCTGCCCGCGAAAGCGCCGCAGCCACGAGGCAAAAGCCACCGGCCGAAATGCAAAAAGGGCGATCCTTTCGGATCGCCCTTCTTCGATTTGGTAGGCACAATTGGACTCGAACCAACGACCCCCACCATGTCAAGGTGGTGCTCTAACCAACTGAGCTATGTGCCTGTCGTGGGGCGCATTCTACGCATTCCAGATTAGCTGTCAACACTTTTTTTCACGCTAACCCCCTGAATCTTAAACGTTATTGCTCACGACTAAAGAAGCGCCGCTCGTAAAGGATTTTCACCATACGACTAGCGGGTGTTTATTATTATTGATAGCATCGGTACATTCGTTAAAAATATAAAACACGAGGTTTCTCGAGCATGGCCAATACCCCCTACCCCCAGTCCTACTACGCCGCCTCGGCTAACCCGGTGCCGCCACGTCCGGCGCTGCAGGGTGAGGTGGAGACTGATATCTGCGTAATCGGCGCCGGCTACACCGGTCTTTCCAGCGCATTGTTCCTGCTTGAAAACGGCTTCAAGGTGACTATCGTCGAGGCAGCCAAAGTTGGCTTCGGCGCATCGGGCCGCAACGGCGGTCAGATCGTCAACAGCTACAGCCGTGATATCGACGTCATCGAACGCACCGTCGGCCCAAAGCAAGCCGAACTGCTGGGCGCGATGGCCTTTGAAGGCGGACGCATCATCCGTGAGCGCGTGGCCAAGTACAACATCCAGTGCGACCTCAAAGATGGCGGTGTATTCGCTGCCCTGACCAGCAAGCAGATGGGCCACCTGGAATCGCAAAAGCGCCTGTGGGAACGCTACGGCCACACCCAACTAGAGCTAATGGACCAAAAACGCATACGCGAAGTGGTCGCTTGCGATAGCTATGTCGGCGGCATGCTGGACATGAGCGGCGGCCATATCCACCCGCTCAACCTGGCGCTGGGCGAAGCGGCAGCGGTCGAATCGCTCGGTGGCGTGATCTACGAGCAGACTCCAGCCGTGCGCATCGAGCGCGGCGCCAATCCAGTGGTTCATACACCGCAGGGTAAAGTCCGTGCCAAGTTCATCATCGTTGCGGGCAACGCTTACCTGGGCAACCTGGTCCCTGAGCTGGCCTCCAAGTCGATGCCGTGCGGCACCCAGGTCATCACCACCGAGCCACTGAGCGATGAACTGGCACACACGCTGCTGCCACAAGACTACTGCGTCGAAGACTGCAACTACCTGCTCGACTACTACCGCCTGACGGGCGACAAGCGCTTGATCTTCGGTGGTGGCGTGGTCTACGGCGCGCGCGACCCGGCCAACATCGAGGCGATCATCCGACCGAAGATGCTCAAGGCCTTCCCGCAGCTCAAAGATGTGAAGATCGACTTCGCCTGGACCGGTAACTTCCTGCTGACCTTGTCGCGCCTTCCGCAAGTTGGTCGCATCGGCGACAACATCTATTACTCGCAGGGCTGCTCGGGTCACGGCGTGACCTACACCCACTTGGCGGGCAAAGTGCTGGCTGAGGCCTTGCGTGGCCAGGCAGAGCGTTTCGATGCCTTCGCCGGCCTGCCGCACTACCCGTTCCCGGGTGGCCAGCTGCTGCGCGTACCGTTCAGCGCCATGGGGGCCTGGTACTACAGCCTGCGCGATCGCCTGGGCTTCTGATAGAGGTACGGGGGCTTTAACAGCCCCATCGCGGGAGAGCCCGCTTCTACAGGGACGATAGCGTCTTGGTAGGAGTGGGCTTTTTTATGTCTTTAGTTACTGGCCGATACTGCCAATGGCCTGCTTGGCGGCAGTTTCCTGGCCTGCGCGGGCCAGTTCGTCCGCGGCCTTCAGCCAGCGCTGGCGATCTACTTGGGCCGGCAATTGCAGTGGCGACTGAACGAGCACCGCCCAACTCCCTGCACTCTCCCACGCCGCGGCAAAGTCGTCGAACGCCATCAGCTGGCGCCGATGCATGCCCGAGCGCAGCAGCACCCGCTGCTTGTAACTGTCATAACCGACCAACACGGCGTAACGCGGCTCGCTCCACCAGGCAGAGCCTTCCTGATAGCGCAGCAAGACTGGATTACCGGCGGCCACCTGTGCCAACAAGGCATCCAGGCGCTGGTCCAACGGGTAGACCAACATGCCGTAGTCACGCGCAGCTGCAGGAATGGTCGTCTGTAGCGAGTCAACGCCTTGTGGCAAGTTCAGGGGTTTATCGAGCAAGCCTGGGGTAATGCGCACGCCCTGCTGGGACAAAGCCATTGCCAGGGCCATGGCGCCACTGTGGTTGGCATTGCCACGAAAGAACGGCACGCTGCTGATTTCGACCCGCTGTGGCAGGCCCTTGGATGCAGGCGCAGGGCCGCCCGCGCAACCAGCCAGGCTGGCGATCAGCAGACACGCAGCGAGGATATGACGCGGCAGGCTGCCCGACGAATTGAGGGGGTGTTGCAACATGGACACTCGCTTGTCTGGATGCCAGGCAGGCAGCGCCCGGCCGTGGGCATAGATCATAGATCGCAGACGCGCATGGGTATAGTCCGACACCGGCTTGGAACAAATCGACCCAAGGGATAGACCTTTGGTCAATGGAACGTCACGGGGGGCGAGCTAGACTAAAGCAGTGTCTGGAGGGCGAGCCTGGGGCTTGCCTGAGAGAAGGAGGCACACATGAGCCTGACAATGGCAATTCTTATGCTGGTGGGTATGTGGATCAGTGTCGCTGCCGCCATGCTCTGGGGTGTACTGCGCATCGTGCGTCGTCACTCGCACCATCACCTGCCGCCGCAGGTCCAACCCAAGCAGCAGTCTGTGCGCCGCGCTCGACGGCATGCTGGGGCGCATTGAGCCTTCACCGCCCCTAACTGCTATTGCTCTTAAAAGACTTGGGGCCGCTTTGCGGCCCCAATACTGAGTGCAACTTGCAGCTAACTGTTGCTTAACCTTCAGCCGCCTCACGCTTCAACCGCGCCCGACGAGCGAAGATGTTGAGCATCTCGATCACGGTCGAGAAGGCCATCGCCGCATACACATAGCCCTTCGGTACATGCGCACCGAAACCTTCGGCGATCAGGGTCATACCGATCATGATCAGGAAGCCCAAGGCCAGCATGACTACCGTCGGGTTGTCGTTGATGAAGTTGGCCAGCGGATCGGCCGCAACCATCATCACGATCACGGCAGCGATCACGGCAATGATCATGATCGGCAAGTGCTCGGTCATGCCCACGGCGGTGATGATGCTATCGACCGAGAACACGATGTCCAACAGCAGGATCTGGAAGATCGCTGCAGCGAAGCCCAGGGTGACGGTGCTGGAAACCTTGGCCTCCTCCTTGGCACCATGCGGGTCGACGCTTTCGTGGATTTCTTTGGTCGCCTTCCACAGCAGGAACAGACCACCGGCAATCAGGATCATGTCCTTCCAGGAGAAGGCATTACCAAACAGTTCGATCACAGGATCGGTCAACTGGACGATCCAAGCCACGGTGCTGAGCAGCGCCAGGCGCATGATCAAGGCCATGCTGATACCGATACGGCGAGCCTTGGAGCGATATTCCACCGGCAGCTTGTTGGTCAGGATCGAGATGAAGATCAGGTTGTCGATACCCAGTACGACTTCCATCGCCACCAGAGTGGCCAGGGCAACCCAGGCGGTCGGGCTTGCGGCGAGTTCCAGCAAATATTCCATGAATCAATCCTGTTTGGGGTCTGTAAATCAGATGTCCTGGGTCTTGTCTTGCTCAGCGGCTGGCTTGGACGACTTCTCGCCCTCGCCGCCGATGGCGTCATTCAAAGCCTGCTGGGCGGCTTTATTAGTGTCGTCGATCGCCTGCTTGGCCGATTCGGCGGCCTGATCGAGCATCTGCTGGGCAGATTTTTCCGCCTGGTCGCAGCCTGCCATGGTGAACAGCGCCAAAGCCAGCACCAATGGGGTGCCAATGGATTTCAGTTGTAGCATGGGTTCCTCACTTGTCATGTCCGGGCGGCACGCACGATGCCTGATGGGAAGGCATTCTAGTGAAATGGAAACATCCGGAAAATTCGTTTTTTTAGCGGTTATACTTCGGTTATTCCGAATAATGGTAATCCCGAGATGCTTAACTACCGGCAGTTGCATTATTTCTGGGTGGTCGCCCGCACAGGCAGCATTGCCCGCGCCAGCGAGCAATTGAACCTCACCCCGCAGACCATCAGCGGGCAGATCAGCCTGTTCGAACAGACCCACAGCCTGGAGCTGTTCCAGCGGGTCGGTCGGCAGCTTGAGCTGACCGAAACCGGGCGCCAGGCCTTGGTGTACGCCGAGCAGATGTTTCAGATTGGCGGCGAGCTGGAGGCCATGCTGCGCGCCGGGCCGCAGGAGCAGATCCTGTTCCGGGTCGGGGTGGCTGACGTGGTGCCCAAGTCGATCGTCTATCGACTACTGGCGCCAACCATGGAGCTTGAAGGCGTGCTGCGCATCAATTGCCGGGAAGACAAGCTTGAGCGACTGCTGGCGGACCTGGCCATCCAGCGCCTGGACCTGGTGATTTCCGACAGCCCGATGCCTAGCCACCTGGATATCAAGGGCTACAGCCAAAAGCTCGGCGAATGTGGCTTGAGCTTCTTCGCTACCCCTGCCCTGGCCGAACGCCACCACCAGCCCTTTCCCGCCTGCCTGAACGATGCTCCGCTGCTGATCCCAGGTCAGGAAACCGTGGTGCGCAGCCGGCTGCTGCGTTGGTTATCCGAGCAACATGTGCAACCGCGGATCATTGGCGAGTTCGACGACAGTGCCTTGATGCAGGCCTTCGGCCAGTCTGGCAGCGGCATTTTCGTCGCCCCCAGCGTGATTGCCGAGGAGGTCTGCCGCCAGTATGGGGTGGTGCTGATCGGCCAGACCGAGGCAGTGAACGAGTCCTTCTATGCGATCTCGGTGGAGCGCAAGGTCAAGCATCCGGGGATCGTGGCCATTACCGAAGGCGCGCGGCGGGAGCTGTTCAATTGGTGATGGCCAGGGCGTTCGCCAGCGGTCCGGCGCAGCGATTACCGGCGCAGAGGCCCAAACCTGCCGACAAAGGTCTATGGTAAAGTCGCGCCCGTCCAAGTCCCTGAGATTGTGCTGCACATGTCCCCCGTCCTTCGTCTGCTCAACCGTACCAGCCTGGTGACCCAGATCGTCATCGGCCTGGTCGCCGGCATTGCCCTGGCCCTGCTCGCCCCCGCCGTGGCGCGTGATATGGCGTTTCTGGGCAAGGTCTTCGTCAGCGCCCTCAAAGCGGTGGCGCCAGTGCTGGTGTTCATCCTGGTCATGGCGTCTATCGCCAACCATCGTCACGGTCAGGAAACCCACATCCGCCCCATTCTGTGGCTTTACCTGCTGGGCACTTTCGCCGCTGCCGTAGTCGCGGTAGTCGCCAGCATGCTGTTCCCCTCCTCCTTGGTGTTGAGCGCCAGCGAGGCCTCGCTGAGTGCCCCTGGGGGGATCACCGAGGTGATGCAAAACCTGCTGCTCAGCGCCGTAGACAACCCCATCAGCGCTTTGATGAACGCCAATTTCATCGGCGTACTGACCTGGGCCATCGGCCTGGGCATTGCCCTGCGCCATGCCGGCGAAACCACCCGCAGCGTGGTCGATGACCTGTCCAACGGGGTAACCCTGATCGTACGCGTCGTGATCCGCTTCGCGCCGCTGGGGATCTTCGGCCTGGTCGCCTCGACCCTGGCCCAGTCCGGCCTGCAAGCGCTGCTTGGCTACTTGCACCTGCTGGCGGTACTGATTGGCTGCATGCTGTTCGTGGCGCTGGTGATGAACCCGCTGATCGTGTTCTGGAAGATCCGCCGCAACCCCTACCCGCTGGTGCTGTTGTGTCTGCGCGAAAGCGGTATCACCGCATTCTTTACCCGCAGCTCAGCGGCCAACATCCCGGTCAACCTGGCACTGTCGCAGAAGCTCGGCCTGCACGAGGATACCTATTCGGTGTCGATCCCCCTGGGTGCGACCATCAACATGGCCGGCGCGGCTATCACCATCACCGTACTGACTCTGGCCGCAGTGCACACCTTGGGAATCGCTGTCGACCTGCCGACCGCAGTGCTGCTCAGCATCGTCGCTGCGGTATGCGCATGCGGCGCCTCGGGTGTAGCGGGTGGGTCGCTGCTGCTGATTCCACTGGCCTGCAGCCTGTTCGGCATCCCCAGCGAGATCGCCATGCAGGTGGTGGCGGTTGGCTTCATCATCGGCGTGCTGCAAGACTCGGCGGAAACAGCCCTGAACTCTTCCACCGACGTCATCTTCACCGCTGCTGCCTGCGAAGCCCAGGCGCGTCGCGGCGCCTGAGGCTGCTTGTCTTTACCCTGCCAGGCCCCTAGTCTAGGGGCCTTTCCTCGCAACGAGACAGGGCCATGTCAGAACACCAAAACGCCAGCGAAGGCCGCTTCACCAGCACCGAAATCCGCATTCTTGGCTCGCTGATCGAAAAGCAGGCCACCAGCCCTGAAAGTTACCCCTTGACCCTCAACGCCCTGGTCCTGGCCTGCAACCAGAAAACCAGCCGTGAGCCGGTCATGAACCTCTCTCCAGGCCAGGTCGGCCAGGCCCTGCGCACACTCGAAGGGCAAGGTTTTGCCCGCCTGCAGATGGGCAGCCGTGCCGACCGCTGGGAGCAGCGGGTGGACAAGGCGCTGGAGTTGGTGCCAGCGCAGTTGGTGTTGATGGGCCTGATGTTCCTGCGTGGGCCACAGACTATCAATGAGCTGCTGACACGCAGCAATCGTCTGCATGAATTCGAGGATGGCGAGCAGGTTCAGCATCAGCTGGAGCGCTTGATTTCCCGTGAGTTGGCGGTGCATTTGCCACGTCAGGCAGGGCAGCGTGAAGACCGCTACACCCATGCCCTGGGTGACCCGGCGGAAATCGAGGCCATTCTGGCTGCGCGCCAACAAAGTGGTGGCGAGAGAAGCCCTGCAACGGGTGTCTCGCAAGAGCGCATCGAAGCACTCGAGGCACGCATCGCTGCGCTGGAAGAGCGCCTGGCGCAGCTCGAAGGCTGAATCAGGGCGGTGCGGGGTCGGGGAAGTTGCGGCAGCTCTTGCGCTCGGCCAGCTCCTGATCGCTGGGGCGCTGGTCGACAAAAACGGTGCTACCGTCGGCGTAGATTTCCAGATAGCCCCAATGCAGGTCCTGCTCTTTCTGCCCAGGCTGGGGTGGCACTAACCACCAGGGTTCGCGGCTGATCAAACGCATCAGGGGCCTCATTGGCAGGTGTCTGTCTTCACTATAGACACACCACTTGGAACGCTCTGTACGATTGATCATCGAGTGTCAGTCCAAGCTTACCGCGGGGCAAGTCGGCGTGGGAGCGGGCTTGCCCCGCGATGAGGGCGGGACTGACTGGCGCAAAAAAACGCCGCCCAAACAGGCGGCGTTTGTCATTGAGCTAGCGCAATCAAGCTGGCGCAGAGGTCCGGATTAGGTGATCGAACGCCGACAACGATGCCTTGGCCCCCTCGCCCACCGCGATCACGATTTGTTTGTACGGCACCGTGGTCACGTCACCTGCAGCGAACACGCCCGGGATGTTGGTCTGGCCCTTGGCGTCGACGATGATCTCACCGCGCGGCGACAACTCGACCGTACCCTTGAGCCAATCGGTATTAGGCAGCAGGCCGATTTGCACAAAGATGCCTTCCAGCGCCAGATCGTGCTGTTGGTCGGTGGTGCGGTCCTTATAGCGCAGACCGTTGACCTTCTCGCCATCACCGAGCACTTCAGTCGTCAGTGCGCTGGTGATCACCTTGACGTTGGGCAGGCTGTGCAGTTTGCGCTGCAATACAGCATCTGCACGCAGTTGGCTGTCGAACTCGATGAGGGTCACCTGGGCCACGATACCAGCCAGGTCGATGGCCGCCTCCACGCCAGAGTTACCGCCACCGATCACTGCCACGCGCTTGCCTTTGAACAGCGGGCCATCACAGTGCGGGCAGTAGGCCACGCCACGGGCGCGGTATTGCTGCTCACCGGGCACGTTCATTTCGCGCCAGCGGGCGCCCGTGGCCAGGATCACGGCTTTGGCCTTGAGCGACGCACCGCCAGCCAGACGCACTTCATGCAAGCCGCCATCGGTGGCCGGGATCAGCGCTTCGCCGCGTTGCAAGTTCATGATGTCGACGTCGTACTGCTTGACGTGCTCTTCCAGCGCCGAAGCCAGCTTCGGCCCTTCGGTTTCCTGAACCGAAATGAAGTTCTCAATGGCCATGGTGTCGAGCACCTGACCGCCGAAGCGCTCAGCGGCAACACCGGTGCGGATACCTTTACGCGCGGCGTAGATCGCCGCTGCAGCGCCGGCCGGGCCACCGCCGACCACCAGCACGTCGAAAGCGCCCTTGGCGTTGATCTTCTCGGTCTGGCGAGCACCGGAGTTGGTGTCGATCTTGCCGAGAATCTCTTCCAGGCCCATCCGGCCCTGGCCGAACACTTCGCCGTTGAGGTAGATGCTCGGCACGGCCATAACCTTGCGCGCCTCGACCTCTTCCTGGAACAGGGCACCGTCGATGGCCACATGGCGCACGTTAGGGTTGAGCACGGCCATCAGGTTCAGCGCCTGGACCACGTCCGGGCAGTTCTGACATGACAGCGAGAAGTAAGTCTCGAAGGTGAATTCACCCTCCAGCGCCTGGATCTGCTCGATCACTTCGGCACTGGCCTTGGACGGATGGCCACCGACTTGCAGCAGCGCCAGTACCAGCGAGGTGAACTCATGCCCCATAGGGATGCCGGCGAAACGCAGGCTAATGTCCGCACCAGGGCGATTAAGCGAGAACGACGGGCGACGGGCGTCGGTGCCATCCTTGCTCAAGGTAATCAGGTTCGACAGGCCGGCGATTTCCACCAGCAGGTCGTGCAATTCGCGGGACTTCGCGCCGTCGTCGAGGGAGGCAACGATCTCGATCGGCTGGGTGACCCGCTCCAGGTAGGTTTTCAGTTGCGATTTAAGCGTGGCGTCCAACATACGGGCGATTCCTTGTTCAAACGTGTAAATAAAAACGCCCAGGCGAGGTCGCCCGGGCGTTTTCTACGGGGCGGTGACAACTTAGAAGTGGCGGTTGCTCACCGCCCGCAGCTGGGGCATGGCGTTAGATCTTGCCAACCAGGTCCAGCGATGGCGCCAGGGTAGCTTCGCCTTCTTTCCACTTGGCCGGGCAGACTTCGCCTGGGTGGGCGGCAACGTACTGGGCAGCCTTGACCTTGCGCAGCAGCTCGCTGGCGTCGCGGCCTACACCACCGTCGTTGATTTCGACGATCTTGATCTGGCCTTCTGGGTTGATCACGAAGGTACCGCGATCGGCCAGGCCGGCTTCTTCGATCAGCACGTCGAAGTTGCGCGAGATGACGTGGGTCGGGTCACCGATCAGCGGGTACTTGATCTTGCCGATGGTTTCCGAGGTGTCGTGCCAGGCTTTGTGGGTGAAGTGGGTGTCGGTGGACACGCCGTAGATTTCCACGCCCAGCTTCTGGAACTCAGCGTAGTTGTCGGCCAGGTCGCCCAGCTCGGTTGGGCAGACAAAGGTAAAGTCGGCCGGGTAGAAGAACACGACAGACCACTTGCCTTGCAGATCGGCTTCGCTCACCTGAACGAATTCGCCGTTGTGGAAGGCAGTAGCGTTGAACGGTTTGACCTGGCTGTTGATGATAGGCATGAGATGCGCTCCTTCATGGGGTTTGAAATGGGTTGACGCAGAGAATCCTAACCGCTCATCCCGATAAAGGCTCATTGGCAAACCTGATGCTGCTGATTGGTTTTGGCTATAAAGCTGGGTTACCGATAGATTGTTTGATTCCTAGGCTACCGGCACACCTAAGACCCGCCCCGAACACTCGGCGTACAAATGATCGCGGACTGCTCTTGCTCAGTCCTCGGTTCGGATGCGATCCAGCACTGTTCACCCTCAGTATCGCCCCACACCACCTGCCATTTAGGCTGATCGCCAGCGCTACGTACATACAACTGGCTACCCTGCCCAACCAAACCCAGCTCCAGGCCTTGCTCATCAAAGACCTGTGCGCCAAACGGCAGCGCTGTGCCATCGTTCAGTCGAGCTTCGATCACCTGCAGACTGCCAACACGCGTCGGATAATGCAGCAGCGTGGCGGCGCCGGCCCGCGGCGCCACCGACTGGCCAGTGAGTTGCAGTTCGACATCCTGAGCGGTGCCCTTAGGGTCGAGTTCCACGCTATTGAGCTGGTAAGGCGCGAGCGACGGTAGCACGGCGTATCCGCGTCGATCGAGGCGCACCTGTGGATGCTGGCGGATACCCGCGCCGGCGGCGCCAGGCGCCTGCACGATGGCGAAGCTATCGCCCAACGGCGGTGCGGCAATTACCCCTCCCCCATGGGCGACCAACGCGCCTTGCGCCCCCACCGCCGCCTGGCGATAGCCACGGCGGTTGACCAGCGAGCCACTGATCTGACCGCCAGCGCCATTGTGGCGCAAAGTGGCATCCAGCCCTGCATCGTTGCGCACGCCCTGCTGCTGGGCCACTGCAAGTCCATACCCCCATTGTCCCTGCTCGCCATCGACAGCACTCCAGCGCAGGTTGGAGGTACTACGTCCCAGGGAATCGACATTGACACCACTACTGAGTGTCGAGCGTCGGCGCTCACCAAATGGCACACTGGCGTTGAACGTATAGTTCGTGAAGGCTTGCCCCAAGGCGCCCTGTTCACGATTGATATTGAGCCCATAGGTCAACGCGCCAAGGTAGTTGCTGTAGCCCAGGTTGTAGCCCATCCTGCGCCCACCTCCCGACCAATTAAGCCGGTCGCTGGTGGTGAAGCTCAAACGCCCGGCCTTGTCGCCCAAGTGCTGATGCACGCTCAACTGCAGGCGTCTTCGCAGCGGCCTTGCGCGGCCTCTGTGACTTTCGTTGGCGAACTCATCGAAACTGTAGTGATCCGCGCTGTTGCTTTGGGTAAGGGTGGCACCGAGGTCCGTTCCCGCCCCTGACAGCCGATGACGCCAACTCAGGCGCATGGCATCGCCTCTGCCAGCCTGCCCTGAGGATAACGTGGTGCGACTGTGGTAATGGGTCAAGCCAAAGGCGCCGACACCGCTATTGATTGCGGCCCCCATAGCGCTGGCAAGATAATCCTCAGCGAGCCAGACGCCGCCATGCAAGCTCAAGCGATTGTCCAAGCCCTGCTGCCAGCTACCTTGAATGAAGCCTGGACCGGTCCGCCCTGAATCGTTGCGCCAGACGCCACTGCTAAATTCGAACCGGCTGGCACCAGGCCGCAAGGCTAGAGGGGCTACCTGATTTGGCAGAAAAAACGTGCGCACGCTGCCATCGGCCTCGCGCAAGCTCACCTCAAGCTCTTCGCTCAGACCGCTGGCATGCAGGTCATCGATCTCGAAGGGGCCTGGCGCGATCGTAGACTCATGAAGCAATACACCTCGCTGACGAACAGTTAATAAAGCGGTGCTGTTGGCCACTCCTTTTACCGTCGGCGCAAAGCCGCGCAGCTCCTGTGCCAGCATGCGCTCATCAGTGCCCAGCAGTACTCCGCGAAATGCGCTACCGGGAAACACACCCGCACTGCTGTAGCCATCACCTACGGTAATCTGCGCCGACCAGATCGGGACGTCGGTTCTGACTGAAGTAGCACCCGCTTGGTAACCGGTCGCACCGGTACTTGAAGCCTGCCAGCTGCCATCGTGACGCCAATACCAGTTACCCGTATTCAGCCCAGTGCGCAGCCCCAGAAAGCTCTGTTGCAAATTACTGCGCTGTTGTCGGTCCTGACGTTGATAGTGGCTGAAGCTGTAATTGATGAAGCCCGCGCTGACTCCACTGTCCCATTGATCAGGGGGTAGATAGCCGCTTGGCTGTCGGCGCAAAGCGTCCTGCGCGATCTGTAGTTCCAGACGCAGATTGTCGAAGTCCAGCGTTTCAGTGGCAACTACGCCGAGCCTGTCAAGGGCAATACACGCGCCTCTGCCTGCCAACGCCTCGCGGACACTATCACCAAACCGCTGCGTATCCAGCCCCAGTCTGTGCAGCAGCGTTTCACTGTAACAAGCCGCGCTCTCTACGGCACCCGGTGGAACCTTGAGCACCACGACGTGGCGCCCCTTCCACTGTTGGTTCAGAGTGATATCGATACTGAAGCTCCCTTGCGGCGCTTGAGCGCCCTGCTCAAAGCGACGCAAGTCAGCCGACGAACCCTGGCGTAACAATGCGGCGTCGAATTCGACAGCCACTGCTACAGCAGCACCAAGTGCGCTAAGCGATCCAACAAGCACTTGGCCACAGGGGCTAAGGAGCCGGCCCTTGCCAGGGCTGAAGCACACCACCTCACTGCTCCCATTGCGCCACAGAAACCGCAGGTGCGTCACGCACCGCACCATAGTCATCAATGACCGCATAACGCAGTTCAATGGCGGCGGGCCGATCGCCAGCCTCTAGCGCAAAGCGAACGCTCGCGAAAGGCGCAACATGAGCAGGCTTAAGGCTGATTACCTGCTCACCCTGGATTATCTCCAACCTTGCCAGATTGACGAAAAAAGGCCCGGAGTTGTCTGCCTGCATCGCCCAGGCGTGGCCATCACGCACCACCTGCCAGGTGACAGCTCTATGTGCATCAGTGGCTTTGCCCGGCAGGCCCTGCGGGCGATACAGCAGCTTGATCCGAGAGCGCAGAGCAAACTGCAGGAAATTGCCCGCCCCCTTGGGAGGGACCTCCAGGACATTGAGCCAGTACAGGCTTTCCCGGTCCCCTGGCATCACTTCGCCCGTGTGAAACAGCCTGAGACTTTGCGCCTTGCCGGGGTCAAGACGAAACAACGGCGGCGTCAGCCTGAACGGAACGCGCAGATGCTCCAGGGGGACCTCAGGGTGGCCATCATCGACCCAGGACTGGACCAATGATGGGTGACTGCCAACATTGGTCATCTTCACGGTGACTTCACGCTGTTCAGCAGGAAAGATGACGCGCGTAGCGCCGATGACCACACCGGCGTCGGTCTGCATGGAAAGCAAACAGCCAGCCAGCAGCGCTCCACGCCTGAATACGTTGAGAAAACGTTCCATGAACTTTCACTTTGAATACGCAGGAAAATGCAGCCGCATGCGCGCTGCGCGAAGTACTCAGAGGTAGTCGAGGGAGTACTGGACGTTGGAGCTTACTGGGCCTGGCGTGGCATTTCCGGTTGAGTAGTAGCGTACGAAGAAGGCCAAGTTGGCTCGTCCGTCTTGCACATCAATGCGTTGCACATTTTGAGAACCTTTCGCGGCGGCAAGGTCCATTGGCTGCTGTTGGTTATTGAGCAACTGCAGCTGAACATTCTCAGCGCCACCTTCTGCGACATTAAGGCGTCCCTCCGGGCTTATGTTCTGGCCCTCGAAGTGCACAGAAATCTCACTCAACCCAGGTGGACAGTTTTCCACTTCAAGTCGGAACAGTATCGGCCCAGCAACACTACCTACCCTGCTCAGCTCACTGGTATCGATGACAGGAAGCTGCACCTGTGGGTTTCCGTTCTCGTTGCTGACGGCGCAAGTCGATGAGCGCAACTCACCCTGGAAGTTAATCTGACCACGATCAGCCGACGCTTGCCCTGACCAGACCAGCAAACTGCTCGCGACAAAGAATACCTTGGACAAAGTGCTCATGTTCACTTTCCTCTCAACGCTGATGAATACGATCAGCCAATACCGACCGACGCTGCTTGGGCAGCGCCAGGGCAGTATCAAGAAGGCGTCAGTAGCACGCTGTAAGACAAGCAGAGAAAACAGGCAGGAAAGCTCGACCGTGCTGATCAGAAACATGCATAGCAGAACGTATCTGGGCGGTTACTCATCGCGTTACCGTACGCATGGTCACGAACTCTTCGGCCGCCGTTGGGTGGACGCCGATGGTTTCGTCAAACTGCTGCTTGGTAGCACCCGCCTTGAGCGCGATACCCAAGCCTTGGATGATCTCGCCGGCATCAGGCCCAACCATGTGACAACCCAGTACCTTGTCGGTGTCAGCGTCGACCACCAGCTTCATCAAGGTCTTTTCCTGGATGTCGGTCAGGGTCAGCTTCATCGCCCGGAAGCGGCTCTCGAATATCTGCACGTTGTGCCCGGCTTCCAGCGCCTGCTCTTCGGTCAGTCCCACCGTGCCAATCGGCGGCTGGCTGAACACCGCAGTCGGGATGTTCTGATAGTCCACTGGGCGGTATTGCTCAGTCTTGAACAACCGCCGCGCCACCGCCATGCCTTCAGCCAGCGCGACCGGCGTCAGCTGTACGCGACCGATGACATCACCAATGGCCAGGATCGACGGCTCGGTGGTCTGGTACTGCTCGTCGACGCGCACGAAGCCACGCGGATCGAGCTCCACACCGGTATTTTCCAGCCCGAGGTTATCCAGCATGGGCCGTCGACCGGTGGCGTAGAACACGCAGTCGGTGATCAGCTCGCGGCCGTCCTTGAGGGTGGCCTTGAGGCTGCCGTCATCCTGCTGGTCGATGCGCTGGATATCGCTGTTGAATTGCAGATTCAGGCCGCGTTTATCCAGCTCTTCTTTGAGATGGGTACGCACCGAGCCATCGAAGCCGCGCAAGAACAGGTCGCCGCGATAAAGCAACGTGGTATCGCTGCCCAGGCCCTGGAAGATGCCGGCGAATTCGACAGCGATATAGCCGCCACCCACTACCAGGATCCGCCGTGGCAGCTCCTTGAGGTAGAACGCCTCGTTGGAGGTGATAGCCAGCTCCTTGCCAGGGATGTCCGGCACCTGCGGCCAGCCACCGGTGGCGATGAGGATGTGCTCGGCGCTGTAGCGCTGGCCTTCGACTTCCACTTCGTGGGCGCCGGTCAGGCGAGCATGGCCTTGCAGCAGGGTGACTCCACTGTTGACCAGCAGGTTGCGATAGATGCCGTTGAGGCGCTCGATCTCGCGGTTTTTGTTGGCGATCAGGGTACCCCAGTCGAAGTGCCCTTCTTCCAAGGTCCAGCCGAAGCCTGCAGCTTGCTCCAGCTCGTCGGCCACGTGAGCCCCGTAGACCAGCAGTTTTTTCGGCACGCAGCCAACGTTTACGCACGTACCGCCCAGGTAGCGGCTCTCGGCCACAGCGACCTTAGCACCGAAGCCCGCTGCAAAGCGCGCGGCACGCACACCGCCGGAACCGGCGCCAATCACGAACAGATCAAAATCGTAGGCCATGTATTCAGTCTCCTTGGCTGGCGCTCAGCATACCGCCGTTGGCCGCCACAAACAAAAAAGCCACCCCGAGGGGTGGCTTGTCGACCTGGCGTGGCGAGTCAGTAAGCCTTGCCGGTCTTGTAGTAGTTCTCGAAGCAGAAGTTGGTTGCGTCGATGTAGCCTTCGGCGCCGCCGCAGTCGAAGCGCTTGCCTTTGAACTTGTAGGCAATCACGCAGCCGTTCTGCGCCTGCTGCATCAAGGCGTCGGTGATCTGGATCTCGCCACCTTTGCCCGGCGGGGTATTCTTGATGATATCGAAGATATCCGGGGTCAGGATGTAACGACCGATGATCGCCAGGTTCGACGGAGCGTCTTCTGGAGCCGGCTTCTCGACCATGTTGGTCACACGGAAGATGTCGTCGCGGATCATGTCGCCGGCGATGACGCCGTACTTGTTGGTTTCCTGCGGATCGACTTCCTGGATGGCGATGATCGAGCAGCGGAACTGGTTGTACAGCTTGACCATCTGGGTCAGCACGCCATCGCCTTCCGGGTTGACGCACAGGTCGTCTGCCAGCACCACGGCGAACGGTTCATCGCCGATCAGCGGCTGGCCGGTGAGGATCGCGTGACCCAGACCTTTCATTTCGGTCTGACGGGTGTAGGAGAATGAACACTCGTCAAGCAGGCGACGGATACCGACCAGGTATTTTTCCTTGTCGGTGCCCTTGATCTGGTTTTCCAGCTCGTAGCTGATGTCGAAATGGTCTTCCAGGGCACGCTTGCCGCGGCCGGTAACGATGGAAATCTCGTTCAGGCCAGCGTCCAGTGCCTCTTCAACGCCATACTGGATCAGTGGCTTGTTGACCACCGGCAGCATTTCCTTGGGCATGGCTTTGGTAGCGGGCAGGAAGCGAGTGCCGTAGCCGGCTGCCGGGAACAAGCATTTTTTGATCATATACGTCCTTAACAAGGGCTTTGCGTACGAAATTCGGCGCAGTCTAATCAGGCGGCACGCACCTTACAATGCCCCGCCCTCGGGCGACCGATGCCATGATAGAGATAACCCAGTGTAGATAGTTCCGACCAATCGTAAATATTGCACTCAGTGAAAACCAATCACCCCCAAGATTTTGAGGGGATTGCAGCTGTTCGAAGCGCTTTGGTTCGCCTGTTGAAGCAAAGAATTCAGCAACCGCGGTACACGCACAGGGGCTGCCTTGCAGCCCCCCCCTATCGTCCGGACGATTACTCGCTGCCCTGGCCGATCAGCAATCCTTCGACCGTCTGTCCATAAAGGTTCACCCCGTCATTGGCGTGGAACTTCACCCGGGTCTTCTCGATGGAACCCTCGACCAGGCGCGGATCCTGCGGGCGCTCGTGACGATTGATCCAGGCGGCGACATCCCAAGCCTGCTGATCGCTCAGGCTGCCGGGCCGGCCCAGCGGCATGTTGTACTTGATGAACGACGCCGCGGTGTTGATCCGGTGCATCCCTGCGCCCCAGTTGTAGGAGTCCTTGCCCCACAGCGGCGGCATCACGTATTCCCCTGCCACTTGCTGGCCTTCGCCCTGGTCGCCGTGACAAATCGCGCATTGCTCGCGATACACCTGCTGGCCACGCTTGAAGTCATAGCCGCCCTTGGGCTTAGGAACCTCCGGGTAGCCGCGACCAGGTGTCTCGATACCGGTAGCCGCTTTGGTCGAGAGCCAGTAGGCGTAGACACTGAGTGCAGTCATCTGCGGGCTGTCGGCAGCCGGTGGCTTGCCGTTCATGCTGAACTGGAAGCAGCCTTGGATGCGCTCGGCGAAGGTGTTGACCTTGTCGTTCTTCTTGCGATACGCCGGATACATCGGATACGCACCCCACAACGGCGCAGAGAAGGCCATGCGCCCCTGGTCAAGGTGGCAGTTGCTGCAGTTCATGCCATTACCCACGGCCTCGGGCATCAGTCTGCGGGTATCGACAAACAGCGCATGACCTTCGCGGACCATTTTGCCAAACGCATTGTCTGGCAGCTCACTTTCCGCTGGCGGGGTGAACTGCGGGGCAGCCTGCATGCCTGGCACCTTGAGCTGGGACTGATCTTCCATAGCAATCGGCGCCGCCTGAAGGCTGCCCACGGCCAACAGTAACAGGGCTGGGATCATCGGCTTCATGGCTTGGCCTCCTGGCCGCGAGGCTCGGCGAAGAACGCGGCAACCGCCGTAACCTCAGCATCGGTCATCGCCTTGGCCACGCCGACCATCAACTGGTTGGGGTCGTTGCTGCGGCTGCCATCGCGCCAGGCATTGAGTTGCGCCACCAAGTAACTGGCCGGCTGCCCGGCCAACGGCGGAAAGTGCTCACCAACGCCGCTACCGCCCGGCCCGTGGCACTGCACACAACCTGGGATGTGCCGACTCCAGTCGCCATACAGCGCCAGGCGCGTCACCGGATCGGTGGCGATCTGTTGCCGGCGCTGCTCGGGGGCAGGGTCACTGGGCAGGTTGGCCAGGTAGGCACTGACGGCCTTGGCTTCTTCTTCGCTCAAGGCCTTGGCCAGCGGCTCCATGACCGCCTGCTTGCGACTGCCATTGCGAAAGTCGCCCAATTGCTTGTTGAGGTATCCGGCGGGGAGTCCAGCCAAGCGGGGGAAGCCTGCGGCGGCAATGCCTTTGCCATCGGCGCCATGACAGCCCAGGCAAGCCATGGCGGCAGGATTCTGCCCGCCTTGCGTGAAGATTTTCTGGCCATCGGCGGCATGCGCCGCAGGCCAGGCCAGGATCAGCGCAGTGCTGATCGCGACGCGACTCAACGGTTTGATCACGGGACGCTCCATTTCCTTGTTATAAGCTTAGGCTTAATGGGTATAAGCACAAAAAGTCTAGGCTTATCCTCCGGCAGGGAACAACGCCTACCGGACAAGAAGATGGCAATCTGCCCGTTAATTGCTCCTGAGCTGAGCTAGATCAAGATCCTGAGATGCACTTGGTCGCGGCGCTACGCACGTCGCCCAACCGCAGGGGGAAGTTGTTCAAACGCTCACGCAGCTTGATGCTGCTGCCGCTGCCGCGTTTGTCGATGTCCAGCAGCGCGGCCGGGCCGGTACCTGCGGTCAGCTTTTGCGGCACGATCAAGCGCAAGCCATCACCACGCTGCTCTTCCTGCAACGCATCGCGGCTGTCAGCCAGCTCGGCTTTGACGCAGTCAGCGTAAGCACGCGGGGTCTTGCCAGAAATCACATCCATGGTTTCTCGCGATTGCTCCAGTTCCGAAACACTGACGCAGCCGCCCAAAGTCAAGGTCATCGCCGCCACCACCCACTTCATTCGTTGTACCTCTGCCCTTTAAAGATTGTGTATGACAACGCCCGGGCGGATTTGCTCCCTGCTTTGGCGGATTTATCCCTAGCCCGGTCAACAGGGGCGCGAGTGTACCCTTACATCGTGATATCTTTCGCGTTTGCAGAGATAAACCTTGCGGAGCATCACATGAAATTCGTACACCAGCGCGAGCATCTCAACGAGGACGATATCGTCGTTATCGAGTGTTCCCAGCGCTGCAACATCCGCCTGATGAACGACGCCAACTTCCGCAGCTTCAAGAATGGCGGTCGTCACACCTACCACGGCGGCGCCTTCGATCGCTTCCCGGCCAAGATCACCGTGCCGAGCACCGGTTTCTGGAACATCACCATCGATACCGTCACCCCGCGCCCGATCTCGGTCACGCGTAAGCCGACCTTCACCCACAAGATCAAGATCATCCGTCGCTCGTCGTCGCAACTGAGATAAGCCCCATGACCCAGACCATCAAATACGTGATCAAGTACAAACTCGATGGCGAGCGCCGTTGGGACTTCGCCCTGATGCCCGACAGCTCCACCGAGCAGGCCCTGCAAGCGCTGCGCAAGATCCATGGCGATGACGCTGAGAAGATCAGCGACATCCAGGTCAGCAAGGCCCTGTAACCCCCCAGAGGTAAGCCCCCGTCGTCACACCGCACAAGGAGTCGCGCATGAGCACCTGGTCAGACCGCCGCATTCTCGATCTGTTGGGCATCGATGTGCCCATTCTCCAAGCGCCCATGGCCGGCGCCACGGGCTCGGCCATGGCGATTGCGGTGGGCAATGCCGGGGGGCTGGCAGCGTTACCTTGCGCCATGCTCAGCCTGGAGCAGGTGCGCAGCGAGATCGACGCTTTCCGCGCGGCCTGCCTGGGACCGCTGAATCTCAACTTCTTCTGCCACCAACCGCCAGTCGCCGACGTTGAGCGTGCCGCGCGCTGGAAGCAGGCACTCAAGCCGTACTATGAAGAAGTCGGGGCAGACTTTGACGCCCCCACGCCTGTTTCCAACCGCGCGCCGTTCGATGAGCACAGCTGCCAATTGGTCGAACAGTTACTGCCGCAAGTGGTCAGCTTCCATTTTGGCCTGCCACGTGCCGACCTGCTGCAACGGGTCAAGGCAACGGGCGCCAAGGTGCTGTCCAGTGCCACCACGGTAGAAGAGGCGCTGTGGCTAGAGGCCCATGGCTGCGACGCGATCATCGCCATGGGCTATGAAGCGGGTGGGCATCGCGGCATGTTCTTGAGCGAGGACATCACCAGCCAGATCGGCACCTTTGCCCTGGTGCCGCAGGTGGTGGATGCGGTGCGCGTGCCCGTGATCGCCGCGGGCGGTATCAGCGACCACCGCGGGCTGGTCGCGGCCCTGGCCCTGGGCGCCTCGGCAGTGCAGATTGGCACAGCCTACCTGTTCTGCCCCGAGGCCAAGGTGTCGCCTGCCCACCGGCAGGCGCTGGACAGCGCACCTGCCAGCGATACGGCACTGACCAACCTGTTCACCGGGCGACCGGCGCGTGGCATCAATAATCGGATCATGCGCGAGCTGGGGCCGATGAGTGAGCTGGCGCCGCGCTTTCCGCTGGCCGGCGGTGCGTTAATGCCGTTGCGGGCAATCAGTGATGCCAAAGGCAGCAGTGATTTCAGCAATCTGTGGTCGGGCCAGGCGTTGCGTTTGGGGCGGGCGATGCCGGCGGGCGACTTGACCCGGGACATTGCAGAGAAAGCATTGGCCCAATTGGGGCGCTGAGTCAGGGATTGTTATCGTTCTGGCCCCTATCGCGGGTCAAGCCTGCTTCTACAAGTACGGCGCGCCTCTTCCCGCTCAGCGGGTTATCGCTATATAGTCAGCCACATAACGATAACCTGCCCTCTGGAGCTGCTTCATGCGTATTCATCTGTCACACCTGGCCGTCACCGCACTGGCCGGCCTGATTACCCTCAATAGTGCATGGGCAGATGAGGTCCAGGTTGCCGTCGCCGCCAACTTCACCGCTCCGATCCAGGCCATTGCCAAGGACTTCGAGAAGGACACCGGCCACAAACTGGTGGCTGCCTATGGCGCCACCGGGCAGTTTTATGCGCAGATCAAGAATGGCGCGCCATTCGAAGTGTTCCTCGCCGCCGACGACAGCACCCCGGCCAAACTGGAGCAGGAAAAAGAAACCGTCGCAGGCTCGCGCTTCACCTATGCCATCGGCACCCTGGCGCTATGGTCGGCCAAGCCTGGCTATGTCGACGACAAAGGCGCTGTATTGAAAAGTAATGACTACAAGCACCTGTCCATCGCCAACCCGAAGACCGCGCCCTACGGCCTGGCCGCTACCCAGGTTCTGGACAAGTTGCAACTGACCGACGCCACCAAAGGCAAGATCGTCGAAGGTCAGAACATCACCCAGGCGTTCCAATTCGTCTCCACCGGCAATGCCGAACTGGGCTTCGTCGCCCTGTCGCAAATCTACAAGGACGGCAAGGTCGAGAACGGCTCGGCCTGGATCGTGCCTGCCGATCTGCACGAGCCGATCCGTCAAGACGCAGTCATCCTCAACAAAGGCAAGGACAATCCGGCGGCCAAAGCTCTGGTCGATTATCTGAAGGGCCCAAAAGCCGCTGCGCTGATCAAATCCTACGGCTATGAAATCTGATGCCACTCGACGCCAGTGACCTGGGGGCGATTTGGCTGACCATCAAACTGGCCAGCTTGACCACCTTGATCCTGCTGGTGGTGGGTACGCCCATCGCCTGGTGGCTAGCGCGTACCCAGTCATGGCTGCGCGGGCCAATCGGCGCGGTGGTGGCCTTGCCGCTGGTGCTGCCGCCGACGGTAATTGGCTTCTACCTGCTGATCGCCCTAGGGCCGCACGGTTGGATCGGCCAGGCCACCCAGGCGCTCGGCCTGGGTAGCGTGGTGTTCAGTTTTACCGGGCTGGTGATCGGCTCGGTGGTGTATTCGATGCCGTTCGTGGTGCAGCCGTTGCAAAACGCATTCAACGCCATCGGCCCACGCCCATTGGAAGTCGCCGCAACCTTGCGCGCCAGCCCTTGGGATACCTTCGTGCACGTGGTGCTACCGCTGGCCCGACCCGGCTTTGTCACCGCCAGCATCCTTGGCTTTGCCCACACCGTGGGCGAATTCGGCGTGGTGCTGATGATCGGTGGCAATATTCCGGACAAGACCCGGGTGGTCTCGGTGCAGATCTTCGATCACGTCGAGGCCATGGCCTATACGCAAGCGCACTGGCTGGCCGGGGCCATGCTGGTATTCTCCTTCCTGGTGCTGCTCCTGCTCTATGCGGGCCGGCGTGGCAAGGCTGGCTGGAGCTGAAATGAGTTCATCGATAGTGGCGCGGCTGACCCTTGGCCGCGACGATTTTACCCTGGATGTCGACCTGCAGCTGCCAGGGCGCGGGATCAGCGCGCTGTTTGGCCACTCCGGCTCCGGCAAGACCTCCTGCCTGCGCTGCCTGGCCGGGCTTGAGCGCGCCAGCAGCGCTTACATCGAAGTCAATGGCGAGGTCTGGGAAGACAGCGCACGCGGCTTGTTTCTGGCCCCGCACCTGCGCCCGGTCGGCTATGTGTTCCAAGAGGCTAGCCTGTTCCCGCATCTTTCGGTGCGCGGCAACCTTGAGTTCGGCTGGCGACGCATCAAGGCCAATGAGCGCAAAGTCAGCCTGGATCAGGCCTGCCAACTGCTCGGTATCGGCCATTTGCTCGAGCGCAAGCCAGCCACGCTGTCAGGCGGCGAAGCGCAACGAGTGGGCATTGCCCGGGCCCTGCTCAGCAGCCCACGGCTGTTGCTGATGGATGAACCCTTGGCAGCCCTGGACGGCCCGCGCAAGCGCGAGATCCTGCCTTACCTGGAACGGCTGCACGATGAACTGGACATCCCCGTGGTGTACGTCAGTCATGCGCAGGATGAAGTCGCCCGCCTGGCTGATCATCTGGTACTGCTCGAGCAGGGCAAGGCCATGGCCAGCGGGCCGATTGGCCAGACCCTGGCCCGCCTCGACCTGTCGCTGGCCCAAGGCGAAGATGCGGGCGTGGTGCTCGAGGGCGTGGTGGTGGGACATGATCCGCACTATCAGCTGTTCGATCTGCGCCTACCCGGCAGTGACACTCAGTTGTTGCGTATCGCCCACCCGTCGCTGGTGGTCGGCAGCACCCACCGGCTCAAGGTGCAGGCGCGCGACGTCAGCCTGGCCCTGGCTGCCGACAGCGCGTCAAGCATCCTCAATCGCTTACCAGTGCGGGTGCGTGAATACCGCGAAGCCGACAACCCCGCCCATGTACTGGTCAGCCTGGACGCCGCCGGCAGTGCCCTGCTCGCACGTGTTACCCGTTACTCGGCAGACCAGCTCGGCCTGCGCCCTGGGCAGATGCTCTGGGCACAGATCAAATCAGTGGCGCTATTGATCTGAGCATCAGCGACTTTGCCGCTGTCCACTGATCAGGTAACTGGTCGATGGATGGCGCCTCATGCTCGATTGCCCCCTGCCCCGCACCCTGCATTATGTCGACGACAGCCAGCCCGGATTGAGCCGGCGCCGCTGGCGCGACCGCTTCATTTATCTGGACGCCGACGGCAATCGCGTGCGAGATAACCAGACCCTGGCGCGCATCGCTGCGCTGGTAATCCCACCCGCCTATACCGACGTCTGGATTTGCGCCGACCCACAGGGCCATTTGCAGGCGACAGGGCGTGATGCACGCGGGCGCAAGCAGTACCGCTACCACAGCCAGTGGCGCGAGCTGCGTGACCAGCACAAATATGGCCGAATGCTGGCGTTCGCCCAAGTATTACCCGCGCTGCGCCAGCAACTGGACAGCCACCTGCGCCGGCCAGGCCTGGACCGGGAAAAGGTCATGGCGCTGGTTGTCAGCCTGCTCGACACCACGCTGATTCGCATCGGCAACCGCCAATACCTGCGCGATAACAAGTCCTATGGTCTGACCACCCTGCGCGCGCGGCACGTCAAGGTCGAGGGCAGCACGATTCGTTTTCAGTTTCGCGGCAAGCGCGGCGTGGAGCACAACGTGACGCTGCGCGACCGTCGTCTAGCCGGGTTGATCAAGCGTTGCATGGAGCTACCAGGGCAGTCGCTGTTTCAATACCTGGATGAAAATGGCCAACGTCACAGCGTCGGTTCCAGTGAAATCAACCTGTTCCTGCAACAGCTGACCGGTGCCGACTTCACGGCCAAGGACTACCGCACCTGGGCCGGCAGCAGCTTGGCCCTGAGCCTGCTGCGCCCCCTGGCCTGGGAGCCGGACAGCGAAGCCAAGCGCCAGGTCAGCGCAATCGTTCGCCAGGTTGCCAGCCGCTTGGGCAACACCCCTGCGGTGTGCCGGCGTTGCTACATTCACCCAGCGGTGCTGGAGCACTTCCACCTGGGCCGACTCGCCGCATTGCCCAAAACCCGCACGCGCAAGGGCCTGGAGCCTGAAGAAGTCGCCTTGCTGCGGTTTCTGCAGGACCTGCAAACCCTCGATTGACTCACCCTATCCTCACCATCAAGCAGAGAAATTTCCAATATGAGCGTAAGCCCCCTATTCTTGCCACCGAGCACCTTCGCCGATGGCGCCTTAATGGGTTAAATCGGCACCTGCAACTAGAGACAAGCAACAGATTTTGTCAGCGGGGGAATTCCTGTCCGCCGAAAGCGTCTTTAATGAGAAGGAAGAGGGACAAGCTCCCGCCGCAGCGGTAAATAGCCGCGCGGTTTTCATCATTACCAAGGAGAACTACATGCTGATACTCACCCGCAAGGTTGGCGAAAGCATCGTCATCAACGATGACATCAAAGTCACCATTCTGGGCGTTAAAGGGATGCAAGTGAGGATCGGCATCGATGCACCGAAGGATGTTCAGGTTCATCGTGAAGAGATTTTCAAACGTATCCAGGCTGGCAACCCGGCGCCGGAAAAACATAACGACGAATAGCACTGATCTGCATCGCTTGAAGCCGCACGGATGCGCTTGACCGATCGGCCCGCCGATGCGGGATTTTGCCTGGCTTTCAGCTGCCCAGCAGTTCCCGCACTTTGGCGATCAGCTCTATCGGATTGAATGGCTTTTCAAACACCGCAACGAACAGCTCAGGGCTCGCCTGACTGGCTTGCGCGCCACTCATGAGAATCACCGGCAGGTCTGCAAGCTCCAGCTCGTCACGGATTGCCCTGGCAAGCTCTTCGCCGTTTTTCTTCGGCATCATGAAGTCAGTAATGACCAGGTCTACCCGCTTCTCCTTCAAGGCTTCCAGTGCCTTGGTGCCATCGCCCGCTTTTTCAACCGCAAAGCCCTCATCCTCCAATGCATAGGCAAGGATTTCGACTATCAGGTACTCGTCATCGACGATCAGGATGGTATTCATCGCCTCATCCCATCACCCACCCTCCTGCGGCACAGCGCTACCGGAGAGCACTCCCGAGGCACCCTCGAACGCTTTGCGCAGAGTGACACCCTCAGGAGGCCCCAGGCACAGCTCATGAAGCGCAGGGTCGTGGTGACTGTCGCGCACTTTGAGAATTGACAGCATGCGGCGCAACTGCGCATCCAGCTCGACGAAGCGAGTCAGCAACAGGTTGTCGACAATGCTCGACAGATCCGGCGCGGGTGCACTGATCTCGGCGCCGAACAGGTCACGCATCTCCCAGGTCATCAGCACGCTGACGTCCTGAGCGCGCAGCTCGCCGATCAGCGCACGGAAAAAACCATTGAGTCGCGTGGAGTCCGCAGCCAGCCGACTGAACGCCCCCAGACTATCGATGACCACTCGCTTGGCGCCCAACGCCTTAACTTGAGCGAGCAACCGCGCGCCCAGCTGATCGAGTAAACCTTCGGTGGTCGGTTGCCAACACAGCTGCACAGCGCCCGAGCGTTCCAGAGTGGCAAAGTCATAACCCAACGCGGCGGCCTTCAGGCGCAAACGCGCTGGGGTTTCATAGAAGCCAAAATGCAAACCAGGCGCCTGCGCGGTGGCAGCGCCGAGAAAGGCCAGCCCCAGCGATGTCTTGCCAATCCCCGAGGGCCCCATCACCAGACTGGTTGAGCCTGTGGCCACACCACCACCGAGCATCTCGTCCAGCGTAGGCGCACCGGTGGTGACCTGGTTCAGGGTCGCGGTGCCTGGTTGGCTAGGATGGCTGTACAGCGACTCCAGACGTGGAAACACCTTGAGCCCAGCCTCGTCGATCAGGCACTCATGCAACCCTGCCAGAGCACCACTGCCGCGGGTCTTGCGCAGTTGGATATGGCGTATTGCGCGGCTTCCAACCAACTGCTCGCTGAGCTCAACCACCCCATCGACCATCGTGTGCTCGGGGCTGCCTTCCTGTAGGCGGGCACTGGTCAACAGCAACACCGTACAACCGGCGAAGGCGGCATGGCCCTGCAGTTCAGCAACGAATTTCTTGGTATCCAGGGTCGTTTCAGCGCGCACCCGGGCGTTGAGCAACCCATCGACGATGAGCAAGGTCGCCTGCTGCCGGGCGATTTCCTGACGCAAAAGCTTGACCACCGCCTCCAGCCCCTCCTGCTCCAGGGTATCGAAGGCACTGACGAACTGGATCTGATCGCCGACCAGGGCCTGATCGAAGAACTCCAGTGTCGAAAGGTATTGAAACAAGCGCTCGTGAGACTCGCTAAGCAAGGTGGCCACCAGCACTCTGCCGCCCTCACGCACATGCCCCCAGGCCAACTGGTTGGCCAAGATCGTCTTGCCTGCGCCAGGTGGCCCCTGGACGATGTAGGAGGCGCCTACCACCAAGCCGCCCTTGAGCAGCGCATCTAGCCCGTCTATGCCGGTGGTCAGGCGCTTGAGTGCTTCTACCATGGTGTCCACCTAATTGGATGTCGTGCTATGGGCCGATCTGGGCAACGGGCAAGTACAGTCTCATGCGCGTGCCAATCCCCACTTCGCTGGTTACACAGATCGCACCATTGCTTTGCTTGGCAAAACCATAGACTTGGCTCAAACCAAGCCCAGTGCCTTTGCCGAAGGCCTTGGTGGTAAAAAACGGCTCGAAGATGCGTGGCAGCACCTTCGCCTCGATACCTTGACCGGTGTCCTGCACATCGAAACACACAAAGCTGCCGTGCAGCCCCTCAACTTCGCCTGACAACTCAACAGCGTTCACCTCAAGCCGAATACTCCCCTCACCGTCGATGGCGTCACGGGCATTGAATAACAGGTTGAGCAGGACCATCTGCAACTGCCCGGCATCGGCTTGGATCATCGGTACATCCGGTTGCAGATGTTGCTCAAGTACTATCTCACTGGGCAGCGCGTGCTCCAACAGGCCACGGGTCGAATCGATCAGCTCGGCTGGCGCGATACGCGTGACGTTCAACTGCTGATGACGAGCAAAGCTGAGCAAGCGCTGGGTGAGCTGGGTTCCGCGCTGGCCAGCGTCAAGAATATGCTCGAGCAGGCGCCGCACGCGCTCAGGATCCTGGCTATTTGCAGCCAGGCGCGCAGAACTGAGGATGATGGTCAGCAGATTGTTGAAGTCATGCGCCAAGCCGCCGGTCAACTGCCCTAAGGCTTCGAGCTTCTGCGCCTGGAATAGTTGGGCACGCATGGCATCCAGTTGCAGTGCCGACTCGCGCCGATCGGTGATGTCACGGGTAACTTTGGCCAAGCCGACAATCTGGCCCTGCTCGTCACGAATCACATCCAGGGCCGCCAAGGCCCAGAACTGCGTGCCGTCCTTGCGTACTCGCCAGCCCTCATCCTGGGCAACGCCCTGCTCCAGTGCCTGGCGCAGCAATTGCCCAGGGCGCCCTTCGACACAATCTCGGTGGGTAAAAAAAACCGAGAAATGTTGGCCGATGATTTCATCGGCGCGGTAGCCCTTGATGCGCTCAGCGCCGGCGTTCCACGACACCACGGTACCGGCAGGGTCGAGCATATAGATGGCGTAGTCCACTACCGACTGAACCAGCTGTTCATAGCGGTTGGTGGGCACTTCAGGCTGGTCCAGGCGGTCGATTGAAACCATGCAAGCTCCACGGGCACCGCAGGGAAAGACAAGTTGAGCGTAGTTCAGAGTCTACTCGCCCTCAGGCCATCAAGCGAAACTCTTCAGGTCTCACGCTCGACCAAAACCGGGCTGAGTCTGCGTGGCATCGATACCTTAAGCAGCCACAGGCATGCCAACACAACGCCGCCGCCAGCCGCGATGGCCAGCCCCCTCTGCTCAACGGTGTGCTGTGCATCAAAGCCGATCATCAGCAGATAGCCGCCCAGGCACAACAGGCTGAAGTAAAGGAAAGCCGCTAGAACGAAGACCTGAGCAAACACTATGCGCCAAAACAGCCTAGGCCGTACGACACGCGATGATGGTACAGACGAGAGGTCCGCAGACATGACATTTAGCTCA
The DNA here is from genome assembly GCF_043104195.1 of Pseudomonas sp. xss_2. Taxonomy (NCBI): domain Bacteria; kingdom Pseudomonadati; phylum Pseudomonadota; class Gammaproteobacteria; order Pseudomonadales; family Pseudomonadaceae; genus Pseudomonas; species Pseudomonas sp. xss_2. Next base: position 102,678 of record NZ_JBICKL010000011.1, read on the forward strand.
TTGGATCCAAAGTTTCGAACAGTGGCCTAATGCTGGCAATGTGTCAATTACACCTTTAGCAATTGTGGCCTACTGCCCAGTGAGTGCTGAGGTTCGGTCAGGCCATATCAGCCGCTGAGTTGACTCGCCTATAACGATGGGTTATAAAGCGCGCTTGATTGCGTGGCCCTTCACTACGAAGTGTCCGGTCCTTGCGACCCTTTCAAACGTGCGAGTGTGGTGGAATTGGTATACACAGCAGACTTAAAATCTGTCGGCGTGAGCCTTGCGGGTTCGAGTCCCGCCACTCGCACCAATCTTCTTTGAAAAGGCGCCCATGAGGCGCCTTTTTCATGCCTGGCACAAAACCTTTGCGCGCCTGCTAGAGTGAAACATGTCTCGGTCCATTGGAATGCCGCCATGCGCTACTCCCTGTTCGACGGTCAACGCGATGCGATAATCCTGCTTGCGCGTATCCTGCTGATGATCCTGTTCGTCATGTCTGGCTGGAGCAAACTCACCGGCTTCGAAGGCACGGTTGGCTATTTAGGCTCACTGGGCGCCCCGGCGCCGACGCTGGCGGCGGCAATTGCGGTGATCATGGAGTTCTTCGTCGCCATCGTGTTGATCCTGGGCTTCTACACTCGGCCATTGGCGTTTCTATTTGCTCTGTTCGTGCTCGGCACAGCACTTATCGGCCATCCCTACTGGAACATGGTTGACCCGCAGCGTAGCGCCAACATGACCCAGTTCTTCAAGAACCTGAGTATCGTTGGCGGTCTACTTTTGCTGGCAGTCACGGGCGCAGGGCGATTCTCGCTGGATCGTCGCTGAAGACTGCGTAAGGGCTGTTCAGCGCAGACTTACTCGTCGTCGATGTCGTCATGCCAGGCGGGATGATCCTGCTCATCGAAGTCATCGAGGAGATCTTCGTCTTCCTCGATGTCATCTTCCAGTCCCTGGGCATCGGCCTCGGGATCCAGGTCCTGGTACAGAAACTCGTGGTCGAGCAGATGATCATGCTCAGGCTCTGGAAGGTCTTCGTCGTCGTGCATACCGGGCTCCTGAAATAAGCACGCCTGTATAGGCCGTTCAACGGCCGCGGTCAATCGCCGGCCCGTTAACGCTGACTTAACTGCCCGACATCACACTGCAACCTCTCCCTTCAAAACGTCCTTGCCCGCCTCCTGGCGGGCTTTTTTATGGGTGCACCACCAGGTGCCAGCACTTACTGCAACGCTACTGGCTGACGTTGAGTTGGCGCACACTTTCTCAACTGCAAGCCCTCAACAGTCTGGTGACATGATCTTCACGAATTTCTGACATGTGCGTAGGCACCCTCTAAGTGCTTCGTACGTTCTTTGAACCCGCCCTCTGTCGGCGGGTTTTCTTTTTCTGCCGCCTTTTCCCCACACCCCGCTAAACACGCCTGGTTACCCGGTCTAGGGCTAGGCCAAGCCGACACCAAAGCCGACCTTGAGGTTGAGGTAGACGGCAAGATGATGTCATACTGGCATTATTGAAACTCATTCTCAGGGCAGTATTCTGCTGGCCTATTCCCACTTTCTATCTAAGGAAGGACCTTATGAGGCCGCTTCTCTCCCTGGCCGCCAGGATGAGCCTGTGCGTCGCGCTTCCTGCGTGGGCGGCATTGGCCGCTGCTGAATCCGTTACCCCCTGGCCCCAGGAACCTACGGACTTTCTCGGCATCGACCTGCAGGGCAACTTCCTTGAACAAGTTGAAGAGTGCCCTTCCGATAGCGTCCGGCCCATCACCCTGTGCCGTGTCCCTACCGCACAAGCGAACCAATTCGAAGTTCGTGGGCTGCCCTACCTACCTATCTCGCCCGGCTACAGCCTGATCGCCAGCGTCACCGACGGCAAGGTGCATGAGCTGGTTTTCAGCGGCAACGCCAACAGCCTCTATCTCGTCACCGAAATGCTCACCAATCGCTTCGGCGAACCCGGTCTTCAGCAGAGTCACTGGATCAAGATGAGTTCGGGCGCGTCTTATCTGACCGAGGTCATGAGCTGGAAAGGAGAGAACGTTGCGATCAACTTTCAGCGCCAGGAGAACGATCTTGGCCGCTATGCGGTGACGATCTTCCCGCTCTCTAGCGCGTCGGCAGCATCGACAGCCGAAGCCTCTACTGTAGTTGTCGAACCGCAGGTGTCTAATCTCTGATTGTGCCGCGGTGCTCAGGGCTTGCCAGCTTGAGCTTTGGTCCAGTGCACCTTGGGCGCCGCAGGATTGAATCCGCTAACGCCTCTGGGTATTTCCTTGATCGTGCCGCCTTTGGTGAGGAACTGTTCAACTTGCTCATTCAAGCGCAGTTGAGCCTGCTGGGTCGTGGAATGGTACATGCTGACACCTCGCTGGTGAGCCGCCCAAGGAGAGGACTCGCCCGCCACTATACACCTAGACCGGCGTGGTCAGGTTTAAATGACGAATAAAGCCTGATCTGCGCAATATATCCGCAGATCCAGGCAAGATATCGTCACATCAGCAAGACGCCCACAGCTTTCCAACAAAGACATCACTTACGCGCGCTTATCGCCGAGCCGACCTCATCATCAAACGACGAAGGCTAAAGGTTTGGAGCCACCCTGGTACCTTGGGACTCATGGCTTTTTTGACCCATAAATAAAAACCCCGCAGACGTTAATCTGCGGGGCTTTCGAATGTGGAGGCCGAGGTCGGAATCGAACCGGCGTAGACGGATTTGCAATCCGGAGCATAACCACTTTGCTACTCGGCCTCAAAGTTCGGATCTAGCTACTTTCGCTAAGCTATCTCCTTGAAACATAAGCGCTTTTTCAAGCTACCTGTGTTTCGATGGAGGCCATTATGTCTGCATTCAACGCTCCTTGCAACCCCCTGGACAGAAAAAATCTTCAAGAGGTTCAATGTCTTAGCGCAAGCGAGCGAGTTTGCTCCACAGCCCTACCAGAGTGTTCTCGACAGTTCCGCTAGCCGCCATGCCAATACGCTCCTGCAGGCTCTTGCGCTCAGCGAAATGCAGGTGGAACAGATTCGCTTCGCGAGCGCGATCGCTCAGGTATTCGTCGCTGGTGCGCAGCTCATCAACCAGCTTGCGGTTCAGTGCCGCGACACCCAGCCAGACCTCACCGGTAGCCACCTCATCAATGTGCAACTGCGGACGATAGCGTCCGACGAAGTCCTTGAACAGCTGATGAGTGACGTCCAGGTCCTCCTGAAATTTCTCCTTGCCCTTCTCGGTATTTTCGCCGAAAACGGTCAAGGTACGTTTGTATTCGCCAGCGGTGAGCACTTCAAAGTCGATGTCGTGCTTTTTCAGCAAGCGGTTGACGTTGGGCAGTTGCGCCACGACGCCAATCGAGCCAAGCACGGCAAACGGTGCACTGATGATCTTCTCACCGATGCAGGCCATCATGTAGCCGCCACTGGCAGCGACCTTGTCTATGCAAATGGTCAGTGGGATGCCTGCCTGGCGGATGCGCGCCAGTTGCGAGGCAGCCAGGCCGTAACTGTGCACCAGCCCCCCACCACTCTCCAGGCGCAGCACCACTTCATCACGCGGGGTGGCGAGGGTGAGCAAAGCGGTGATTTCATTGCGCAGACTTTCAGTGGCCGAAGCCTTGATATCCCCATCGAAGTCGAGCACGAAGACTCGATTCTTTTCCTCAGCCTTGGTCTTCTTGAGCTTTTTATCCACCTTGGCTTGCTGTTTGCGCAAGGCTTTGAGCTCAGCCTTGTCGAACAGGCCTGACTCAAGACGCTCGCGCAACTGCTTGTAAAAATCGTTCAGGCGGGTGACCTGCAACTGCCCACCAGGCTTGCGCCGCCCCTTGCCCCGCAGGCCAGCAATGGCCGACAGCACCACTAAAATGGCGATCACCAGGGTTGCGGTCTTGGCGAGAAAGCTTGCGTATTCGGCAAGAAATTCCACAGTAATCCTCAAAGCACTAAATTGATTACCCATCGTACCGAAGGTTGCAATGACTTGGTACGCCAGGCTGACGTTTTCAACGACTGTGCGAGTCAGTCCTCCAGAGGCTTGGGAGGTGCCGCAGGCTTAGCTGGCTTGGTCGGTTTGCCATTGCTCTTGGCCTTCGGCTCGGGAACCGCAGCGGCTACAGGTTCTGACGCCGTCACGGCGTTCTCGGTGGCCGGTAGTTCGTCCACTGCCTTGATGATCACTTGCGGATCAATCTTCTCGCCACTGTCGTCATCTTTAAGCACATGCCGCTCACCGTCCTTGCCCACCAGGATGACTTTGGTGCCCTTGCTGGCGCCTAACTTGAGCTCTCGGATCAAGGCCATGGTGGTCTGTTGCTCGAGGTTCTTGTCCTCGCGCATGCCCATCATGTTGGCAACGCTGTACAGGATCAGTCCACGCTCCTTGAAGGCGGCCTGGGTAGCAGGGTCTTTCAGGGCTTCATTCAAACCACGCAATGTTGGGTCTGCAGAGCTTGGGGCAATGATCACTAAAGGCCGTGCCTTGCCCAACTCTTTGGCCAGAGGTGCATCGCTGTCGGCGGCGAACAATGGGCCAGTAACGGCGAGCAAGGTGGCGAGGGACAGTGACCGGACGAGCATGTGCATCTCCTTAATATCTCGATAAACCAATGACTACAGATCGTGGAGAAAAATCCGCTCTGGAGACTAAACCACCTGGCAGAGCAAGTGGTTAGAGGAAAGGTTACTGACGGTTTCCAGGGCACCTCCAGATCAGGATGGCGACATCTCCGGAAAATGCCGACACCCAGACTGAGCATAGTTCAAAGCCGCCGCAGGCGGGGCCACATACCGCTTCCACCCGTGGAGGACTCAACGTACGTGAATCGGCGGATCGCTCGGCCCCACCTCAAGGGTGCGCAGGGTTAGCTCAAGCATCAGCCCTCGCCGAGCGGCCCGTTGCTCATCCCTGATCGCTTCCGATTGCAGTTTCTGTTCCTGCTCAGACAGGGCTTGGTCATCGAAAACAGTTTCTAGCCGCTCATGAAAAGGCCCATCTACACGACTAAAATCGTCGGCATAAGTGCGCTCCAAATGAGCTTGCCAGAAGTCGCGCTCCACCAGCGAACGTGCCAGTCGCTCTTGTGTTTCAGCTTGCAGAACCTGCGCATGGGCTTGCTCCAGGCGTGCCTCATCAACACCCGCAACCGGTCGAAAACTCATGTCGCCGATTTCCAGTGGCAAGTTCAGGCGCTCACGCAGGCCAAGCCGATAGGCAAGCCCGATTTCGCTCTGATCCGGATTGCCACCTCGCGCGACAATGTCCTGCATTGCTATGCGGTCAACCTCATCCAAGCGCCATAGCCGCTTTCCAAGGCCAAGTAGAGCGCTTTCAGGATCGCCTTGTGCGTTGTGTTGGGCATTCCACACCAACACCTTCAATTCCAGATTACTCAGACACCAGGTAGCGCCATCCTGACAACCCCATTCATCGTTGGCTACGCTGAGTAGCTCATCACCCAGGGTCTGGTTCTCAGTCATTAACTGCAATAATGTCAACACCCGCAGCGCCACCGTTTGAGGATGTCGTTGAAAGTCCGCCGAATGGAGCAGCTGGCGCAACACCCGGAAAAACCGCTCCGAGTGTGGCCTCTGTTCAATAGCGTCCCAGCGACTGACCATCGAGCCGCGATAACCCTGCCCCACGGCATCGCCCCACAACTCCCGAGCATTGGTCGACTGCTCGTCAGCAGCTGATGCGTCGACTGCCGCCAGTGGCTCCATCAACGCCATCTGCAAACGCGTGAGCTCGGCAGTATCTAATGGATTACCGCCCAAACGTATTCTTCGCCTTACCACCAGTGGCGCTTGATAGAACTGTTCCGGCAGGCGGCTGATGTGATTGTCGCGCAGGTCCGCGTAATACAGCATTGGTCGATCGGTTACTGCCGCAGGCAGCTGGGTGATGCGCGTTGCGCGCAGGTTCAGCCACCGCAACCGGTTCATTCCAGCCAGCGTAAAGGGCCGCCCCAATGGGTTATGGGACAGGTCGATGTACTCGAGTTCTTCACAACTGGCCAGAATGGTCGCCTGGGCTCGGTCCAGCACGATCTGGTTGTTGGTCAATATCAGCGAGCGCAAGTGCTGCATCTGCAACAGGTGTTGCGGCAATCGGGTCAACTGGTTATCACCCAAATCCAGCACCCGCAGCCGGCCAAAGGCCAACAGGAAACTCACAGGAACTTCTTCAAGATCCATGTGCAGCAGCGCGAGGTTGGTAATATGGCCAAAGCTCACGCGTGCTGGCAGCTCAGGCAGACTTTGCGGCTTTGCCCCATACAGCATCATGTGAAAGTTGGTGTCAGGCTGGGTGATATCGTAGGGCGCAGCCGTCCTGCGTCGCCAGCCATCGAGCAATGTACGACGTACGAAAGCACGCTCTGCTGCCAGCTCGACCTCACCCTCCATTACCCAATTCTCCAGGCAGCTGTTGAGCGCTGCCAGCTCTTCGCGCAGCGTCGCCAGAACGATCTCTGGCCGGCGTCCCGACTGATGAATATTCTCGACCCAGGCGATGACTTGATCGTCGCTGAACGTAGGAAACAGCTCTCGCAACATCGCGGGTAATGATCGCTCGCGACCACACAATCCGCTGGGCGAGCAACCACCCAGCAAATAGCCCAGGCGCCCATCCGCCAAGCGCAGCAGTGGGCGTACTGCGCCACTGCGCTCGACGCGGGAAAACAACTGCGCGACTTCATCACGCCGCCGCACTGCCTGGCGTGCCAGCAGCACCCGCAGGTTGTGCGCGAACGGCTCGCTAATTCCCATGTCGGCCCATTGCTGCGCCGTATAGGCTCCCGCCATCACGTCGAACAATTCGCCCGTCGGACCCACGGCCATCCCTTGAGCCTTCAGCCGTTGGAACCGACCGTTCACATGCACCAGATCGAACGCTTGTACCCCCTCCTCTGTCGCCAGCAGAAGCGGCCCCTGTACATCGCCTTCAAACAAGCGCCAGCGCACCCCCTGTGCCGCTCCAGGAAGATGCTTGAGCATGCCGACGGCGACCCTGGCCAGGTCGGCAGTCTGTGGGGTAGCCAGGTAAAACGCCTCGTAGGCGCGAGCCGTGCGGATAACCAGAGAAGTCCATCGCGCAGCCTCCGCCAAGCGCAAAGGTATCCGCCCGCTTTCGAGCAGACGTCGTCGATCATTGGCACTCGCTGCCTGTAGCAGCTCTCGCGCAGCGCGTCGGTGCAGGCTGGGAAAGCTGCGCCGCAACGTGGCGCTGCTTGGACTTTCACTGACTTGCATCGCATCGTAAAGCCCTTGGAACAACTGCCGACGCTCGGACCACGCCAACTCGGCAAGCGCCTGGTCAGAAAGCCCGGCAGCCCCGGCCAGTCTTTGCGCATGCTGAAGAACGGTGACGTCCTCAACCGCTGCGCCTGAGCGCAAGCGACTGATCAGGCGCCGAATGCGCGCATCCAGGCGACAACGCATTACGCTGTCGAGCAATCCCGCCAGCGCCGGCGCCTCACTGACATGCATGGCCCGCAGATGATCGGCGTCAAGACCGTGGAAATTCAGGATCTGATCGATCTCGTCGTTATCCGCGTCAGCAAAACTGCCACCCAGACGCCGGAACAGTTGATACCTGTCATCCCACTCAGCCGGCTGCTCGCTCCAAAGGCGCCATGCACCAGCTCCATTATCCTGTAGTTCTGGGCCGTGCCCAGCAACCGGACGCAATTGCCAGGATTGACTCGCCTCGCGCTGGATCACTGGGTAGGCATGGCCATCCATCTCGATCCATGCCTGGCCATCCAATCGCTGAATCCCCTGTGCATCAATCGTCGCGCCAGTGGCAGCTGGGGGACTGCGAAACGGCGCCAAATTCTGCTGCCACAACTTCGTACGGCCGTCTTCCAGTCGTGCCGCAAGCAGGCTATCGACCAGCATCGAGCGATTCCAAACTCGCCTTATCGCTGTGGCACCCGCCGCAACGGCGCCGATCGTCGCAAGATTCACAGCGACATTGTGCAGATGCTCAAGCGCTTCGCTGATATCGGCATCGCGCCATGCTTCGATGCCATGGTAAACCTCTGTCAACAGTTCCCAGGCGGTCACTGCCAACAGGGCCGCGCCGATGGCTGGGACGAACAATCCTGCGACGTTGATCAGCGCCCAGCCTTCGGCAGCCAGGCGCTGGTCATGCGCACGCTGAATCTGGCGATCGAGCTGGGCGATAGGCGTGGCAATGACCGCAGCGTCATCCTTGATCTGGGCGATGCGAGCGCGGGCCAAACTGTTGAACAAAGGGCTTGGGTAAGGGTGAAGGTGCTCTTTCAGATCAATATTCGCCCACACAGGCAAATCTTTGTAGCCAGGAATAATGGCCGAGAAGAACGCCTGACTGTCGCGCTGGCGAACAAAGCGAGTGAAGAAGCGCTGGTATGAATTTTCCCGTAAGCGCCGCCCCATTTCTCTGGTCATCCGCGTCAGGCTCGAGAACTTGCTCCATGCGCCATGTGGATCACCTGGGATGTACAACAAAACCTCGCGAGTACTGTTCACAAGTGGACCCTGGTCGATAACATCCAGCACGACAATTTGCTCAAGCATGCAGCCCATCAAACGCAACTGTTTGGGCACTACCAGATCGCCAGCCAGGCGTCCCAGCCTACCTTCAAGCGACATTCCCAGCAGCATGCGCAACTCACTATCACTCAAGATGCCCGTGAAACGTGCCTGATAGGCATCTACCGCCATGGCATAGCGGCAGGAACTGACCAACAGTGATTCCACGCTCTTTGGGTTATCGCCAGGGCGCAGAATACCGTCCAGATAGTGCTGATAGCGCTCGCCCAGATCGAGCTCACGGCACAACGCAGCAAACTCGATAGCCGTCGGTGGCGGCCGCAGCCCCTGGCGATTGATGAGCAGGCGATTACCCCGAAACTGGCCGTCTGTCTTCGCTTGCTCAGGCGTAAAGTTGCGCAAGGCGACTTCAAGCAAGGGCTTTTCATCGTACTCCACTTGGGTGAGGTGGCTGCCCACCGGCTGCGCGTTGATTACCGGCTCGCGCCGGCCTTGCAGGAACTTCAAACGACGCACGTTGTACCCCGGCGCGTAACGCTTATCCAGTTCATCCTGCAGGGCCGAGGCAACGAAACTGTCGATGCCTTGTACTTGCGCAAGTATTCGAGCCAACTGCTGACGATGCTCCAGGCTCTTGCTCAGCGCATCGCCCAGTACGCTCATCTGGTCGACCGGAACTTTGCGTAACCAATCAGGTAGGCGCTCACCGATGATGCTGTCCTGGAGGGCTGCCGCTTCGTTACGCAGGGTCTGAAGCCGCGTATCGTCCGCGGCTGTGCTGAGGATGTCGGTGTTTGCCTGCATTACCTGGCCGTTGCCCATGGCAGGGCCTCCTGTGAGTTCAAACCGACCAGCCTAAGGATCGCTGCACAGGAAAAGGGCTAGATATCTACCACAGGCGCTCAGAACAACAGCAATTGCCGATCAGTCAGCGCGGCAAAGTCATCGTCGACAAACGGCAGAATGGCGTCGGCAACCGGTTGTAGCTGGCGGCTGAGGTAGTGATCGTAATCAATCGGCGATTGCAGGTTCTCCAACGGCTCAGGCCCTGCCGTGGTGATGATGTAGCTGATCCAACCGCCATTCTGGTATTGCCGTGGCCGGCCCAGACGCAGATTGAATTCATCGGCCAGGCGCGCGGCGCGCACATGTGGAGGCACGTTGCGCTGGTAATCAGCCAGCGGCCTGCGCAGGCGCTTGCGGTAGATCAGTAGCTGATCCTGCTCGCCACCCAGGGTGGCACGCACATACTCACGCACATAATCGCGATAGGGCTGGCCACGGAAAATCCGCTCATAGAGTTCCTGCTGAAATTGCCGCGCCAGCGGCGACCAGTCGGTGCGCACCGATTCCAGTCCCTTGTAGACCATCTGCTGCGGGCCGTCGGCACGCTGCACCAGGCCGGCGTAGCGCTTTTTGCTGCCCTCTTCAGCGCCACGAATGGTCGGCATCAAAAAGCGCCGATAATGGGTTTCGAACTGCAACTCCAACGCACACTCCAGGCCCATGCTCTGGCGTAGATGCTCGCGCCACCACTGATTGACCTTGGCCACCAGCGCGCGGCCAATGCCCGCCGCAGCCTGTTCATCGTGGGCGCTTTTTAGCCAGACGAAGGTGGAGTCGGTATCGCCATAGATCACATCGAAGCCTTCGGCTTCGATCAGCGCGCGGGTCTGGCGCATGATCTGGTGGCCGCGCATGGTGATCGACGAGGCCAGGCGCGGATCGAAGAAACGACAGCCGCTGGAGCCGAGCACGCCATAGAAGGCATTCATGATGATCTTCAGCGCCTGTGACAGCGGCGCATTGTCGGCGCGCTTGGCCGCCTCGCGGCCCTGCCACACCCGCTCGACGATAGCCGGCAGGCAGTGGCGAGTGCGCGAAAAACGCCCCCCGCGAAAGCCCTCTACCGAGTGTTCATCGTCGGGCTGACGCAAGCCTTCGACCAAACCCACAGGATCGATCAGGAAGGTACGAATGATCGATGGGTAGAGGCTTTTGTAATCCAGCACCAGTACCGAATCGTACAGACCAGGGCGCGAGTCCATGACGAAGCCGCCCGGGCTGGCTTCATCAGGTCGACTGCCCAGATTCGGCGCGACGTAGCCCAACCGGTGCATGTGGGGAATGTACAAATGGCAGAACGCGGCCACCGAGCCGCCGCTGCGGTCCACCGGCAAACCGGTGACAGTGGAGCGTTCAAGCAAGAATTCGAGCAACCGGGTGTGGGCAAAGATACGCGTGACCAACTCGCAGTCCTTGAGGTTGTAACGGGCCAGGGCCGGTTTGTCCTCGGCGAACATGCGGTTGATCTCGTCCATGCGCTGGTAGGGCGTATCGATCGCCTTGCCCTCGCCAAGCAGGGTCTGGGCAACGTTTTCCAGGCTGAACGAAGCAAAGCTCCAGGTCGCCGAGCGCAGCGCTTCGATACCGTCGATCAACAACCGGCCTGGTGCGTCGGCGAACACATGGTTGCGGCCTGAATGGGCGCGCAAAGTCATTGGCGCACCATTGCGTCCCAAGGCCAACGGCAGGTGCAGCCGGGCGGCGTGCTCATGCAGCAGGCGCAGGTCGAACTGCACCAGGTTCCAACCAATGATTGCATCGGGGTCGTGATCGGCCATCCACTGGTTCAGGCAACGCAGCAGCTGCGCGCGGTCGTCGCAGTAATGCAGATCGAAGTCCAAGCCGCTGGCATCGCCATTGGCCGGGCCGAGCATGTACACCTGACGCTGGCCGCACCCTTGCAGGGCGATGCTGTACAGCTCGCCGCGCTCAGTGGTTTCGATATCCAGAGACACCAGGCGCAGCGGCGGGCGGTAGTCGGGGTGCGGCTTGAGTTGGGCGTCGCAGAGCACGCCATGGGCATCGGGCTTGCCATCGAACAGCACCGGCGCGGTGATGAAGCGCTCCATCAGGTAGCGCTCCGGCGGGCGGATGTCGGCCTCGTAGACCTCGACCCCGGCGCCACGCAGACGCTGTTCCAACTGCATCAACTGACGATGCTGGCGACAATACAGGCCAAGTACCGGACGCTGCTCGAAGTCACGTAGACGCAGTGGCTTGAGCTCAACGCCCTGCTCATCCTTGAGCAGGGCCCGAGCATGTGCGGCGTGGATCTCTGGGATGAACGCCACTGATTCCTGAACCGCCAGGCGTAGCTGGCGCGGGCCTTGGTCAGTGGCCAACCAGAACTCCACGCAGGTGCCCTCGGGCGTGTCATGCCAGTGCCGGGTGAGGACGAAACCCTGCTGCAACTCCACCGCGTTGAACTCCACACATTGATAGGCGCCGATTCTACCTTGTTGCGCCGTTGTCGGCCTTATCGCCAGCCGTTCGCTTCAGCGCCCGCCCGCGACGAACCCGGCGCGGCGACCCGACCAGGCGAGAATCCCGGCCAGCGCGATCATCACCAGCACCACACTGCCGAACGCGCCGACCCCGCTACCGCTAAGCAACAAGCCACCGGCCACCCCACCCAGGGCAATCGCAGTATTCCATACGGTCACCAACATCGACTGGGCGACATCACCGCCCTCGCCTGCTGCATCTGCGCAGGCTGTCTGCAATAGGGTCGGCGCGCCGCCATAGGTCAGGCCCCAGAGTGCCACGCTCAGATACACCACCCCAGGCGTCGGCGCCTCCTGGCCAAGCAACAGGGTTGCCACGGCAAAACCTGCCAAGCTCAACAACACCAGCAATCGCAAGTGGCGATCGACCCACAGGCCAACCACCACGATGCCCAGCAACGCCGCCAGGCCAAAGGTCAGCAGCACCAGGCCAGTGTCCGCCGCCATGCCTGCCGCCGCCAGCAGCGGCACGATGTAGGTGTAGAGGATGTTATGGCCCAGAACCCACGCCAGAATGACCAGCAAAACGACTGCCACCCCCGGTGTGCGCAACACCTGCCAGGCCCCGGCGCGCTGCCCTGGCGCCTGCCCAGGAAAATCCGGCACCGCCCGCAATACCCACAGCGCCAACACTACCGAAGCCAGGGTAACCAGCACAAAAGTGGCGCGCCAGCCCAACCACTCACCCAGCCAGGTGCCAACCGGCACCCCCAGCGATAGCGCAATCGGCGCGCCGACCATGGCCACTGCCATCGCCTTGCCCTGGCGCGCCACCGGCACCATGCGCCGGGCATGCCCGGCGATCAGCCCCCACGCCAAACCCGCAGCGGCACCCGTAAGAAAGCGCGCCACCAGGGTCAGGCCATTGGATTCGGAGATCGCCGTCAAACCGTTGAACACAATGAACCCAGCAATCGCCAGCAGCAGCGTGCGCCGGCGCCACCAGCCCTGGGTCAGGGTCACCAAGGGGATCGCGGTCAGCAGCGAACCCAAGGCATAGGCAGTCACCCACTGCCCGGCCATCGCCTGGCTGATCTGCATACCACCGGCAATCTGGCCGAGCAGCCCGGCCGGCAGGGTCTCGCTGAGAATGGCGATAAAGCCGGTCATGGCCAGCGCGAGCAGGCCACTGAGCGGCAAGCGTTGCGCTGAGGAGGGAGTATCGGCCGCTGTCGCGATGGCCGCTTGAGAAGTTTGGTGCATGGCGAGAACGCCTCATGTTGCTGATCAAGAGGCAGGCATCTTGCGTCGGTGTGGATTACGGAAAAAGATGGGTAGAATTCCGCTCACCTCGGACGTTGATGTCCGCAATCGAGAGCAGCACATGGACAGCCTCAGCGGCTTTGTGGTCTTCAACCGGGTTGCCGAAACCCGCAGTTTCGTCGCTGCCGGGCAATCGCTGGGCATCAGTGCCTCGGCGGTGGGCAAGCGGGTGGCGAGGCTGGAGGCGCGCCTGGGGGTACGCTTGTTCCACCGCAGCACACGCAGCATCACCCTGACCGCCGAGGGGACGCTGTTCCTGGAGCGCAGTCGGCGCATCCTGGCGGAGATCGAAGCCACTGAGCAGGCGCTGTCGCAGGCCAGCGAAACACCGAGTGGGCGGCTGCGAGTCAGCCTGCCTCAGGTGACCGGCTTAGTGATGCCAGCCCTTGCCGACTTCATGGCGTTGTACCCACAGATCGAACTGGACCTGGACTTCAGCGACCGCATGGTCGATATCATCGGCGAAGGCTTCGACGTGGTCATGCGCGGCGGCCAGCCGGTGGATTCGCGGCTCAATGCCAAGTTCCTCGGCCACTTCCAGCATCGCCTCGTAGCCTCGCCGCAGTACCTGCGCGAACGCGGCGTGCCGGAGCATCCACGCGACCTGAGCGGCCATACCTGCCTGCACTACCGTTTCCCCAGCAACGGCAAGCTGGAGAGCTGGCCGCTGCGCCGCGAGCATCCCGAGCAGGCTTACGACATCCCCATCTCGATGGTCTGCAACCATGTCGAGACGCGCATCTGCTTCGCCCTCAACCACCGCGGCATTACCTGCCTGCCAGATTTCAACGTGCGCAAGGAAGTGGCCAGCGGCAGCCTGGTGAGCGTGCTCGACGACTTCATGGAGCGGCGCGGCAGCTTCTACCTGCTGTGGCCCTCAGGCCGGCAGATGCCGCCAAAGTTGCGGGTGTTCATCGACTTCATGCTGCAGCGGGTGTTCCAGGAACGGCAGGCCTAGCCATACAGGTAGTTGATTTCCTTGGACGCCAGCGGCGGCACCTGGGCCAGGAGAAAATCGCGCAGGCGCTGCATCTGCCGGGCCTTGGGGCTGGCTTTGAGCCAGGTCATGTAATAGCCATCACCTGTGGCCACGGCGTGCTTGAACGGCGTGACCAAGCGCCCGGCGCCGATATCGGCACTGGCCAGCACCAGGTCGACCACGGAAATCCCCAGCCCCTGCTGGGCCGCCGAGATACCTTGATCGAGCGTGTCGAACACCTGGCCCTGGTCGATGCTGATGTCCAGCGCGTCCATCCGCGCCAGCCAGCGCCGCCAGTCGCGCCGGTCGGTCGAGGGATGGAGAAACTCGCACTGCTTGAGCGCCGACAGAGCGGGGGCATCGTCCTGCAGGTAGTCGGGATGGCAGACCGGGATCAGCCATTCATCAAACAGCTTGAAGCTCTCGACGTCGGCCGCAAAGCGTCCGTTGGCCAGAAGGATGGCGCAGTCGTAGGGCTCGGAATAGAAATCGACGCTGTCGATGTCCATCCACACGCTCGACAGTTGCACGCTGCAACTGTTCTCGACCTTCTTGAACGCATCCAGCGCCCGCAGCAGCCAGCGCACGGTCAAGGTCGACGGCGCTTTGAGGCGCAGGCCATAGCGGTCCTGACGCAATAGCGCGCAAGCGTTCTCGATGATCTTGAAGCCGACCTTGAGCTCCTGGGCCAACAGCCGGCCGTGCTCGGTCAGGCGCAGCTTGGGGCCGCGTCGCTCGAACAAATCGCAGCCAAACAGCGACTCGAGGGTCTTGATGTGATGGCTCACTGCGCCTTGGGTCAGCGCCAGCTCTTCTGCCGCGCGGGTGAACGAGCCATAGCGCGAGGCCACTTCGAAGGCGCGCAGCGCGTGCAGTGCCTGAATCCGTTCCGACATCGATCGCCTTCCCAATCATGAGTGAGACTAATAGTAGGTCATAGTTCCAGGCATTTTACAACTGCAAGTCGTTCTCAGAAAATGCTTGAAAACAACAAATACATAGAGCGAAACCGCCTAACTAACGGCGGAAACGATTATTAGAACTCCTGGGGAAACCATGTTTACGGGTTATGGAAACTGCTATCGCTTGGATGCGCTAGAGCTGGCCAATGAACATGTCCAGAATGCCAATCACTGGACGTATAAAACTATCCAACATTTTCGCGACATTCTCGCCAACCCCGACTTTCCCTGCCTGTTCGGGCGCAAGGCGGTCGCCGCCAAGACCTGCCACATCGTCTTCGCCCGCGCCGAGCACATGGCCGACGACATGGCGCAGGGCCTGGCCGATTATGTCCGCACCATCGAGCCGATCCCGCTCAAGCAGCGCATCGGCACCCCGCTGCTGGTGTTTCTCGAGACTGCCCCTGGCGGCAGCCTTGAGCAACAGCAGGCACTGGCGTGGAAAGTCCTGCAGGGCGTGCACGCGCGCGACCCCCAGCCCTGGCCGCAGGACGTGCCGGGCGATCCGCATGACAGCCAATGGTCATTCTGCTTCGCCGGCATGCCGCTGTTCATCAACATGAACTTTCCCGCCCACCGCGTGATGAAGAGCCGCAACCTGGGCGACAGCATCGTGTTTGTGATCAACCCACGGGAAAGCTTCGACGAAGTGGCCAGCGCTGCCACCGAAAGCGGCCAGCGCATTCGCGGCAAGATCCGCGAGCGGGTAAGGCACTACAACGATGGCGTGATGCCCGACTCCCTGGGCTTCTTCGGCCAACAAGACAACTACGAGTGGAAGCAATACCAGTTGCAGGAGCACGGCTCGCTGAACCCTGCACGTTGCCCATTCCACGCCCATGCAACACCCGACACATTGATCGAGAACTGACCGTGAATACCGCATTGACTGCCACTTACGCCCTGACCGTGCTGCTGCTGATCGCCACCCCTGGCCCGGTCGTCGCACTGATCGTCAACACTGCCGCCGCCTCCGGGTCGCGCAAAGCCCTGTTCACCGCAATCGGCACCAACTGGGCGTCGCTGGTGCTGATTGGCGCCGCAGCCTGGATCATCATGACCAGCGCTGCCATCGACAAGGTCTGGCTCAACGGCATGAGTTTGCTGGGCTGCCTGTTCATCGGCTACATCGCCGTCGCCACGCTGCGCGAAGCATTGCAGGCTCCAGTAACGGACACCGAGATGGTGCAAGCGCCGGTAAAACCCGGGCGTGGCGGCTTGCTGCAAGGGTTCATGGTGGGCATCTCCAACCCCAAGGACATCATCTTCTTCATCTCCTTCTTCCCCCAGTTCATCCAGATCACCGAGTCGTTCGAAAAGAGCATGGTGGTGCTGTCATTGCTGTGGATCGCCATCGATTTCGCCGTGCTCAGCCTGTACATCTTCGCCATCGGCAAGATTGCCTCGCAGCGCAGCAACCGCCTGATCAGCCTGGCTTCGGGCGTGGCCTTGCTGCTGATCGCCGCCGGTGGCCTGCTCTACAACCTCAAGGAGCTGACGGCCTGACGCGGCCGCTGACCTACCCACCCACAAGGAACGTCCATGAGACCGATCGACACCGCTACGGACGTCCTGGGCGCGCCCCTCCCCTTGCAGGAGGACTACCAACGCTTCCTGCAACTGGGCAGTCGCCGAGCCCCGCATACCCTCTATATGCACGAGCGTGGCTATCGCTCCGGCACGATCAATACCGATGCGCTGGGCCTGCGCTACAGCCACTGTGCGGGCAAGCGCTATTCGCCGGCCGAGCGCGGCGCCAGTGCCCGGGTCAACCTGTTGGTAGGCGGATCGACCGCACTGGGCATCGGCGCCAGCAACGATGAACACACAGTGGCCTCGCACCTGTCGATGCTCACCGGCGAAGTCTGGTTGAGCCTGGCCGGGTGTGGCCTCAATGCCACTCAAGAATTGCTGATGTTTCTCAGTCACCAGCATCGCTTGGGCAACATTGGCCACGTGGTGGTCCTGAGCGGGCTGAACACCCTCGCCCAGGAAGCCTTGGGCGAAATCATCGCAGCCGGTCATGCGCAGCATCAGGGCGGCGCCTATCAGACCTACCTGAACAGCTTCAACGAAGGCGTGCCGACGCTCGACACGCCGCGCCGCCAATCGCTGTGGCAGCGCCTGGGCCACGCCCTGCTGCCGCGTCATGAGGCGCCAACCCCCGACTGGTCACTGCCCGCCCCGGACAAACGCCTGATGCGCGCCGCCGACTGCATCGGGCGCACCCTGCGCCAATGGGATCGCCTGCTGGCCGACAGCCACGCCACCCTGACTTTCATTCTCCAGCCATTGCTGCCCTGGTGCCGGGAAAGCCTGCCCGATGGCGAGCAACTGATGATGGCGGCGCAACGTCAGCCGACCAACTTCGATCGGCTGCTGGCTGACGTGCAGGACAGTCAACAGCATGTAGCCTTTTTCCGAAGAATTAAAAGCGAAGCCGAGTCGGTGCCCTGCTATGACATGAACAGCATGCTCAGCAGCTCGCCGGTTTTTGGCCAGTCGCTGTTCGTCGATCGCCTGCATTTCAATGACTTAGGCAACAATGCCCTGGCAAAGGTGATCACCGCAAAGCTGGGCCTGGCCCAGGAAAAGTACAGCCAACGCAAAGTGACGCCGATCAAGCTCGTCTGATAAACGCGGCAATGGTCTTTCGGCGGGGGCCTTGGGGTGGCTAGAATACGCCGTCGTCGCTCTGATTTGCCTGAGGCACATGCGTAACCGCAATGAACACCACCGCCATCTGGTCGCAACTGACCGCCTACGAGGCTCATCCGTGAGTCGCGCTGTCTTGTTCTCGCCCCTGCTCATGGCCCTGGCTCCGCTCGGCGCGCAAGCACTGGAGATCCAGATCGATCCGCACGCCGATCTGCTGTACCGTCAGGCCTTACCCTTGCTGGAACAGGCAGACAACCGCGAAGACAGCCCCAGCGCGCTGCGCACGGCGATCGACAGCGACCCAGAGCTCAGCCGTCAGGGCCAAGCGCTGGCCCGCACCCTGCCAACTGCGGTAGACCTGCTGAAAAAGTCGGTCGCCCTGGGTCATCCGGTGGCGCAATACCGCTTGGCGCTGTACTACATGACCTACCTGCCAGCGGCGCAGATCCCCGATGCGGCCTGCCCGTTGCTGCAAGCCAGCCTCAAGCAAGGCTTTGCCCCTCCCGCACCAGCGATCTCTACCTGGTGCCCGCCCTATAACGCCAGCCCTGCCTACCGTGACGCCATGGAAGCGATTCCGAACATGGCCACCTTGTATGCGCCGTACTATCCGCAGCCAGCGGTACGCCTGGCTTGCAACCGCAGCCAGCCGCAGGGGCTGGAAATGCAGTGGGGCCGTCAGCGCGACTATCAGGCCGAGGTGTACCGCCTGCTTGGCGACCTTGATCCGCAACATCGCCAGCTGTTGCTGCAAAAAGCCGTGGAGATCAATGGCTGTGCTGCCGCGCAGCAGCGCTTGACCAGCCACCGCTGAAGTAGTCCCCTGCCCCGCCGACAGCGCCGGGCAGGGAACAAACAAGCAAGATCGTTCAAGCCAGCGCCCCCGCCCTCTGCCATGCTGCTCTGCCCTGTAGATGTGTTTGAGCCACCATGTCCAGCCGTCAGCCCATCGCCCGTACCGCCTTCCTCCACGGCGCCATCGCCATTTTGCCGCTGTCCCTGGCCGTAGCCCCATGGGGCCTGCTGGCAGGCTCGATGGCCATCGAAGCCAACCTCAGCCCTTGGGAGGGCCAAGGCCTGTCGGCCATCGTGTTTGCGGGTGCTGCGCAACTGGTGGCCATTGGCATGCTCAAAAGCGGCGCCAGCCTGCTCTCGATCCTGCTGACCACCCTGCTACTGACCTCCCAACACCTGCTGTACGGGTTGTCCATGCGCCCGCTGTTGTCGGGCCAGCCGCTGGGCTGGCGGCTGGGCCTTGGCTTCTTGCTGACCGATGAATTCTTCGCCCTGACCAGTCATTACGACCAGCAGCAATTCAACCGCTGGTATGCCCTGGGCGTGGGCCTGACCTTCTATGTCGCCTGGAACCTGTTCACCTTGGCCGGTATCATCTTGGGCCAGAACATCCCCCACCTGGACCAACTCGGCCTGGACTTCTCGATTGTCGCCACGTTCGTCGCCTTGATCGCGCCGGTAGTGCGTAATGTGCCAACCGTAGTGTGCGTGGCGGTGTCGCTGTTTTGCTCAGTGCTGTTCAGTGCCTGGCATTGGGAAACCGCGCTGGTCGCCGCCGGCCTGCTGGGCATGGGCGCCGGCTTCATCTGCCAGAAGTTCTCGGGAGCACGCGCATGACTTGGCTGCTGATCTTGGCCATGGGCCTGGTGGTGTTTCTCAACCGCTATGCGTTTCTGGAGCCGCGCCTGCCGCTGCGCCTGAGCTCCAATGCCCGGCAGTTTCTCGGCTTCGCGGTCCCGGGCATGCTCACAGCGATTTGCGGGCCGATCATCTTCCTGCCCGGCCATCAACTCGACCTGAGCCCGAGCAACCCTTACCTGCTCGGGTCCCTGGTCGCCATAGCCCTGGTGCTGTTGACCCGCAGCGTGTTGCTGAGCATGCTGGTGAGCATGTTGATCTTCTTTTTGCTGCGCAGCTGGCTGGCATGAACACGCCCCTGCGCGAACAAACCCACCTGTGGCAGGCGCCGGCGCTTGGCGATGTCGAGATGCTGCATGCGCGGTATTTTCAGCAGCGCTTCGCCCCACACGTGCACGAAGGTTACGTCTTCACCGTGATCGAGTCCGGCGCGCAACGCTTTTGACACCGTGGCAGCGAGCACCTGGCGCCGGTCGGCAGCATGGTACTGATCAATCCCGATGAACTGCACACCGGCGCCACCGCTCATGAAGCCGGCTGGCGTTATCGCGGCTTTTATCCGGAACATGCCCGGGTCACCGGGGTGCTGGAAGAGCTGGAGCTGGGCCGTTATGGCATGCCGCATTTTCAGCAGAGCGTGATCCAGGACCCAACCCTGGCCGCCGCCTTCAGCCAGTTGCATCAGTTGTCCGAATCCGGTGCCAGCGCCCTCGAGCAGCAGACCGCCTGGCGCCACGCCGTGCTGGCGCTGGTGCAGCGGCACGGCCATGGCGCCCAGCCGCGCGCACCGGGCAACGAGCCGTTGGCCGTAGCTCGCGCCCGCGAGCTGCTGGAAAGCCAGCTGGCCGACCCACCGTCACTGGAAAGCCTGGCGGCGGCAGTCAACCTCTCGCCTTTTCATTTCGCCCGGGTATTTCGCCAAGCCACTGGCCTGCCACCGCATGCCTGGCTCAAGCAACGCCGACTGGGTCGCGCGCGGGAGCTATTGAAAAGGGGCATGGCCGCCGCCGAGGTGGCGTTTGCCCTGGGTTTCGCTGACCAGAGCCATCTGAGTCGCCAGTTCAAGCAGGCCTATGGAGTCACTCCGGGCGCTTATCGCACGGCCTGCCTGAGCCCGTAGCCGGATCCGGCAGCAATGCCAGCCACTGCTACACTGACAGGGTTGAACGGAGGATCCTGTCATGTCCGCAAAAGAGCTCAACACCCTCCTGACGCTGATGAACCAGCGCCAAACCCGCTTGACCAGTGCGTGCAAGGAAATCGCCGAATGGATCGACCGGCAGGGCGATGTGCCCGCGGCCGGCAAGATTCGCGACAGCCTCAAAGCGCTGGAGGCAGAAGAGGCACAAGTGCGCAAAACCTTGACCTCACTGACGATCGACCGGCCACTGCCACGTTTTCGCGGTTGAGCCCACCGTCAAGCAAAAAGGCCGCTCCCGCAGAGGGCAACGCGGCCCCTGCGAGAGCGGCCTTGAGCCGCCAATGCGCTGCATAGCAGCCCAAGCGTTTAGTGCTGGTGGGCGTGATCGTGGCCTGCGCCCGCTTCAGCGGTCAGCGCGCGTACTGGCGCCTGCACTTGCAGGGTCTGCTTGGCCCCCTTGGCATCTTCGATAGTCAGGGTCAGCGGCACTTGCTGGCCTTCTTTGACCTGCTCATGCAAGCCCATCAGCATCACGTGCAAGCCATTGGGATCGAGGCTCACTGCCTTGCCTGCCGGTAGCTCGACCGCCTTGACTTCACGCATACCCATCACGTCGCCATTCATGGTCATTTCATGCACCTGAACGGTCTTGGCCACTGGCGAGGCAACGCCGACCAGCTTGCTGTCGCTGGTCGCGGTCAACACCATGAAGGCTCCGGTGGACTGCTGGTGCGGCACAGTGGCGCGTACCCAAGCATCACTTACGCTGGTTTCAGCCAGGGCCGGCAAGGCCATGCCCAACAGGGCCAGGGCGGCCAGGCCGCGCTTGATCGGTTGCAGCAAAACAGCCATTAGCAAATCTCCATCAAAGTGAGCAGGTCCTCTGTGCATTCCTTGGCGTTCAAGGAGTGCCCCAGGCTCAGGCGCAGGGTACTGCGCGAATCATAGACGTAGCTGGTGGACGAGTGGGAGATCGTGTAGGTATCGCCCGCTGGCACCTTCTCGTAGAACACCTTGAACTCCCGGGCCACCTCGGCGATTTCCTCAGGGGTGCCGGTCAGCGCGGTGAACGACGGGTCGAAGGCCTTGACGTAGGCGTCAAGCACTTCTGGCGTATCGCGCTCAGGGTCGAGGGTGATGAACACCACTTGCAGGAAGCCGGCATCGCGGCCCATCAGCTTCTTGATCTGCGCCGCACGCGCCAGGGTGGTCGGACAGACCGCCGGGCACTGGGTGAAACCAAAGAAGATCATCGGCATCGAGCCATAGAAGCTCGACAGGGTGCGCACATTGCCTTGAGTGTCCTTGAGGCGGAAAGAACGCCCGAGGATCTCGTTGCTCATGTTCTTGCCGTACTTGAAGTCCAAACTCCGCGCCGGATTGCAACCCGCCAGCAGGCCAAGCCCGAGTACGCCCATCCCGGCGACAACCGCGCGCCGGGTCAACAGATCATTCATGGAACCATCCTTTACAGGGAAGGTGCCAGCCCTTGGGCAGGGCCGGTCGAAAACCGCGGCATTCTGGCATGACACCTTGGGGTGTTCTACCCGACGATGGGGTCGATGGGGCTGCAGGCCTTGAATTTCGCGGCTGCGGCCTGTTGTCGCAGGGGTTGAATCGGTAACAGATTGTTGCTAGAGAGCTGATTCTTGTGGCGCTTATTCGGCCTCATCGCGGGCTTGACCCGCAATGAGGCCGGCAAGAAAACCACCGACTATCAGTAGTAGGCGTTCTCTTTCTGCGTGTGGTCAGTCACATCGCGCACACCCTTGAGCTCGGGAATACGTTCGAGCAAGGTCCGCTCGATGCCATCCTTGAGGGTCACGTCGGCCTGGCCACAGCCCTGGCAACCACCGCCAAACTGCAGCACCGCGATCCCATCGTCGACCACGTCGACCAGGCTCACCGCACCACCATGGCTGGCCAGACCTGGGTTGATCTCGGTCTGCAAGTAGTAGTTGATCCGCTCGTTGATCGGGCTGTCTTCGTTGACCATCGGCACCTTGGCGTTCGGCGCCTTGATGGTCAGCTGGCCACCCATGCGGTCGGTGGCATAGTCGACCAGCGCGTCCTCAAGGAACGGCTCGCTGACCGCGTCGATGTAAGCGGTGAAGCTCTTCAGACCCAAGGCGGTGTCCTCGGGCTTTTCCTCGCCTGGCTTGCAGTAGGCAATGCACGTCTCTGCGTACTGGGTGCCCGGCTGAGTGATGAAAACACGGATGCCGATACCCGGGGTGTTCTGCTTGGAGAGCAGATCAGCCAGGTAATCATGGGCGGCGTCGGTAATGGTTATAGCGCTCATGGAAGTTCCTCACAGACTTGCTGGCAAGTGTACGCCAACCCAGGCTTCGAACAAAGTCCTAGCATTTGACTCGGGAAAGCGCCAATGCCGGTTCCTGCGCCGAACGTGCGGCGAACCAGGCCTTCATCCGTTGGTACAAGCCACGTTCGAGCCATTGATAACTGAGCCACGACATTAGTCCAATGGACGGCACGCAGAAGGCGAATACCAGGTACGGGTTCAGCGCGAATCGCTCACTGACGAACCAGCCGGCATACAGTACCAGCACGTGAATCAGGTACACCGAATAGGAGCAATCACCCAGCGCCTTGAGCAACTGGTTGCCGCGAAAGTACGGCTCCAGCGAGATGAACGCCAGCACCACCAGTGCGCTGGGCAGGCCCCAGTGCAGCAGGCGCAGCGAGGCGTCCAGGTGATAAAGGGCGTAACCGGCGGCCACCAGCATCGCCAGCGGTAGCCACAGGCCTTCACGGATCAGGCCGCGGCGGTACAGCACCCCCAGGCCGATGCCCAGCAAGAACTCATAGATGATGTCGTTGTTGTAGAACCGACTGAGCACGCCAAGCCGGCCCAGCACCTCACTCACCAGCAGCAACGCGGCAGTCACCAGCAGCAGGTGATGGCGTTGACGCACCAGGAATGCCAGGCCGAACAACAGATAGAAGAACATCTCGAAGTTCAGCGTCCAGCCCACGTTAAGCGTCGGATACAGCCCATATCCGCCGGGGTTTTCCGCCGGAATGAACAGCAAAGACAACAGCAGGTGCTGCCAGTCGAACACCTGGTGCGGCATCCAGCGGCTGGCCGCCAGCAGCAGGACCGCCATCAAGACCGTATAGAACCAATAGGCCGGAATGATCCGCAGTGCTCGATTGAGCAGGAACTGGCTGGGCACGATGTCTTTGTCGCGGGTCGACAGGTAGATCACCAGCCCGCTGATGACGAAGAAGATGTCCACGCCCACCGCCCCGCGATCGCTGAGCAGTTGGCCGACCGGGCCGGTGGCGTGGAAGTCGAAGAAGATCTGCATGAAGTGGTGGCAGACCACCACCCAGGCGGCGAACGCCCGAAGTGCCTGAAGCGAATACAGCATGAAAAGCCCTGCGTGTCCGGGTGCATTCAGGTCCCGTATCGGCGTCGAT
>NZ_JBICKL010000012.1:0-3185 GCF_043104195.1 Pseudomonas sp. xss_2
ACTGAGCTATTCCCGCAATGTGAAGCTTTACCGCTATGGCGTGAAGCGGCATTACACCCTTCACCACCCTGTACCGTCAATGAACGCCACAGCTTTTAAACTGGAGCGGGAAACGAGACTCGAACTCGCGACCCCGACCTTGGCAAGGTCGTGCTCTACCAACTGAGCTATTCCCGCAAATGGCGTCCCCTAGGGGACTCGAACCCCTGTTACCGCCGTGAAAGGGCGGTGTCCTAGGCCACTAGACGAAGGGGACACACAACACTTTTCAGTGCGCCAGATACTGAACCTCACGATTCAACCTGGACTTTCTTTTCCTGCCCCGCCGTTAAGCAGTGCCGGAGAAACTGGAGCGGGAAACGAGACTCGAACTCGCGACCCCGACCTTGGCAAGGTCGTGCTCTACCAACTGAGCTATTCCCGCAATATGGCGTCCCCTAGGGGACTCGAACCCCTGTTACCGCCGTGAAAGGGCGGTGTCCTAGGCCACTAGACGAAGGGGACACGCTGCTGGCATTACTGCCTGCTTTCACTCCCTACGGCGTATCGCTGTGTGCTTTACGCTGCAAGTGGCGCGCATTCTAGGGACGGGATGGAAAGCCGTCAACCCCTTTGTATAAATTTATTTAAATCAATGACTTCCCTAGTTGTCACCGCTGCGCGCAGGATGTGTCTGGCTATTGGCGTTGATTTTCTGACGACGGCCCGGCAAGCTCGCAGCAAAGTGCCACTACCTTGAGAAATCGAGAAATGGGCCGACACATAGAGTGCGCCAACTGCACCGGCCTTTTCGCGGGCAAGCCCGCTCCTACAGGGTTTGGCGCAAGCCGGGTGGGAGCGGGCTCGCCCGCGAAGAAAAGCGGCGCGGTTCAGTTCGCCAGGCTGCACTGTTCGCCCGTTGGCGAACTCACTACACTCAATGCTGCAAAACTTCTTCATGAGGCGTTAACGGTGACACCACTTCTGATCACCCTGCTCATCGTGGCCGGTATCGCGTTACTGATCGTGATCGGCTACCTCAATAATGTGGTCGAGAACAATAAGCTTGAGCGTGCCCGGCTGAAGATCGAGCTGGCCGAACGCGCGCGCCGCTGCGGGGAAATCAACGAAACCTTCCCCGGCCAGCTGATGACCCCTGCCCTCAAGCTGCTGATGACTCGCCTGGAACTGAACGTCACCCAACGTCAGTTGGCGGTGGACAAGCACAACGGTGACCTCAAGGGCCGCCTGGCTGAACTTGAAGGTTTGGTTGCCCAGGGCGACAAGCTGCCCGTGAACAATCCACCCAGCCCGATTCAAACCGAGGTCAAGGCCAAGGATGTACGTTTCTTGCTCGAAGCGCTGCATAACCAGATCGTGCGCGCCACCCAGGAAGGCTTCCTGGCGACCAATGAGGGCAAGTACTGGGTCAAGGAAATCCGCCATATCCTGGTGTTGCTGCATATCGAGTTCTTCAACAACCTGGGGCAGCAGGCGCTGCAGCAGAATCAGCCTGGGCATGCGCGGTTGGCATTCGAGCGAGGTGTGCAGTACCTACGCAAGCAGCCTGAGCCTAAACAGTATGAAGAGCAGCTGACCTATCTGGAGAAGCTGCTGGCACGGGCCAACGCGATGGTGCTCGATCAGATGGAGCCGGCGGAGAATGATCAGAATGAGCTGACGGCGGGGCTCAAGACTGATGAAGATGAGACCTGGAAGAAAAAAGTCATCTACGATTGATCCAAAAAGGGGCCTTGTCAGGCCCCTTTGTCATCAGCAGTCGGTCAGTTTAAGAAAGATCGCCGCCAACTTTTCCAACCCTTGCTGATCGGCCTCACTGAACCGCGCAAGCTTCGGGCTATCCAGATCGAGCACCCCAATCAGCCTGCCCTCCTTGACCAAGGGAATCACCAATTCGCTGTTGGACGCACTGTCACAGGCGATATGCCCAGGGAAGGCATGCACATCTTCCACCCGCTGAGTCTGCCGGGTCGCCGCCGCTGCCCCGCACACGCCCTTGCTGAACGGAATACGCACGCAGGCCACTTGCCCCTGGAACGGGCCGAGCACCAGCTCCTCGTTGCGATTGATATACAAGCCCGCCCAGTTCAGGTCATCCAACTGGCTATAGAGAAAAGCCGAGAACTGCGCGGCGTTGGCGATGAAGTCGCGCTCGTCGGCGAACAGTGCCTGCACTTGCGCAGCCAGCAAGTCATAGCCGTTTAGGCCTGCGCCACTGGCATTGAGGTCGATCATTTATTTCTGCTCCAGCAATTGCAGCCCGACCCAGTAGCGGGCGAACTGATAGGCACAACGGCCATTTCGGTTACCGCGCCCGGTTGCCCAGCGCACGGCGAGTATTTCCAGCGCCTCGTCACGCTGCCAGTCAAGCCCAGCGGCGCTGGCCAACTGGCCGATCCAGTGTTCGACCACGTTGAGGAAGTGTTCTTGGGTGAAGGGGTAGAACGACAGCCACAGGCCGAAGCGGTCGGACAACGCGATCTTGTCTTCTACTGCTTCATTGGGATGCAGCTCGCCGTCGACCATCTTCCAGTTTTCGTTGTCGCTCTGCTTCTCCGGCACCAGGTGGCGACGGTTGGAGGTGGCGTACAGCAAGACATTGTCCGGCGCCTGCTCCAGCGAGCCATCGAGCACGCTCTTGAGTACCCGGTAGTCGCCCTCCCCGGCTTCGAACGAGAGGTCGTCGCAGAACAGGATGAAGCGCTGCTCAAGCTTTTGCAGCTGCTCGACCACCCGCGGCAAGTCGGCCAGGTGATCGCGTTCGATCTCGATCAGGCGCAGCCCGGCATCGGCATGTTCGGCCAGCAAGGCGCGCACCAGCGATGACTTGCCTGTGCCACGCGAACCCCACAGCAACGCGTGGTTGGCCGGCAGGCCGTTGATGAACTGATGGGTGTTGCGGCCCAGCTGATCGCGTTGTTTGTCGACGCCGATCAAGTCGCTCAGGCGGATATCCAGGCTGACGTGCAGCGGCATCAGGTAGCCGCTGCGGCCATCGCGCTGCCAGCGCGCGGCCAGGGTAGTATTCCAGTCGATCTGCGGGCGGGGCGCCGGCAGCAGCGGTTCGAGACGGGCGAGGACAGATTCGGCACGTTCGAGGAAGGCGTTCAAGCGGGGGTCCATGGTGACTCCTGGCAGGGCGAGGCTTTGAGGTTTTGATTGGCAGTGCCGGCCCTATCGCGGGG
>NZ_JBICKL010000013.1:0-77417 GCF_043104195.1 Pseudomonas sp. xss_2
AGAGCGTTCATCCTGAGGACAGCGCTGAACCTTGAAGACACAAGCTGGCTTGTCGGGGCGCCGAACCGCTGCGATGGGCTGCGCAGCAGCCCCAAATTCGCTCAGGCCCTGAACTGCCCCAGGCTCGCACGCAACTGCGCAGCCAAGTCATCCAAGACCTTACCGCTGGCCGTGGTCTGCATCACTACCTGCGCCGACTGCTCCGCCTGCGCATGAATGGTCTCGACCCTCCCCTTGACCGCCTGCGCGCCATGCGCCTGCTGCTCGGCCGCGCGCGTAGCCAGGCCAATCGCCGCATGCACCTGCTCGACCGCCGCCTGCACCGACTGCTGTCGACGCTCGTTATCGCGCAGCACCAGCAACCCTTCGCTGGCTTGGCGCCCCGCCTGGCTGATGGTCGCCACGGCCTCCTTGGCCCCCTGCTGCAGGGCAACGATATGCGCCTGAATATCGCCCGTCGAACTCTGGGTCTTGCTTGCCAGCGCCCGTACCTCATCGGCCACCACGGCAAAGCCGCGGCCAGTCTCACCCGCACGCGCCGCCTCGATAGCGGCATTGAGGGCCAGCAGGTTGGTCTGCTCGGCGATGCCATGGATCACGGTCAGCACCACCTCGATCTGCTCGCTCTGCTTGGCCAGCCGCTCGATCACCTGCGAGCCCGCATCGACCTGGCCGGCGAGGTTTTCGATCAGGCCGGCCAGCTGGGTCGAGGTCCGACTGTTTTCGTCAGTGGCCTGGCGGATGTCCACCACCTGCTGCAAGGCCGCCTGCATCGCATGGCTTTCGGCTTGGGCCTCATCGGCCATGCTCGATAGATCGCGCAGGCTCGCCGCCACCTCATCGCGTTGCAGCGCTGCGGCAGCGTCAGCACCTGCGCTGCGCTGGGTCATGGCGCCGATTTCCACGCCGGTACGCTGGGCCACTTCGCCTGCTTCTCGCACGATCGGCTGGAGCTTGTCGACAAAGCGGTTGACTGCCGAAGCCATGTCACCAATCTCGTCCCGGCTGTCGAGGGTCACCCGCTTGGTCAGGTCGCCTTCGCCGGCAGCCAGATCATTCAAGGCGGCAATCAGCAGGCGCAGCTTGTTGACTACACGCCTGCCGAGCACCACGGCCACCACCAGCAACACACCGAGGCCGACCAGCACCAAGCCAAGGCCAATGCGCCAACGCAACTCACCCGCAGCATCCCGTACGGTCTGCGCAGTATTGGCCTGCATGGCAGTAGCGCTGTTCTGCGCCGTCTCCAGACGTGCGCGCAGGGCCTTGCCGCTGTCTGCCGCCGCTGCGCCCAGGCTATCGCCGACCAGTTGCTCACCACTGCCGATCAGCGCTGCGAAACGCTCATCCAGCGCCTTGAGCTCCTGCTCGACACCCGCAGTGGAAACACCCATCAAGACCTTGCCAATCTCTGCCCCGTTAGGGTTGATCGAGGCCTCGACGTAGTACACCGACGGGTCTTTACGCGCAGCGTCCAGCACTTTGTCCAGCGCCCGCTCGCCCTGCCCTTTGTCCATCAGCGCCTGGTTGATCGGGTTTTGCCGGTTCAGATAGCGCGTCAGGTGCTGGCCCTGGGCGTCGTCATAGATCACGAACAACACGTTGGGATTGCGCTGGGCACGCCGAGCGAAGTCGGAGAGCACTGGCACGTCGTTGTCCCAAATCGCCCGCGGGGCGACCGAGGCAAGCAGCTCGGCCATGTCGTTGGCCGAGTCCTTGAGGTTTTTCTCCAAGGTCGCGCGCAGTTGTTGCTGCTCGCTTTCCAAGCGCGTGGACAGGCCACTGCTCAGGCGCTGACGGGTGCTGGAGGAGAGGTTGTCGAGCCCACTGCGCACATCCTGGCCAGCCAGCTCCAGCTCGTTGGCCAGCTTGCGGCTGTCGGCCCCCAGGCGCTCGCCAAGATCGGCTTCCAAGGCGGTGACCGTGCTCCGGGTCAGCGCAACGGCGACCAGCACCTGCACCAAAAGAGCGATACCCAAGGCAACAAACACAGGCCGCAAAAGGCGGCTTCGTAACAGTGAGAGGATGGCAGACACGGTGAAACCCTCGTGCTTCTGGCGCCATTATTTTGATGGCATCTACAGAGCGTTTTTACAGCAAGGGTTGTGCCGGAGGCAGCAGGCATAAACGCCAAGTTTATGCTGGCCTGTGCAGGAGTAATTGCCGTGGCACTTTTTGGGAGCGCTGCGCGCTCCATCGCAGGCAAGCCAGCTCCTACACGGACTACGTGAAGATCAAAAAAAACGCCGCGCCCCTTGCGGGAGCGCGGCGTTCGATCAGCCTAGACGGCGAATCAGGCGAACGGATGACGCAGAACGATAGTCTCGTTGCGATCCGGGCCGGTCGAGATGATGTCGATCGGCGCGCCGGTCAGCTCTTCGATGCGCTTGATGTAAGCGCGAGCAGCGGCTGGCAGCTCTTCCAGGGTCTTGGCACCGAGGGTCGACTCGCTCCAGCCTGGCATCTCTTCGTACACTGGCTCCAGGCCGATGTAGCTGTCGGCATCGGAAGGCGCATCGATCACTGCACCATTCTCGTTCTTGTAGCCAACACAGATGTTGATGGTTTCCAGGCCGTCGAGTACGTCCAGCTTGGTCAGGCAGATGCCCGAGATGCTGTTGACGTCGATGGCACGACGCAGGATGACGGCATCGAACCAGCCGCAACGACGGGCACGACCGGTGGTGGAGCCAAACTCATGGCCGCGCTTGGCCAGGGTGGCGCCAGTCTCGTCGAACAGCTCGGTCGGGAACGGACCGGAACCGACACGAGTGGTGTAGGCCTTGGTGATACCGAGGATGTAGTCCAGGTACATCGGGCCAACGCCGGAACCGGTGGAGATGCCGCCAGCAGTGGTGTTGGAGCTGGTGACGTACGGGTAGGTACCGTGGTCGATGTCCAGCAGCGAGCCCTGGGCACCTTCGAACATGATGTCCTTGCCGGCGCGACGCAGGTTGTGCAACTCGGCGGTGACGTCGAGCATCATCGGCTTGAGCTGCTCGGCGTAGGCCATGCACTCGTCCAGGGTCTGCTGGAAGTCGATGGCCGGCTCTTTGTAGTAATTGACCAGCTGGAAGTTGTGGTAGTCCAGCAGCTCACCGAGCTTGGCAGCGAAACGCTCGCGGTGGAACAGATCGCCCACGCGCAGGCCGCGACGGGCCACTTTGTCTTCGTAAGCTGGGCCGATACCACGACCGGTGGTGCCGATCTTGGCTTCGCCACGGGCCTTTTCACGGGCCTGGTCCAGCGCTACGTGGTAGGACAGGATCAGCGGCGCAGCCGGGCTGATGCGCAGGCGCTCACGTACCGGTACACCCTTCTCTTCGAGCTTGGTGATTTCACGCATCAAGGCATCGGGAGCAACGACTACGCCGTTGCCGATCAGGCACTGCACGCCTTCACGCAGGATGCCGGAAGGAATCAGGTGCAGAACGGTTTTCTCACCGTTGATCACCAGGGTGTGGCCCGCGTTGTGACCGCCCTGGTAGCGCACTACGGCGGCAGCATGTTCGGTCAGCAGATCAACGATCTTGCCTTTGCCCTCATCACCCCATTGGGTGCCCAGGACGACGACATTCTTACCCATAACACTTGTCCTCATTCACGCAAACTTGGTTGCCGGCCTACTGCCGACCGAAAAATCTCAATGGGTCAGCGGCAGAACCTGCCAGCGCCCGTCTTGCTGAATCAATTGCCGATCACAATCCGCCTCAAGGGCAGCACTCAGCGGTTGCCCAGGCAGAGCCTGGACCACACGCTGGCCCTCGTTGCGCAACTGGCAGACCATCTGCCAGAGGGCCGCGTCACCGCTGTCGGGCATCCAGATCCCGCCAGACGGCAATACGACCTCCGCTCGCCCCAGTGTGACCAGGGTCTTCAAATCCGTGGAGAAACCGGTGGCCGGGCGTGCCCGGCCAAAGTCGGCGCCGATGTCGTCGTAGCGTCCGCCCTGGGCGATCGACTGACCGACCCCTGGTACGAACACGGCGAACACCACGCCGGTGTGATAGTTGTAACCGCGCAGCTCGCCAAGGTCGAAGTACAGCGGCAGGTCCGGATAACGCGCGGCCAGGCGATCAGCGATCGCCAGCAGGTCATCCAGGGCAGCCAGCACACTGGCCGGCGCACGACCCAGGCGTACACGGGCCTCGGCCAGCACTTCGCGACCACCGCACAGCTCGGTCAGGGCGCGCAGCATGTTGCCGACGTCCTTCGGCAGGTCGGCAGTCAACGCGTTGACTTCATCGACCGCCTTGCGCTGCAGGGCATCGAACAGCTGCTGCTCGGCATCGCCCGACAGGTTGGCGGCGCGCGACAGGCCGCGGTAGATACCGACGTGGCCCAGGTCCATGTGCACATCCGGCACGTCGGCCAGCTGCAGCATCGCCAACATCAGGCTGATGACCTCGACGTCGCTGGTTGGGCTGGCATCGCCGTACAGCTCGGCGCCCAACTGGATCGGGCTGCGCGAGGTGGACAACTGGCGTGGCTGGGCGTGCAGCACGCTACCGGCATAGCACAGGCGGCTCGGGCCTTCGCGGCGCAGGGTGTGCGCATCGATGCGCGCAACCTGTGGGGTGAAGTCGGCACGGAAGCCCATCAAGCGGCCAGACTGCGGGTCGACCACCTTGAAGGTATGCAGGTCCAGGTCCTGGCTGGCACCGGTGAGCAGCGATTCCAGGTACTCGATATGCGGGGTAACGACCAGTTCGTAACCCCAACTCTGGAACAGGTCCAACACCTGGCGACGCGCGATCTCGATGCGCGCGGCTTCAGGTGGCAGTACTTCCTCGATGCCATCTGGCAGCAGCCAGCGGTCTACCGTTGCCATTACGCCATTTCCCCTCTGGTCCGGGCGGCCTGCCAGTGGGCGAGCCGTCAGTGAAGCAGGCATTGGCCCACAGCAGCAGGCAGCACTAATCCCAGCGCTACCGCCGTGCCAATACCCTCGAATTACTAGCGCGCTGGCTGATCCCTAATGGGCAATCAACCTTGCAGACGCAAAAAAGCCGGGAAATTTCCCGGCTGACTCATCATACACCCCTTTTCTGTCAGGATGCACCCCGCCGGCGGTTTTAGCTGCCAGGCGGGGTTTACCCGAGTCAGGGCTTGCTCTTGTCCAGGTAGCGGAAGAACTCGTTCTTCGGATCCAGGACCAGCACATCGCTCTTGTTCGAGAAGCTTGCGCGGTAGGCCTGCAGACTACGGTGGAACGCATAGAAATCAGCGTCCTGGCTGTAGGCCTTGGCATAGATGGCAGCCGCCTGGGCGTCACCATCACCGCGGGTTTCTTCGGACTCACGATACGCTTCGGCGAGCAGTACGCGACGCTGACGGTCGGCATCGGCGCGGATACCTTCAGCCAGCTCGTTACCCTTGGCGCGATGCTCACGCGCTTCACGCTCACGCTCGGTGCTCATACGATCGAACACGCTGCGGTTAACTTCCTTCGGCAGGTCGATGGCCTTGACGCGCACGTCGACCACCTCGATACCCAGCTCTTTGTTAGCCATGCGGTTAAGCGAAGCGGTGATGTCAGCCATCAGCGCGTCACGTTCACCGGAAACTACCTCGTGCAGGGTGCGTTTACCGAACTGGTCACGCAGGCCGCTTTCCAGACGACGCGACAGACGCTCATCAGCGATCTGCTTGAGGCCCGAAGTCGCGGTGTAGAAGCGATCGGAGTCCTTCACGCGCCATTTGGCGTAGGCGTCGACCATTACCGCTTTCTTCTCAAGGGTCAGGAAGCGCTGGGTCGGAGCATCCAGGGTCATCAGGCGGGCGTCGAACTTGCGCACCTGGTTGACGTACGGGATCTTCACATGCAGACCAGGCTGAACATCGGCCTGAACCACACGACCGAATTGCAGCAATACCGCACGCTCGGTCTGGGCCACGATGTAGAAGCTGTTCCAGGCCACGATAGCCAGCACAACTGCGGCGATCAGGGCGATCAGCGATTTATTGCTCATCAGCGGCTCTCCCTAGTACGCAGCGACTGTTGTTGCTGTTGCAGATCCTGCGCTGCACGCACGGCCGCATCGTTGACCGATGGCGACGCGCTGCTGCCGGCCGCGGCCGACGTGTTGCGGCTGCCTTCGACCATCTTGTCCAGTGGAAGGTAGAGCAGGTTGTTCTGCCCGTCCTTGGTTGCCACCATGACCTTGCTCGAGTTGCTGTAGACCTCTTGCATGGTCTCCAGGTACAGACGCTGACGGGTGACGTCCGGCGCCTTGCGGTACTCGCTCACCAGCTTGGTGAAGCGGTCGGCCTCACCCTTGGCGCGGGCAATCACTTCATCGCGGTAGCCGTTGGCATCCTCGATGATGCGCTGGGCCTGACCACGGGCTTCCGGCACCACGCCATTGGCGTAGGACTCAGCCTGGTTGCGGGCACGTTGCTCGTCTTCCCGGGCACGGATCACGTCGTCGAAGGCTTCCTGCACTTCACGCGGGGCTGCCGCGCTCTGTACGTTGACCTGGGTGACGGTGATACCGGTACGGTAGGTGTCGAGGAAGCGTTGCAGGCGTTCGCGGATATCCACGGCCATCTGCTCACGGCCTTCGGTCAGCACCTGGTCCATCGAGGTGGAACCCACCACGTGGCGCAGGGCGCTGTCGGTCGCATGCTGCAAGCTCACTTCCGGCTGGTCGACGTTAAGCACGAAGTCCTGCAGGTTGGTGATCTTGTACTGCACGGTCAGCGGCACCTCGACGATGTTCTCGTCTTCGGTGAGCATCTGCCCCTGCTTGGTGTACGCACGCTCACGCGTGACGTTCTCCATGTACTTGCGGTCGATCGGCGGGAAATAGATGTTCAGGCCTGGACCCACGGTCTCGTAGTACTTGCCGAAGCGCAGCACGACTGCCTGCTCCTGCTCGTCGACCACGTACACGGCACTGTACAGCCAGATCGCAGCCAATACCGCCAGGCCTATGCCCAGCAGGCCGTAGCCGCCACCCTTGCCGATATTGCGGTCACCACCGCCGCGTTTTTTGCTGCCGCCGAACATGCCGTTCAGGCTGTCCTGCAGCTTGCGGAAGGCCTCGTCGAGATCCGGTGGTCCTTTCTTGTCGCCACCACCGCCGCCGCCACGGCGGCCGCCCCAGGGATCCTGATTGTTCGAGTTGCCACCCGGCTCGTTCCAAGCCATAGCGCTCTCCATCTGATAAAGCAAAGACGCGCCCACGGCGCGCCGTCCAATGCTACAGAATGCCTGTCACGGCTGCCCGGCGACCTCGACGGGCATTTATTGCAAAGTGTGTTGCGCAATGAACGCTTGCGGCTCCATGCCTTCGCGGCTGACCAGGCGATTGAGCTCGACCATGGGCAGGCGCACGCTCAACAAGCTGCTGCCTTCATCGTCGTGTTCCTCGCCTTGCACTGCCCCCAGTTCAAAGAATTGCGCGCGCAAGCGAGCAAAACGCTGTTCGAGGCGCAGGGTTCCGACAAACAGATCATCCCCCAGCAATTCGGCAATCGCCTGGCCTACCAACTCCAGGCCACGTCCATCACGTGCCGATACCCAGACCCGCTCCGGCTTGCCATCGGCATCGCGCTGGATCTGCGGCTCGACATCTTCGAGCAGGTCGAGTTTGTTATAGACCTCAAGGATCGGCAAGCCTTCAGCACCGATCTCGCCCAATACTGCCAACACCTGCTCGATCTGCTCCATGCGCTCAGGCTCATGGGCGTCGATCACATGCAGCAGCAGGTCGGAGTTGCTCGACTCTTCGAGCGTAGCCCGAAATGCCTCGACCAGCTTGTGCGGCAAGTGGCGAATGAAGCCCACAGTGTCGGCCAGCACGATCGGCCCCAGGTCATCGAGCTGCAAACGGCGCAGGGTCGGATCGAGGGTGGCGAACAGTTGGTCGGCGGCGTAGACGTCGGATTCGGTGAGGGCATTGAACAAGGTCGACTTGCCGGCGTTGGTATAGCCCACCAGCGACACCGACGGGATATCCGCGCGCTTACGCCCGCGCCGCGCCTGCTCACGCTGACTGCGAACCTTCTCCAGGCGTGCCTTGATCTGCCGCAGGCGTACCCGCAGCAAGCGCCGGTCAGTCTCAAGCTGGGTTTCACCCGGACCGCGCAGGCCGATACCACCCTTCTGCCGCTCAAGGTGGGTCCAGCCGCGCACCAGCCGCGTGCTCATGTGCTCCAGCTGGGCCAGTTCGACCTGCAGCTTGCCTTCATGGGTACGCGCCCGTTGGGCGAAGATGTCGAGAATCAGCCCGGTACGGTCGAGCACGCGACACTCGAAGACTCGTTCGAGGTTGCGCTCCTGACTGGGCGTGAGGGTGTGATTGAAAATCACCAGATCTACCTGTTCGGCTTTGACCAGGTCGCGTAACTCTTCGACCTTGCCGCTGCCAATCAGGTATTTGGCGGTAGGCTGGTGCCGCGTCACTGTAGACAGCGAAACGATCTCAGCTCCGGCCGACAGTGCCAGTTCCTGAAACTCCTGCGGGTCTTCGCGCGCCTCAGGGTTCTGACCTTCCAAGTGAACGAGCAGCGCTCGCTCACCACCACCGTGGCGCTCAAAGAACAATGCAGGCTCCTATCAGGCGTTGCCTGGCTCGCTGTCGCCGCTCTCGGAATCGGACGGGCTTGGCAGGCGAACCGGACGAGCTGGGACCACGGTCGAGATAGCGTGCTTGTAGACCATCTGGCTGACGGTGTTCTTCAGCAGTACCACGAACTGGTCGAAAGATTCGATCGAGCCCTGCAGCTTGATCCCGTTGACCAGATAGATCGAAACCGGGACCTTTTCTTTTCTCAAGGTGTTCAAGTAAGGGTCTTGTAGCGAATGCCCTTTTGACATATGCCGCACTCCTGTAAGGATCAATAGTAAAAAACACGAAAATTCGATAATTACGCCGCCCATTCGCAAGAGTAGACGGCAATTGCAGGGACTCAGCTCAATATGGAGACGGACCCAAGGTATTTCAAGGTGCGGGACAGATTGTCGCAGGCCAGGCTATCCAGCCAGTGTACGTCGGACCAGCCGCGCAACCAGGTGAACTGCCGTTTGGCCAGCTGGCGAGTGGCAATGATACCGCGTTCGCGCATCTCATTCTCATCTAGCTTGCCATCCAGGTAATCCCAGACCTGCCGATACCCCACTGCCCGTATAGACGGCAGCCCCGCGTGCAAGTCACTTCTGGCGCGCAGCTTTCGGACCTCGTCGACGAAGCCCTGTTCCAGCATCTGCGAAAATCGTAGCGCAATTCGCTGATGCAAAATGTGACGATCTGTAGGAGCAATCGCCAGGCTGGCGACAGTATAGGGCAAATGTCCGCCCGCGCCTGCGTCTGCGCCGCTACTTTCGGCCAATTGCCGCTGGCGATGGGCCGTCATGCTCTCGCCGCTGACCCGATACACTTCCAGCGCGCGGATCAGCCGTTGCGGGTCATTGGGGTGGATGCGTGCAGCCGACTCGGGGTCGACCTCAGCCAACTGCCGGTGCAACTCAGCCAGGCCCAACGCACTGGCCTGGGCCTCAAGCTCGGCGCGTACCGCAGGGTCGGCAGCAGGCATGTCAGCCAAGCCATCGATCAACGCCTTGTAATAAAGCATGGTGCCGCCGACCAATAGCGGGATCTTGCCGCGCGCGGTGATTTCGGCCATGGCGGCCAGGGCATCGGTGCAAAATTGTGCGGCGGAGTAGCTCTGGGCCGGGTCGATGATGTCGATCAAACGGTGCGGATAGGCGGCCAATAGCGCTTTGGAAGGCTTGGCGGTGCCGATATCCATGTCGCGGTAGACCAGCGCCGAGTCGACACTGATCAACTCGCACGGCAAGACCTTGGTCAGTTCGATAGCAAGGTCGGTCTTGCCGGCCGCTGTCGGGCCCATGAGGAATATTGCTGGGGGTTTACCGCTCATTTCATCGACCGCGCAGGAAGAGTTTGTCCAGATCGTCCAGGCCCATCTGGGTCCAGGTCGGTCGACCATGGTTGCACTGGCCGCTGCGTTCGGTGTTTTCCATATCGCGCAGCAGCGCATTCATCTCGGGGATGGCCAGGCGCCGATTGGCGCGCACGGCGCCGTGGCAGGCCATGGTGCCGAGCAGCTCGTTGAGGTGTGCCTGGATGCGGTCGCTGGTGCCGTATTCCATCAGGTCGGCCAGGACGTCCTGGACCAGGCGGTTGGCTTCAGCCTGCTTGAGCAGCG
This sequence comes from Pseudomonas sp. xss_2, assembly GCF_043104195.1. Lineage (NCBI taxonomy): Bacteria > Pseudomonadati > Pseudomonadota > Gammaproteobacteria > Pseudomonadales > Pseudomonadaceae > Pseudomonas > Pseudomonas sp. xss_2. The sequence continues at coordinate 10,177 of NZ_JBICKL010000013.1, forward strand.
CCGGAATCTGGCGGATGGCCACGCTTTCCGGACCCAGGCGCTGCAACTCGAAGCCCAAGCGCTGGAACCACTGCGCATGCTCTTCGGCGCAGTCGGCCTCACGCTGGCTCAGTGCCAGAGACTCCGGCACCAACAGCGGCTGGCCGCTCAAGCCTTCGCTGGCCATGGCCACCTTGAGCCGCTCGTACATGATCCGCTCGTGGGCGGCATGCATGTCCACCAGCACCAGACCGACCGCGTTTTCGGCCAGGATGTAGATGCCTTTGAGCTGAGCCAGGGCATAGCCCAGTGGCGGTACATCACCCTGGCTTTCGGGCAAGGATGACGGTGCACCGCCAGGCAGTGGCGCGAAGAACTCGCGGTAGGCTGCCTGGGCTTCGGCAACGGGCAACGACTGCGATGGGCGCGGCGTGTACTGATACTGATACCCGGCGCCAGCACCGGAGCTGGAAAACTGCTGCGGTTGTGCCTGCGGCTGTTCCAATACCGGTGAGGCCAGGCGCATTTCACCTTGCGGGCCAAATTCGCCAGCCTGCTGACCACTGGGCCGGACCATCTCACTGGCCGCCGCCGGGGCCGCCAGCTGGTCTTCCGGCCGAACATCGGCCAAAGCCCGGTGCAAGGTGCCGTAGAGGAAATCGTGCACTGTGCGGCCTTCGCGAAAGCGCACCTCATGCTTGGTCGGGTGAACGTTGACGTCGACGCCGTTGGGCTCAAGTTCGAGGAACAACACGAAGGTCGGGTGGCGGCCATTGAACAGCACATCGCGGTAGGCCTGGCGCACCGCGTGGGCGACCAGCTTGTCGCGCACGGCGCGGCCGTTGACGAAGAAGTACTGCAAGTCGGCCTGGCTGCGCGAGAACGTCGGCAGGCCAACCCAACCCCACAAGCGCAAGCCATTGCGCTCGACATCGATCGGCAGCGCCTGCTCAAGAAAGCCCGGGCCACAGATCGCACCGACCCGCCGCGCCCGCGCAATCTCGTCGGGGGCATCGTGCAGGCTGAGAATGGTCTTGCCGTTGTGGCGCAGGTGGAAGCCGACATCGAATCGAGCCAGGGCCAGACGCCGGATAACTTCCTGAAGATGGTCGAACTCGGTCTTCTCGGCCTTGAGGAACTTGCGTCGAGCCGGCGTATTGAAGAACAGGTCGCGAACCTCGACCGAGGTGCCCACCGGGTGCGCCGCAGGCTGCACCCGCGGGGTCATGTCGCGGCCTTCGGTCTCGACCTGCCAGGCCTCGCTGGCATCGGCCGTGCGCGAGGTCAGGGTCAGGCGCGCCACCGAGCTGATCGACGCCAGCGCCTCACCCCGAAAGCCCAGGCTCAACACCCCTTCGAGGTCTTCCAGCTCGCGGATCTTGCTGGTGGCATGGCGTGCCAGGGCCAGCGGCAAGTCATCAGGCGCGATGCCGCTGCCGTTGTCACGCACGCGCAGCAGCTTGACGCCGCCCTGCTCGACCTCGACCTCAATGCGCTTGGCGCCAGAGTCGAGGCTGTTTTCCAGCAGTTCCTTGGCCACCGAGGCGGGTCGTTCGACCACTTCGCCGGCAGCGATCTGGTTGGCCAGTCGCGGGCTGAGCAACTGGATGCGCGAACCACCGCTCATTGCTGCGACGCCAGGGTCGTGCCCGGAATATCCAGGTGCTGGCCAACCTTCAGCTCATCAGTCTTGAGGCTGTTGCTGCTGCGCAGGCTGGCCACGCTGACCTGGTAACGCACGGCGATCATCGCCAGGGTTTCGCCCGGGCGCACGGTGTGGTCGCGCGGGCCCTGGGCAATCTTGCCGCTGTCACGCAGCCAGGCAATGTAGGTGCCAGGTGGCGGGCTTTGCTGGAAGTACTGGCGTACGCCGGTATGGATCGAGCGGGCCAAGGCCTGCTGATGGCTCCTGGTCGCCAGCTTGGCGGCTTCGTTGGCGTTGGAAATGAAGCCGGTCTCGACCAGGATCGAGGGAATATCCGGCGACTTCAACACCATGAAGCCTGCCTGCTCCACGCGTCGCTTGTGCAGCGAAGTGATGCGCCCCATGTTGCCCAGCACCTTCTGCCCCACATCGAGGCTGGAGCTGAGGGTGGCGGTCATCGACAGGTCGAGCAGCACGCCCGCGAGCATACGGTCCTTGTCGTCCAGGCTGACGTTGCCCGCGCCACCGATCAGGTCGGAACGGTTTTCGGTGTCTGCCAGCCAGCGCGCAGTCTCGGACGTAGCACCCCGGTCAGACAGGGCAAACACCGAGGCGCCGAAAGCAGCCTTGGAGGGTGCGGCGTCGGCGTGGATCGAGACGAACAGGTCGGCGCCCTTCTTGCGGGCGATCTCGGTGCGCTTGCGCAGCGGAATGAAGTAGTCACCGGTGCGCGTCAGTTCGGCCCGATAGCCCTTCTCACTGTTGATCTGGCGTTGCAGCTCCTTGGCGATCTGCAACACGATGTCTTTCTCGTGCTGGCCACGCGAACCCGAGGCGCCCGGGTCTTCACCGCCGTGCCCGGCGTCGATGGCGACCACGATATCGCGCTTGCCGCTTGGCGCCGGTGGCAGCTTGATCGCAGGCTGGGTCGGCGTTACCGGGACAGCCGGAGTGGTAGCCGGGGTTTGTGCCGGTGGCGGCGTCGGCGTGCTGGCCGCAATGGCATCGGCTTCCTGGTCGTACAAATCGACCACCAGGCGGTTGCCGTATTGGGCATTGGGAGCCAGGGTGAAGCTTTTCGGCGTGACCGCTTTTTTCAGGTCGACCACCACGCGCAGATCGGTAGGCGTACGCTGGGCCGAACGCACACTGCTGATCGGTGTATTGGATGTGGAGACGTTGAGCGGCGCGGCCAAGGTCGCACCGTTGATATCGATGACCAGCCGATCCGGCGCGCTCAGGGTGAACACACTGTGCTGCACCGGGCCGGACAGGTCGAAGACCAGCCGTGTGTTATCTGGCGCGCGCCACAGACGCATGCTCTTGACTTGCGTGGCGGCCAGAGCGTTGACGGTGACCGCTGTGAGCAGCAGACCGACAACGGCGACCAGTGCGCGTATGCGCATACCTATCCCCATTTACTGTTTGAATTGTTCGGCCAGCGCGGTGCACCAGGCTTCGCCGCGAGGCCCCTGCGGCGACAGATACAGCGAGCGTCCGCCCGCTTGCGGGCTTATGGTAATGGTCAGGTCAGGCTTTGGCAAAACGCCCGCACCTTTCTGGGGCCATTCGAACAGGCACAAGGCATCATCCTCGAAGTAATCGCGGATCCCCATGAACTCCAATTCTTCCGGATCGACCAGCCGATACAGGTCGAAGTGGAAAGCGCGCACCGCGCCAATCTCGTAGGGTTCAACCACGGTGAAGGTCGGACTCTTGACCGGGCCAACATGGCCCAAACCGCGAATCAGGCCGCGCGACAATGTGGTTTTGCCAGCCCCCAGGTCGCCCTCGAGAAAAATCACGCCATGACCGCCGGTCACCTGGGCCAATTGCCCGCCGAAGGCTACGGTGGCCTCTTCGTCGGCCAGAAACAGGGTTACACCTGACACGCTGAATGCTCCTCCAATAATTCACGAATGACCGGCAGCAGATCACTGGCTGCCAGGCCTCTGCCTTTTACCCCCAAGCGCTCGCCCGCGCAGGCATGCAGCCAGACGCCCAGGCAAGCCGCCGACCAGGCGTCCAGGCCCTGCGCCAGCAGCGCCGCCAGCACCCCGGTAAGCACATCGCCAAGGCCTGCGCCGGCCATCGCAGGATGACCCCGCCCGCACAGCGCCACCTGCCCCGCCGGGTCAGCGACCAGGGTGCCAGCGCCCTTGAGTACGCAGATGCTGGCGTATCTGCGCGCCAGCTTACGCGCAGCGCCCGGCCGGTCGGCCTGCACGGCTTCGGTCGACACCCCAAGCAACCGCGCCGCCTCGCCCGGGTGCGGGGTAAGAATGCTAGCGCTGGGCAGGGCCAAGGGCGTGCGGGCCAGCAGGTTAAGGGCATCGGCGTCCCACACTTGGGGGCGCTCGGCATTGGCAACTGCCGACAACAAGCTGCGCCCCCAAGCCGCCTGACCCAGGCCAGGGCCTACCACCAGCACCGATGCCCGTTCCAATACGGTCATCAGCTGATTGGCCGAACTCACGCCCAAGCACATGGTTTCAGGTAGACGAGCCAGGGCTGAGGGCACGTGTTCGGGCCGCGTGGCAATGCTCACCAGGCCAGCCCCACAACGCAGCGCTGCTTCGCTACTGAGCAACACCGCACCGCCGGTACCCAGGTCGCCTCCGACCACCAGCACGTGGCCAAAGTCACCTTTTTGGGCGTCTGGGCGGCGCGGCGGCAGGCTGGCCAAGCTGGCACGGCTGAGCAGTTTTACCGGGTTGGCAGGGTGTTTGGTCTGGGGCATGGGGTCAAAGGCTCCGATGTCTGGCAGAATTATACGCACCTGAGCCTGTAATGCCTGTCATCCATGTCCGCTTGTACTCCTGACCTCGCCGCGCTGGCCCAATCGATCAAGGATTGGGGCCGTGAACTCGGCTTCGCCCATGTCGGTATCGCTGGTGTAGACCTTGGCGAGCATGAGCAGCACCTGCAACGCTGGCTCGAAGCGGGCTATCAGGGCGAGATGGACTACATGGCTGCGCACGGCAGCAAACGCGCCCATCCCGACCAACTGGTGCCCGGAACCTTGCGCGTGGTCTCGCTGCGCATGGACTACCTGCCCGGCGATACACGCATGGCGCAGCTGCTGGCGCAACCAGACAAAGCCTATATATCGCGCTATGCCCTGGGTCGCGACTACCACAAGCTGGTGCGCAAGCGCGTGCAGCATCTGGCCGATCGGGTGCAGCAAGCCATTGGCCCGTTTGGCTTTCGCGCCTTTGTCGACAGTGCCCCGGTGCTGGAGAAAGCCATTGCCGAGCAAGCCGGGCTAGGCTGGATCGGCAAGAACACCCTGCTGCTCAACCGCAAGGCGGGCAGCTACTTCTTTCTCGCCGAACTGTTCGTCGACCTGCCACTGCCGGTGGATCAAGCGCAGGCCAGTGAGCACTGTGGGCGTTGCCAGGCATGTCTGGACGTGTGCCCGACCCAGGCGTTTGTCGGGCCCTACGTGCTCGATGCGCGGCGCTGCATCTCGTACCTGACCATCGAATTGAAGCAGGCGATACCGGTCGAGCTGCGACCACTGATCGGTAATCGGGTGTTTGGCTGCGATGATTGCCAGATCGTCTGCCCGTGGAATCGCTTTGCCCGGCCAACCCAGGAGAACGACTTCAAGCCGCGCCATGGCCTGGATAATGCTGAGTTGGCTGCGCTGTTTCTCTGGGACGAGGCGACCTTCCTGGACAACACCGAGGGCTCGCCGCTGCGCCGGGCCGGTTATGAGCGCTGGTTGCGCAACCTGGCGGTGGGGCTGGGCAATGCGCCTTCGACGATCCCGGTGCTGGAAGCCTTACAGGCGCGCCGCGAGTATCCGTCGGAGCTGGTCAGGGAGCATGTGGAGTGGGCGCTGGCCCAGCATGAGGCGCGCACAGCCCCCTCCCTGAGCTGAACTCAAGTGGGAGCAGGCTTGCCCCGCGATTAAATCGGCACAGACGAAAATCACTGCTGGTCGTTGTAGTGGAACTTGGGCATTTCCCAATGGAAACGGATCGCCAGCAAACGCACCAGGAACCCGCCAAACAAGGTCAGCAGCATCGCCTGCTCCGCTGGCACCTGGAAGTGCACGCAGCCCAGATAGAACCACGCAGCGGCAAACGACACACTGGCATACAGCTCGCGGCGGAACACCAAGGGAATGTCGTTGCAGAAGATATCCCGCAGAATGCCGCCAAACACCCCAGTGATCACCCCGCTGATCGAGGCCACCAGCATGCCCTGGCCCATTTCCAGCGCGGTCATGCAGCCAATCAAGGTGAAGGCCACCAGCCCCAGCGCATCGAGCACCAGAAACAGCGAACGCAGGTGGCGCATCAGCGGCGCGATGAAGATGGTCAGCAGCGCGGCGAAGCTGGTCAGTACCAGGTACTCGGGGTGCTTCACCCAGGTCAACGGGTAGTGCCCGAGCAGCACATCGCGCACCGAGCCGCCACCCAGGGCAGTCACGCACGCGATTAGCACCACTCCAAACCAGTCCATCCCGCGACGACCGGCAGACAAGGCACCGGTCATGGCTTCGGCGGTAATGGCGATGAGGTAGAGCATCAACAACATGGCGGCTGTCCGTGCGGAAAAGGCGCGCAGTCTACCCGCGGGCGAAGCCCTCAGCTACAAGCTTCAAGCGATAAGCTGCAAGCTGATCACCGTCAGCCGCAATCGCCGGCCCGTCAGCACCATCACAGCAACTCACTTGCCACTTGACGCGTGCCATTTACACCTTGATGAAGTGCTCGCGGTAGTGACGCAGCTCGGCGATCGACTCACGGATATCGTCCAGCGCCAGGTGCGTGCTGCCCTTCTTGAAGCTGTCACGCACATCCGGCGCCCAGCGCGCGGCGAGCTCCTTGAGCGTGGAGACGTCCAGGTTGCGGTAGTGGAAGTAGCTTTCCAGGGTTTTCATGTGGCGATACAGAAAGCGCCGGTCCTGGCAGATGCTGTTGCCGCAGATCGGCGACTTGCCCTTAGGCACCCATTGCTCGAGGAACTTGACGGTTTCAGCCTCGGCCTCGGCCATGCTGATGCGGCTTTCGCGCACGCGCTGAGTCAGACCGGAGGCGCCGTGGGTGCGGGTGTTCCACTCATCCATGCGCGCCAGCACTTCATCGCTGTGGTGGATGGCGATCACCGGGCCTTCGGCCAAGGTATTGAGGTTGCTGTCGGTGACGATGGTGGCCATCTCGATGATGACGTCGTTATCCGGATCCAGACCGGTCATTTCCAGATCGATCCAGATCAGGTTCTGTGTGTTGTCCATGAAGGCGCTCCTCGAATAGGCCATCATCTTACCCTAGCGGCCAATGTCGATGCAGTCGCGCGCAAAAAGGTAACCGGATGGCACACAGGTGGAGCGTGCTAAACTGCCAGCCGTTTTCTTTCTGCCCCGCCAACACGGAACCTTCATGGCCAAACGCCAGCTCAATCGCCGCCAGAACTGGCGCATCGAAAAAATCCAGGGCGAGCGCGCCGCACGCGCAGCCAAACGCGAGCAACATGCCTTGCAGGAACTGGAGGGTGGCGACCTGGGGCCCGAGCAATTTGGCCTGGTAATCGCCCACTTTGGCGTACAGGTCGAGGTCGAGGCGCAGGACGGCGAAGTCGCCGGGCAGATCTTCCGCTGCCACCTGCGGGCCAACCTGCCCGCACTGGTCACCGGTGACCGAGTGGTTTGGCGCGCGGGCAACCAAGGGATTGGCGTCATCGTCGCGCAGTTGCCGCGCAGCACCGAGCTGTGTCGGCCAAACAACCACGGCCAGCTCAAGCCGGTAGCGGCTAACGTCGACCTGATCGTGATCGTCTTCGCGCCGGCCCCCGAGCCCCACGCCAACCTGATCGACCGCTACTTGGTAGCCGCCGAGCATGCCGGCATCCGCCCCTTGCTGCTGCTGAATAAGGCCGACCTGGTCAACGAGGAAAACGGCCCAGGGCTGAACGCCCTGCTTGAGGTCTATCGCGACCTGGGTTATCCGCTGCTGGAAGTTTCCGCGCATCAAGGCGATGGCATGCAGCGCCTGCAAGAGCTGCTCGATGGCCACATCAGTGTGTTCGTCGGCCAGTCTGGCGTGGGTAAGTCCTCGCTGGTCAACAGCCTGTTACCCGCCGCCCAAACCCGCGTGGGCGATCTTTCCGAGTGGTCCGGACAAGGCACGCACACCACCACCACCGCCCGCCTCTATCACTTTCCCAATGGCGGCGACCTGATAGACTCACCGGGCATCCGTGAGTTCGGCCTGGTGCACGTCAGCCGCGATGATGTCGAAGCAGGCTTCATCGAATTCAGCGAGCTGCTCGGCAACTGCCGCTTCCGCGATTGCAAACACGACCGCGAGCCTGGCTGCGCGCTGCTCAAAGCGCTGGACCAAGGGCGGATCAAGCCGCAGCGGATGCACAGCTATCGCTCGATCATCGCCAGCTTGAGTGAAGATACCTACTAGGTTTCCGTAGGAAAACTTACCGACTCAAGTAGGACGACTCTCGTTTAATCGTCAGCTATTGTTCCGCCCCGGTCTTTCCTTGATGGTCATGGCTCAAGCCTCATCAGGGAAGAGCCGACTATGACCTCCACACCCGCACCATTCGCAAAGCGCCCAGCCCTCCATCACGGAGGGCCTAGCTGATGCCCGTCGTCATCTGCTACCGCCACAATGAACGGCTCGACGCCTTCATTCTCAATGAGCGCTTGCTGCTTGAGGATGTTCCAACTCAACTGGTGCAATTCGACAGTACCGGGCAAACCACCGAAGACCTGTGCGGCGGCCTTTGCCAGCAACTCAGTGATGCCACCCATCTGATTGGCGTGCTCTCCAGCGAGGGCGCGCAGCAATGGTGGACGGCATGGTTGATGGGCGCAGCGGTCATGGCCAGTCGGCGGGTCAGCCTGTACCAGAGTGGCGCGCAGTCATTGCCAGAACATCTAGGTAAGTGGCCGGTGATGCGCAGCCGCGAGCACATCGAGCTGTTTGTGCGCGCCTACCATGATGAACGGACCTTTGAGCGGGCGATGTCGCTGCCACCGGTGCGTTTGCACAGTGTCGACCGGAGTAATGCGGATTTCTTTCATGCCGATCTCAAGGCCAAGATTCGGCGGGGCTTTTGAATGAAGTGGGGCGCTAAGCGCCCCACTTGCCCTTATTCTGTGGGCTCATCCATCTTCAATGTGCCATCTTCGAAGATGTTCAGCTTCTGGCGCAACTCGCGAGGCTGCATCGGCTCGGCGGCTGCTCCAGGCGCTGCTGGCGCCGCAGCGCCCGGGGCGGCTGGCGCTGCCGGTGGTGCCTCAGGCGTACCCTGCTCGCCTTCGATGTTACGCTGGGCCTTCTTGGTCAAGACGATGATATCGATGCGCCGGTTGACCGGGTTGAACGGATCCTTGCGATCGAACAGCGACGACGAGGCATAACCGACCACGCGCGCCACCTGATCATCCGGATAACCACCCGCCACCAGTGCCCGCCGCGCAGCGTTGGCACGGTTGGCCGACAGCTCCCAGTTACCGAACTCGCCTGCGCCGGCATACGGCTTGGCATCGGTGTGGCCGCTGACGCTGATCTTGTTCGGCACCGCCTTGATGGTGTCGGCCATGGCCAGCAGGATGTCTTCGAAGTACGGCTGCAAGCGTGCGCTGCCGATATCGAACATCGGCCGGTTCTCGGCATCCATGATCTGGATGCGCAGGCCGTCCTGGGTGATCTCGAACAGGATCTGGTCCTTGAACTTCTGCAGCTGCGGGTTTTCCTCGACCTTGTTCTGCAGCTCTTGCAGGAGCAGGTTCAGACGCTCCTTCTCGACCTGCTCGGCCATGGTCTCGACCTGGTCCTTGTCCAACTGAATGCTGGTGTCAGGGGTCGGCTCGGACTTTTCTTCTGGGTTGATGGTCTTTTCCGGCGCCAGCTGCGGCGAGCCGCCCAGGTCGATGACGTAGGGCGTGCCGCTTTCAGAGAAGCCAATCGGATCCTTGAAGTAGCCGGCAATGGCGATCTTCTGCTCAGGTGTGGCGGTCGACAACAACCACAGCACCAGGAAGAACGCCATCATCGCCGTGGCGAAGTCGGCGAAGGCGATCTTCCAGGCGCCGCCGTGGTGCCCGCCACCAAAGCGCTTGACGCGCTTGATGATTATCGGCTGATTGTTTTCCATGACTCAGCGACCGCGAACCGCTTGTTCCAGCTCGGCGAAGCTCGGACGGTGCTTGGGATAGAGCACCTTGCGCCCGAATTCGACGGCCAGCGATGGCGGCATGCCAGAGGCCGAAGCAACCAGCGAAGCCTTGATCGCCTCGTACAGGTTGACCTCTTCCTTGGCGTCGTGCGCCAGGCAGGTGGCCAGGGGGCCGAAGAAACCGTAGGCGGCCAGGATACCGAAGAAGGTACCGACCAGTGCCGCCCCCACGTGCAGGCCGATCGAGGCCTGGTCGCCTTCACCCAGCGAGGCCATGGTCACGACGATACCCAGTACCGCGGCGACGATACCGAAACCAGGCATGCCGTCGGCGATGCCGGTCACCGCATGGGAGGGGTGATCGAGCTCTTCCTTCATGCTCAGCAGCTCCATGTCGAACAAGCCTTCGAGCTCGTGCGGGGCCATGTTGCCGGTGGACATGATGCGCAGGTAATCGCAGATGAACGCGGTCATGCGCTCATCACCCAGCACTGCGGGGTATTTAGCGAAGATCGGGCTGGCCGCAGCGTCTTCGATATCGCTCTCGATTGCCATCATGCCTTCACGACGGCTCTTGTTGAGGATCTCGTAAACCAGGCCAAGCACCTCCAGATAGAAGGTGTGGGAGAAGCGCGAGCCGAACATCTTCATCGACTTCTTGATCACATGCATGGTCATGTAACCAGGGTTGGCCTGCAGGAACGCGCCAAAGGCCGCACCGCCGATGATCAGCACTTCGAACGGCTGGATCAGCGCCGCGATCTTGCCGTGGGAGAGTACGTAGCCGCCGAGCACGCTCGCGAATACGACGATGATGCCGATAATTTTAGCCATAGGTTCAAAGCACTTGCTGTCGTGGTCAGGGTCGGGGACGGGAGCTTTAAAACTCTTCTTCTACTTATCGGCAGAACTGCGCCAGACTATAGCCACTCAAAGCGAAAAGCCAGTTTGGACTGATGTCAAAATGCCAATTGAAACCAAGGTACCAGGTCAGATTCCGCGCACCCTCGATGGCTGGATAAAGCTGCTCGACAGCGTCCGCCTGCCGGTGCCGAAAGAAAGCCACGACCGTGTTTTAGCCGCAATCAATGACAGCCGTAGGTCCCTGCGCGAAATCGCCGAACTGATGCAGGACAGCCCGGCCCTGGTGCTTTGCGTGATGCGTGAGGCCAATCATCCGGCCAATGCCAGCCAGGCCGAACCCGCCGAAAGCCTTGAGGTTGCCGTCAACCGCCTGGGCCTGGAGCGCACCGCCCAGTTGCTGACGCGCCTGCCCGCGATGCCGGGCGACGATATCCCGCCTGTGCTGCGCCAATTTCTCCTGATCAGCCAACACGCCTCGCAGCAGGCCAGCGGTCTGTTCGCCAGCCGTCTGGCCCGGCTGTGGCAAGAAATCCACTGGGGTAGCCTGTTGTTCCTGTCGCCGCTGTGGCCATTGGCCCTGAGCCACCCCAAGCTGCTGGACGCCTGGGAGCTGCGGGTGATCCACAAGGGTGAAGATGCCACCGAAGTCGAACAGGAGCTGTTCGGGGTGCGCATCATGGAGTTGTGCCAAGCCGTTGCCAGTCACTGGCGCCTGCCCGAGTGGGTGACCCAGGGCTATCGCTTGCTGACCAGCGAACGCGAATTGCTCGCCCAAGTACTGAACATCGCCCGCGAACCCGACAGCCTCACCCAGCAACACCGGCTGGATGAAGAGCCCGGCCTGCGCCGCTGGTTCAACCAGCCGGCCAACACCGTGCTGCTGGCCAACGGCCTGGCCCTGGCCGCCCAGGTTGGCTGGGACAACCCGCACCTGCTGCGCTGGCAATTGCTGACTGCGCTGTATTTGCAAACCAGCCTGGATGACGTGCAGCAGCAGGTCCACCAACAAGCGGCGGCCAGCGCCCGCCACCATGCGCGCCACGCCCTGTTCCACCCGGCCGAAGCGCTGATCTGGCCGTGGCAGCAACGCCGGCCGCACCCCAACATGCTCACCCCGCCGCCGCCACCCAGTGAAGACCTGGTGCGCTGGCGCAAGCTGTGCGGTGAACTGTTGGCCCAGCCAAGCCCGTTCAGCAACGCCGTGCACCTGGCTAGCCAGGCCTGCGAAGCGCTGTTGGCCTGCGGCATGCAGCGGATCTTGCTACTGATGCACGATAAGCCCAACGACGCTTTGCTCGTGCAACAAGCGGCTGGTTTGCCCAGTGAAGCCGCAGCCCTGAACTTGCCGGTAGCCCAAAACAAACTGTTACAGCGCTTGACCAGTCAGGCCGGACAACTGCGCCTGACCCCGGACAACCATGCGCAGTTTTCTGCCCTGCTGCCCGCAGCACTACGCGCGTTGTTCCGCAGCGAGCACCTGCTGCTGCGCTCGCTGGCCGTCGATGGCCAGGTGCTGATGCTGATGATCGCCGACCAGGGTGGCAAGCCGCTGGCTGATGTCGGTGTGCAAGCCTTTGGCAAAACCGCGCAGTGCGTAGAGCGTGCCCTGGCCACCTTCAGCAAGCCCAATCGTTAAGCCTTACGCTACAATCGCCCCCTCACGTTCCACCCTGGAGACTGTGGATGACTGACTTTTCCGGCTTGCCGCTGGTGATCGAACCGGCTGACTTGCTGTCGCGCCTGGATTCGCCACAGCTGATCCTGGTCGATCTGACCAGTGCCAACCGTTATGGCAGCGGGCACATTCCCGGCGCTCGCTTCGTCGACCCCAAGCGCACTCAGCTTGGCCAGCCGCCGGCCCCCGGCCTGCTGCCGGCACGTGCCGACCTGGAAAAACTGTTCGGCGAACTCGGCCACCGCGATGACGCCGTTTACGTGGTGTACGACGACGAGGGCGGCGGCTGGGCTGGGCGCTTCATCTGGCTGCTGGATGTCATTGGCCATAGCAAGTATCACTACCTCAATGGTGGTATCCAGGCATGGCCGGCTGACAAGTTGTCCACCGACGTGCCGGCCAGCGCTGGCGGCCCGCTGAGCCTGACCTTGCATGCCGAACCCACCGCCACCCGCGAATACCTGCAAAGCCGCCTGGGCGCTGCCGACCTGGCCATCTGGGACGCCCGCGCGCCCAGCGAATACCGCGGCGAGAAGGTCTTGGCGGCCAAGGGCGGGCATATCCCTGGCGCGGTCAACTTCGAGTGGACCGCCGGCATGGACATGAATGACCATCTGCGCATTCGCAAGGACATGGCCGAGATCCTCCAGAACCTGGGCATCACCCCGGACAAGGAAGTGATCACCCACTGCCAGACCCATCACCGCTCCGGTTTTACCTACCTGGTGGCTAAATCCCTCGGCTACCCACGGGTCAAGGCCTACGCCGGCTCCTGGGGCGAATGGGGTAACCATCCGGACACGCCTGTAGACGTTTAAGGAAATTCAATGAAATCCCGCTTGTTCATCATCAGCCAGTACCTGCTGCCGCACCATTTGCTGTCGCGGCTGGCCGGTTGCATTGCCGAGTGCCGTGCGCGCTGGTTCAAGAATGCCTTCACCGCCTGGTTCGCCAAGCGCTATCAGGTCGACATGTCCGAAGCGCTGGTCGAAGACCTGAGCGCCTACGAGCACTTCAACGCCTTCTTCACCCGCGCCCTCAAGCCCGGTGCCCGCCCGTTGGATGAAACGCCAGGCGCCATCCTGTGTCCGGCAGACGGTGCAGTGAGCCAGCTCGGCCCGATTGAGCATGGCCGCATCTTCCAGGCCAAGGGCCACGGCTACAGCGCGCTGGAGCTGCTGGGCGGTGACCCGGCCCTGGCCGCGCCGTTCATGGGCGGTGAGTTCGCCACCATCTACCTGTCGCCCAAAGACTACCACCGCGTGCACATGCCGCTGGCCGGTACCTTGCGCGAGATGGTCTATGTGCCGGGTCGCCTATTCTCGGTCAACCAGACCACCGCGGAAAACGTTCCAGAGTTGTTCGCTCGTAATGAGCGCGTGGTCTGCCTGTTCGACACCGAGCGCGGGCCAATGGCCGTTGTGCTGGTGGGGGCGATGATCGTGGCCTCGATCGAAACCGTCTGGGCGGGCCTGGTCACGCCACCGAAGCGTGAGCTGAAGACCTTCCGTTATGACGAAGCCAGCCGGGCACCGATTCATTTGGAGAAAGGTGCTGAATTGGGCCGCTTCAAGCTGGGTTCGACGGCGATCGTGCTGTTCGGGCCAGAGCAGGTGAAGTGGGCCGAGAGCTTGGGTGCTGGGTCGGCAGTGCGCATGGGCCAGCAATTGGCTGTGCCTAGCCAAGCCTGACCGTAGCGCAAAGAAAAGGCCCCGCATGACATCAATCATGCGGGGCCTTTTTCATTTTTAGGGCCGCAAAGCGGCCCATTACAGTATCGGATCAGCCGCGAGCGTCGCGATCGCGCAAGCCAAGCAGATACAGCACGCCATCCAAGCCAAGGGTAGAAATCGCCTGTTTGGCCGACTGACGCACCAGCGGCTTGGCGCGGAAGGCAACTCCCAGCCCCGCCAGCGACAGCATCGGCAAATCATTGGCGCCGTCGCCCACGGCAATAGTCTGTGCCAGTTGCAGGCCTTCCTTGCTCGCCAGCTCCTGCAGCAGATCAGCCTTGCGCTGCGCGTCGACGATCGGCTCGATGGCCACGCCAGTCACCTTGCCATCGATCACTTCCAGCTCGTTGGCAAACACATAGTCGATACCCAGACGCGCCTGCACTTGCTTGGCAAAATAGGTGAAGCCGCCCGACAGAATCGCTGTCTTATAGCCCAGACGCTTGAGCTCGGCGAACAGGTTCTCAGCACCTTCAGTCAGCCGCAGCGAGGCGCCGATCTCATCCAGCACGCCCACGTCGAGGCCCTTGAGCAGCGCCATCCGCTCCTTGAAGCTGGCGCGGAAATCCAACTCGCCGCGCATCGCCCGCTCGGTGATCGCGGCCACTTGTTCGCCGACGCCGGCAGCCTTGGCCAACTCGTCGATCACTTCGGCCTCGATCAGGGTCGAGTCCATGTCGAACACTGCCAGGCGACGGTTGCGACGGAACAGGTCGTCCTTCTGGAAGGCGATATCCACCGCCAGCTCTTGCGACAGGGCGAAGAACTCGGCACGCAGGGCCTGGGCATCGCTCGGCTCACCGCGTACGGAAATTTCCAGGCAAGCCTTGCCCTTCTCTGTTGGCGCATCCAGCACCACCCGGGCGGACAGGCGCTCGATCCGCTCGATGGTCAGGCCATACTGGCTGATTACCGCACTGACCCGCTGCAGTTGCTCGGGGGTGACCTTGCGGCTGAGCAGGGTGACGATCTGCCGGGCCTCGCCCTGGCTGTCGGCCCAATGCTGGTAATCGGCCTCGGAAATCGGCGTGTAACGCGCTTGCAGGTTGAGCTCGTGGGCCTTGGCTTGCACGCTCTGCAGCAGCTGGGTGGCCACTTCGTTGTCAGGAATGTCGACCAGAATGCCGAACGACAAGGTGCCGTGCATGACCGCAAGGCCGATGTCGAGGATGTTCACACCGCCCTGGAGCAGGACGCCGGTGATGGCGGCAGTGAGACCGGGACGGTCCTCACCGGTGATGTTGATCAGGACGATTTCGCGCACAACCTGGCTCCGACTTCGATGAAAAATGCGCATTCTACCGATTTTCCATGACTATCGGGCGCCGCTGATACTTTGCCGACAAATCCCGGCTCGCTATACTGCGCAGCACTTTCTCGCCATAAAGAGCCGCGCTCTGTGAACCGGCCCACGCCAGTTAAACCCGATAACTTCTTCCTGATGATCTTCCGTGCCCTGCGCCAGCGTCGCGTTCCCCTGGCACTGCGTATCGCCAGCACCAACATTTTCCTGGTGGCGCTGGCGCTGGTGATCTATGCCTGCGTGATGGGCCTGCAGTTCAAGCAGGCCATGCACGAGCAGGCCGATGCGCTCGGCCAGAGCTTGACCATCCAGACCGCTACCTCGGCTACCGAGCTGCTGGTGTCCAACGACATCCTCAGCCTCAACGTGCTGCTGGGCAACCTGGTGAAGAACCCACTGGTGGCCCACGCGGCGATCTACAGCGTCGACAACCGCATCCTCGCCGAGGCCGGCCAACGGCCGAAAAACAGCCTGCTGGGTGAGGCCGAAGGCCTCTATCAGACCAAGATCACCTTCCAGGATGTCACTGCCGGGCAACTGCGTATCAGCCTGGACATGAGCCAATTCCAGCAGCCCATGCTGATCAGCCTGCAAAGCATGGGCATTCTGGCGGCGATCCTGCTGGCGCTGGCGCTGACCTTGAGCCTACGCCTGGGCCGTTTCATCTCCACTCCGCTGTTGCAACTGCGGGTCTGGCTACGTGATCCGCACCCCTATACCCCGGCGATCGATCGTCAGGACGAAATCGGCGATATCGCCCGTCAATTGCATGCCCGCCTTGCCCCTCCTCCACCGCCAGAACCGGAGGAGGAAGAGGAAGACGACGAAGAAGCGTTCGACGATTTGCACGATACCCCCGTCGTCGCCAAAGCTGCGTCACGGGCAAAAGTGGCAGCGCATGATGACGACGAAGACGATGAAGCCTTTGCGGGCCTGATCGACATCGAAGAGCCGCGCGCCAAACCTGCGCCGGTCGAGTCTGATGAGCCGCAATACACCGCCGTGCTCGCCGTGCAGCTGGGCTCGCAGGAGCAACTGCGGCGCCTGCCACGCACCCGCCTGACCGAGCTGCTCGAACGCTACACCGACTGCCTGGAACAGGCGGCATCGCTGTATGAGGGCGAAACCCACACCCTCAACGATGGCAGCACCTTGCTGCTGTTCCACAGCCGCGACAGCGGCGAGGACTACCTGACCAACGCTATCTGCTGCGGCGAGCTGCTGCGCGCCCTGGGCCATGCCCTGCAGATTGAAGTGGCGGACAGCGGGATTACCCTGCAGCTGCAATTGGGCCTGGTGTTGGCCGATGACCTGCAAGGCCTGGAGCAGGTCGATTTGCTGATGGCGGAGAAAGCCCAGGACGCCTTGGCGCTGTCGCAGCACAGCCGCAACCTGCTGCTGGTAGAGCGCCAGATCAGTGATGACGCCCTGGTTCGTCAGCGCGCGCGTATCCGCCCGATTGCCAGCCCTGAAGGGGCTTGCTGCGTGGAGCGCCTGATGGAGCCATATCCGTCGATGCTGGAGCGGCAGTTGGCGCGGATGCACGAGCGGCGCGCCTGAGGCCAGCTAAACATCCCAATCGGCCGGCCACAAAAAAGCCCGCATCTCTGCGGGCTTTTTTGTGGCTGGAAGATCAGAACCGATAGACTTCCATATCGGTGCGAATTGGCGAAGCCATTGGAATCTTCGACTTCTCCCGCTCTTTCTTCACTTGAACCGGTGCGGCAGGCTTCTTCGGCGCCTCTTCAGCAATCGCCGGCTGGTTGGCCAACGGCTTGACGGCGCTGCTCAGCTGTTCGGCGAGCTTCTGCAGCAACTGGCCCTGGGCCTGCACCTGGGAAGACTCCGTGCCCTCATGCTGCTGCTCAAGGTGGACGATGCGGTTGTCACGCACGTTGCCGCGGCGATCGAGCAGACGCCACTGGGCATCGAGGATCGCCGGCTGGTTCTTGCCTGAATCAAGCCGGGTAATCGACAGCAATACCTGCACGTCAGGCGCAAAGCCCGTGCTCGCCGGTGCCAGCACGACTCGTTGGCTATCCAGACGCCAGGCCAACTGACGCACCAGCAGCTGGTCGATATCCGACGAAAGGCTGCCCGCCCAACGACCGTCCGTCGCAGAAGTCAGGCTGCCATCAGCTTGACGCTGCAAGAAGGTTTCACGTTGCAGGTAGTCGGCAACCGATACCGGGCCGAGCACCACAGCCATGCCCGCGCTTTGCGAAGGCTGGCCAGGATCACCGCTGTCGAGCTGATACAGGGCAACCGGCTGGTGCATGCTGCACCCGCTCAGGCCCAACAGGCCAGTCATCAACAGCGCAAATGGAAGGCGCAGAACTTTCATCATCCCATCCAAGCGGCCGCCCTCGGCACACCGCAGTGATACACATGTAGATTCTTCTGGGCGCACGGCCACGCCGGCGCCACAGGGGCACTATCATCCGCGAAATAGCCGTCCGACTCCAGTGTTTCCGCCGGTAACAACGCCGAAATTGCCATTTCAGACAATTCGCACGGCTAGCTCGAAGCTTCTACCAGCAACCCGTCGACCCGCTGGAAGCCGCGTGGCAGCTTGCTGCCGCGTCGACCGCGCTCACCTTTATAGTGCTCCAGATCGTCAGGTTTCAGAGACAGGGTACGCTTGCCAGCCTGCAATACAAGGGTCGAGCCCTCGGCGATCACGGCCAGATCGGTAACGTATTCTTCCCGACTGGCCACCCGATCGCCTGGCACACCAATGATCTTGTTGCCCTTGCCCTTGCCCAGTTGCGGTAGGTCGGCGACCTTGAACACCAACAGCCGGCCTTCGGTGGTCACCGCTGCCAGCCAGTCCTGCTCGCGGTTGGCCACCGGACGTGGGGTCATCACCTTGGCGCCATTGGGTAGGCTGAGCAGTCCCTTGCCGGCCTTGTTCTTGGCCTGCAAATCCTCGCCCTTGACCACGAAGCCGTAACCGGCGTCGGAGGCGACCACGTACAGTGCATCATCCTCGGGCAGCAATACGCATTCGAACGTGGCCCCAGGCGGTGGCGTCAGCCGGCCAGTCAGCGGCTCGCCCTGCCCCCGTGCCGATGGCAGGGTATGGGCCGCCACCGAGTAGCTGCGCCCGGTCGAGTCGATGAGCACGGCAAACTGGTTGGAACGCCCAGCGGCAGCGGCCTTGAAGCCATCGCCGGCCTTGTAAGAGAGACCGGTGGCGTCGATATCGTGGCCCTTGGCGCAACGCACCCAGCCTTTTTCCGACAGCACCACAGTGACCGGCTCGGTCGGCATCAGCTCGTTTTCCGAAAGCGCCTTGGCTTCGGCGCGCTCGACAATCGGCGAACGGCGCTCGTCGCCATAGGTTTCGGCGTCCTTGATCAGCTCGCTGCGCACCAGTTTGCGCAGTTTGGCGTCGCTGCCCAGCAGGGCCTGCAACTTGGCTTGCTCCTTGAGCAGTTCGTCCTGCTCGCCACGGATCTTCATCTCTTCCAGACGTGCCAACTGACGCAGGCGAGTCTCGAGGATGTAGTCGGCCTGGATTTCGGTCAGGTTGAAGCGGGCAATCAGCGCCTGCTTGGGGTGCTCCTCGGTGCGGATGATGTGGATCACTTCATCGAGGTTGAGGAACGCTGTGAGCAAACCGTCCAACAGGTGCAGACGTTTCTCGACCTTGTCCAAGCGGTGCTGCAGCCGGCGACGCACGGTGCCAATACGGAACTGCAGCCATTCTTGCAGCAGCACACGCAGGTTCTTCAACTGCGGGCGGCCGTCCAGGCCAATGATATTGACGTTGACCCGGTAGCTGCTCTCAAGGTCTGTGGTGGCGAACAGATGCTGCATCAGCTCGTCGGCATCCACCCGATTGGAACGCGGGATGATGACGATACGGCACGGGTTCTCGTGGTCCGACTCGTCACGCAGGTCAGCGACCATCGGCAGTTTCTTGGCCTGCATCTGCGCGGCGATCTGTTCCAGCACCTTGGCCCCGGAGACCTGGTGCGGCAGCGCGGTAACGACAATGTCGCCATCCTCGACACGGTAGACGGCGCGCATGCGGATCGAACCACGGCCACTCTCGTAGATCTTGAGAAGATCGGCGCGCGGCGTGATGATCTCGGCTTCAGTCGGATAGTCCGGACCCTGGATGTGCTCGCACAGCTGCTCGACAGTGGCCTTGGGCTCATCGAGCAAACGCACGCAGGCGCTGGCCACTTCGCGCAGGTTGTGCGGCGGCACGTCGGTGGCCATGCCCACGGCGATGCCGGTGGTGCCGTTGAGCAGAATGTTCGGCAGGCGCGCAGGCAGCACGGACGGCTCCTGCAAGGTGCCGTCGAAGTTCGGCACCCAATCGACGGTGCCTTGGCCTACTTCACTGAGCAGTACTTCGGAATAACGTGACAGCCGTGCCTCGGTGTAACGCATGGCAGCGAACGACTTCGGATCGTCCGGCGCACCCCAGTTGCCTTGGCCATCGACCAGGGTATAGCGGTAGCTGAACGGCTGGGCCATCAGCACCATGGCTTCATAGCAGGCCGAGTCGCCGTGCGGGTGGAACTTACCGAGCACGTCACCGACGGTACGCGCCGATTTCTTGTGCTTGGAATCGGCATCCAGCCCCAACTCGCTCATGGCATAGACGATGCGCCGCTGGACCGGTTTGAGGCCGTCGCCGATGTGCGGCAGGGCGCGGTCCATGATCACGTACATGGAGTAGTTGAGATAGGCCTGTTCGGTGAAGTCAGCCAGGGAGCGGCGTTCGACGCCGTCGAGACTGAGTTCCAGTGAGTCGCTCATGCGGGCCTCGTCATTTCAGGTTCTGGCGCAACAGCATGCTGCCGCCGCGCTGGGTAAATTCAAGTTGTTTGAGGGCGCTCATGCCCAGCAGCACGGTCTCGCCGTCCAGGCCGGGGACCACCAGGGCGCGCACGCCCTGCAGGCGGATATCGCCCAGTTGCAGGCTGTCCAGACGGGTCCGATAGCCTTCGGTGCGGCCGTTGGCGGTACTGAGGATCACCGGCGCGCCGCGCTGTAGTTGCAAGTCCTTGGCCAACGACTCGGGGATCGCCACATCGGTGGCGCCGGTATCGAGCATGAACCGCACACCCTTGCCGTTGATCGCGCCATCGGCGACGAAATGGCCCTGGCCGTTGCTCAACAGCCGTACTTCGATAAAACCTTCGCCGTGCTCGGACTGCGGCTGGGCATTGGGGTTTTGCTGGTGGTCTTCCCACTGGCCGAAAAAGCGCGTTGCCAGGAACATGGCCGCCGCCCAGGCGACCACCATCAGCACCTTGCCTGCGCGCTTGCCGGCCGGCTGGCTCATGGCTTGGCGCTCCAGCCGCCTTCAGGCGCCGCGAAGCGCCAGACGATCGGGCGAGTTTCACCATCGGCGCGGTCGCCGTTGTTGTTGTCCAAGCCGATCCAGGCGCCCTTGGCATCGATCACCAGGGCTTCGGCCAGACCGAACGGTTGATCGTAGCGGCGCGAATCTTCCAGCGCCTCGACCGCGAACGACCAACAACGCTCGACCTTGCCCGTATCGGCATCCCGGCGACAGACGCGGAAGGCGTTACGCTCCAGGGTAAACAGCTTGCCGTCGTACCAGGCGAGATCGGCGAAGTCACGTGACAGCGCCCGGGGATTGGGCATCTGCGGCGGCTGCATTTCAACCCCGGCCTCGCTGAGCAGCACGCAACTGCGCCCGCAGGTCCACACCGACTGCTGGCGTTGGATCGCCACCAGACCACGCCGCTCGCGCTCGGCAGCCAACCACAGGCGGTCGCCCGCCGGATTGATCGCCAGGCCCTCGAACAGCGCATTGAAGTGCAGCAGCATGCCGCTGGCCCGCGCCTGGCGGACCATGGCCGGGTCGATCTTCAACCAGTCAGGTTCGCCCTCGACCGGCACTTGCAGCACCGCCGCGTGGGCTTCGCTGACCAGATAGAAGTTGCCCGCCTGATCGCAGGTGATGCCCTCGTAATCGAGCTCGCCGCCACGAATGTAGGAAACCGCCCAGTTGCGCGACTTCAAGCCCCAGGGCAAGCCACTTTCCGGCACTGGCGGCGGCGTGAAGGTCAGCGCCTGGGCACGCCAGACGCCGTTGTGCTGGTCCATGCGGTAAATGCGGTCGTCGTCGCGGTCCGAGACGCCCCACAGCGCGCCGCGGCACCAGGCCAGGCCAGACAAGTTGCCGCCGCGCATGCCGTCAATCGGATGCTCGGCGGTCAATTTCAGCTCTGGCCAGTTGCCCGCGAAGCTTGGAAGCGCAACCAGCGCCAGCACCGCTGTCAGGAGCAGACGGATCAAACCATGACCTCAGCCAGGTTGCCTTTGGTTTCCAGCCAGCTCTTGCGATCACCTGCACGTTTTTTCGCCAGTAGCTTGTCCATCAGCTCGCACGTGGCTTCGACGTCATCCAGGGTCAACTGGACCAGGCGGCGGGTGTTCGGGTCCATGGTGGTCTCGCGCAGCTGCGGCGGGTTCATCTCACCCAGGCCTTTGAAGCGGGTGACCTGTGGCTTGCCGCGCTTCTTCTCGGCCACCAGGCGGTCGAGGATGCCGTCACGCTCAGGTTCGTCGAGGGCGTAGTAGATCTCTTTGCCCAGGTCGATGCGGTACAGCGGCGGCATGGCGACGTAGACATGCCCAGCCTCGACCAGCGGGCGGAAGTGCTGGACGAACAGCGCGCACAGCAGGGTCGCGATGTGCAGGCCATCGGAGTCGGCGTCGGCAAGAATGCAGATCTTGCCGTAGCGCAGCTGGGTCAGGTCGGTGGCACCTGGATCGACGCCAATGGCCACGGCAATGTTATGCACTTCCTGGCTGGCCAGGACTTCACCGCCATCGACTTCCCAGGTGTTGAGGATCTTGCCGCGCAGCGGCAGGATCGCCTGGAACTCTTTATCCCGCGCCTGCTTGGCCGAGCCACCGGCCGAGTCACCCTCGACCAGGAACAGTTCGGAGCGCATCGGGTCTTGCCCGGCGCAGTCGGCCAGCTTGCCGGGCAGGGCCGGGCCTTGAGTGATGCGCTTGCGCTCGACCTTCTTGCTCGCCTTGAGGCGCCTGCCGGCGTTGCTGATGGCCAGTTCGGCCAATTGCATGCCCAGCTCTGGATGGGCATTGAGCCACAGGCTGAAGGCGTCCTTGACCACGCCGGAGACGAACGCAGCCGCCTCGCGCGAGGACAGGCGTTCTTTGGTCTGGCCGGAGAACTGCGCCTCCTGCATTTTCATCGACAGCACGAAGCTGATGCGTTCCCAGACATCTTCTGGAGCCAGCTTGACCCCACGCGGCAGCAGGTTGCGGAATTCGCAGAACTCACGCATGGCATCGAGCAGGCCTTGGCGCAGGCCGTTGACGTGGGTGCCGCCCTGGGCAGTGGGGATCAGGTTGACGTAGCTTTCCTGAACGCTGTCGCCGCCTTCTGGCAGCCACAGCAAGGCCCAGTCGACGGCTTCCTTGTTGCCGGCCAGGCTGCCGCAGAACGGCTCGTCGGGCAGGCGCTGGAACTCGCTGACCGAATCGACCAGGTAGGAGCGCAGGCCGTCTTCATAGTGCCATTCGACTTTCTCGCCGCTGGCCTTGTCCTCGAAGCTGATCGACAGGCCCGGGCAAAGCACGGCCTTGGCCTTGAGCACATGCTTGAGGCGGCTGATGGAGAACTTCGGCGAGTCGAAGTACTTGGGGTCAGGGCTGAAATAGACGCTGGTGCCGGTGTTACGTTTGCCGACGCTGCCAACCACTTGCAGTTCCGTGGCCTTGAAGCCATCGGCGAAGGTCATCTGGTACTCGTTGCCGTCGCGCTTGACCCGCACGCGGACCTCGGTCGACAAGGCGTTGACCACCGAAATACCGACACCGTGCAGGCCGCCGGAGAACTGGTAGTTCTTGTTGGAGAACTTACCGCCGGCGTGCAGCTTGGTGAGAATCAATTCGACGCCAGAGACGCCCTCTTCGGGGTGAATGTCCACCGGCATGCCACGACCGTCGTCGCTGACTTCCAGCGAGTGGTCCGCGTGCAGGATCACCTGGATCGAGCGGGCGTGACCGGCCAGGGCTTCGTCGACACTGTTGTCGATGACTTCCTGGGCCAAGTGGTTCGGCCGGCTGGTGTCGGTGTACATGCCCGGCCGCTTGCGAACCGGGTCGAGGCCGGAGAGGACTTCGATGGCGTCTGCGTTATAGGCGCTAGCGCTGGGATTGGCCATGGGTTCTCGTCGTCAGTCTGGTGAATGCGAAAAAATCAAAATACAGAAAAATCGAGCGCCGCGTACTGCCCGCGGGCAATTCCGGCGAAGGCCAGCAAGGCCGGCAGGCGCTGGCTGAAGCCCTGGAAGCTGTGATCGCCGCCGGCTTCGATACGCAAGGCGCAGGCCCGGTAATAACGCTCGGCCTGGCGATAGTCCAGGGTTTCATCGGCCGTCTGCAACCACACTTGATAGCGCTCGGCGTCGGTTGGCGCCGGCACTTCCAGCTCGGCCAGCGCCTGCACGTGGTCCAGGGTCAGTTCCCAGGCCTCATCGGTGTACAGGTTGCGCTGGGTGCCCAGATAGCCGTCGAACAGCCGGTGCGGGGCGACCGCCGGGTTGATCAGCAGGGCCTTGAGGCCATGCTGCTCGGCCAGATGGGTGGCATAGTAGCCGCCGAGCGAACTGCCGACCAGCAAGGGCGCGCCGAGCTCGGCGATAGCGGCTTGCAGTTGAGCGATCGCCTGGCGCGGGTGATGGTGCAGCGCGGGCACTCGCAGCTGCTCGGCCAGGCCCAGCTGCTGCATCACTGCCTCAAGCTGGCGCGCCTTGGTCGACAGCGGCGAGCTGTTGAAACCGTGGATATAAAGGATAGAACCCGACATGCTGCCCCCGTGGCGATTGCGATGCACCCGTCAGTGTGGGAGCAGGACGCGCAGTGTAGCGCGTTCGCCGGGCGTTGGCGCAGCATCGGGATTTTCGCAACAAATTCTTCAAATGGAGCGCCACCCGCTCCTACGAAATCGGGGGGGCGGTGTTCAGTAGCCGGGGCTGTCGAAATCCAGGGTCACGACGAAATCCCGCGCCCGCTCCACGCCCGTCTCCAGCCGCCCATCAGCGTGCAGGCGCAGCCAGCGATACCCTGGTTGCTCTTCGCTGACCTTGAAGTCCTCGCTACCCGGCGCGAACTGGATGCAGGTGGACGGCGTGGCCAGCAGGCGCAAGCCGTCGCGCTGCTCATCCCATTGCTGATGGATATGCCCCCAGAGCAAGGCCTTCACTCGAGGCTGGCGCAGGCGGGCGAACAACTCATCGGCGTTGCGCAGGCCGATCGGCGCGATCCAGGCGCAGCCGATGTCCACCGGCTGGTGGTGGCAGCACACCAGGCAATGCCGATCGCCCGCGCCCGCCAATGCGGCATCGAGCGCTGCCAGTTGCGCAGGCTCGAGCAAGCCATGGGTGGCCCCGGCCACCGCAGAGTCGAGCATGACGATGCGCCAGGCGCCGATGTCGGTCACCGCCCGCACCAGAGCCGGCGCCACTTCGGCCATTACCCGCGCCTCGTCGTGGTTACCCGGCAACCAGCGGGTCGGCACGTCGAGCACCGCGGTCAGTTCGCGGAACGCCTCATAGGACGCCACGCTGCCATCCTGGGACAGGTCGCCCGTACACAGCAGCAGGTCGATACGCGGCTGCTCCCGGCGCACCTGGGCGATCACATGACTCAGGCTGTCGCGCGTATTGAGGCCCAGCAAGGTGCCCGCCGGGTCAGCGAACAGGTGAGCGTCAGTCAGTTGCACCACATGGATGGGCGCGGGGGGATGGTTGGGCTGCGGCAACGGGCCGTCTCCTCGAGCGGATTCAGCGCGATTATCGCCTGTGCAGGGTTTCGCGCAAACACTCGAAACCGACCCAGCTCACATTTTCAGCGTACGACTGCCAGCTCGTGGCCGCAGGCCAGGCAGTGACTCAACCATTCACCGAGGAACAGGTTGAGCTGGGCCTTTTCGTCCGGCTGGTGCATGCCGGTATTGGGGTACGGATAAATGCTGCGCAAACGCCGCGCGTGCTCGGCACTGACCACCTCGGCCATGCGCGCATCGTGGTAGACCTGCACTTCCAGCTGCGGCACTGGCAGCCACGGCAGGCTGTGTTCCTGGCGCACGCGCAGGGTAGTGGTATAGGGACAGGTCAGCACCACTTCGAGCACCAGCACGCCAAGCATCTGGTCGCCCTGGGTCATGCCAATACGGCGCGAGCTCTGCGTGCTGCGCATATCGGGCAGCAAGCGCATCAGCCGGGCATAGTTGGCCTCGCAGGCTGATTGCAGCCCGACCAGATCGACCCGATAACGCTCGCGCAACAGATTCACTTCCACATACCTCGTACTTCGTCACGATTGAGCGCCAGCCATTGCAGGCCGATGATCGCTGCGGCGTTACAGATGCGGCCATCGCGCACCGCCTGCAAGGCATCTTCGAACGACCAGACCGTTACCCGGATATCCTCGCCCTCTTCTTCCAACCCATGCAAGCCACCCGCGCCCTCGCTGACGCAGCGCCCCAGGAACAGGTGAACGTACTCATCGCTGCCACCGGGCGAGGGGAAATACTTGGTCATTGGCCACAGGGCAGAGAAGGTCAACCCGGCTTCTTCTTCGGCCTCGCGGTGGGCGACCTCTTCCGGCTGTTCATCCTTGTCGATCAGCCCGGCGACCATTTCGATCAGCCAAGGGTTGGCGACTTTGCCCATGGCGCCCGCACGAAATTGTTCGATCAGCACCACTTCATCGTGCTGCGGATCGTAGGGCAGCACGCAGACCGCATCATGGCGCACGAACAGCTCGCGGCTGATCTCGCGTCCCATGCCACCGGCGAACAGCTCGTGGCGCAGGTGAACCTTGTCGAGCCGGTAAAAGCCTTGGAAGCAGTTCTCGCGCTTGACGATCTCGACCGCCTGGGGCAGCGAATTTGACGTATCTGTCATTGGAATCCTCATGACCTCGTGTACCGCATCGCGCCATCCTACTCTGCGTCCGGCTGGGTTTCATCCCTTTCAAGCGACCGTTCATGCGTTCGGGACAGGCAGTAATCTCTCTGATAGCTTAGTGGCGAACCGAAGGCTTTGCCGACGGTCCAAGGCCGACTATTGCTGTTCTACAAGGATCATCATGACGCTTGTCAAACTGACTTCCGTGGCTGTGCTGGCCGTGGCGCTGAGCGCCTGCCAGAGCCTGTTCACGCCCAACTATCGGGCCCCGCTCGAGGTCAAGCGCGACGCCTGGGAGCACGTCAAGCCGGGCTGCAGCGAAAGCGACTGCCCGCTGGTGAACATCGACACCATTCACTTCCCCGACCTGCCCAAGCTCGACGCCATCGTCGAGCGCCGCCTGCTGCAACTGACCGAGGACAACCAGCGCAGCAGCGCGCCGACCTCGCTCAAGGCCTACGAAGATCAATACCTGGCCAGCGCCGACAAGCGCAACAGCAGCTATTTGCAAGCCAAGGTACGCGAGCAGCATGACGGGCTGGTGATCATCGAGCTGTCCAGTTATCTGGACAGCGGTGGTGCCCATGGCATGCCTGGGCGCGGTTTCATCAACTATTCGCGCAAGCAGGACAAAGTCCTGACCCTGCAAGACATGCTGGTGCCGGGCCAGGAAGAGACGTTCTGGAAAACCGTCGAAGAGTCGCACCGTGCCTGGATGATCAGCACCGGCATGGACAAGGACCCGGAATTCGTCAAGACCTGGCCGTTCAAGAAGTCCCCGCACATCGCCCTGACCTATGGTGCGGTCGTGGTGAAGTACGAGGTCTATGCCATCGCGCCCTATTCCATGGGCCACATCGAGCTGAAAATCCCTTACCCACGCCTGAACGGCGTGCTCAAGCCTGAGCTGTTTCCCGGGCGCGGCTAAGGTTTAGCAGCCCGAATAGCACCCCTGCCAGCAGCACTGCTGGCAGGGTCGCGCCCACCTCTGGCGCCTGGCTGGCCATTACGTGATAGGCCGCCACTCCCACCACCCAGGCCAGCAGCGCCTGCCAGTGCAGACCTTCGACCCGCAGCGGCATCTGCCGACGGCGAATCACGAAGTGATCCATCAGCACCACGCCGAACAGCGGCGCGAACACCGAGCCGATCAGCAGCAGGAAGTTCTCGTACTGGGCCAGTGGCGCCAGGTAGGCGATCAGCGTGCACAGCACACCAATGGCCAATGCCAGGTGCTCGACCTTCAGGCGCACCAGCAACCCACTCGAGACCGCGCCGGAATGGATATCGGCGAAGGCGTTTTCGGTTTCGTCGAGCAGAATCAGCAGCAGCGGGATGCCAAGACCGGCACCGGCCAGTGCCAGCAACAACGCATTGGCTTCGCCACTTGGGGCGAACGCCAAGGTGTAGGCCACGCCCAGGCTCATCAACCAGGCGTTACCCAGCAAATAACCCAGCGCGGTGCCGGCGAACACCCGGCTGGCGCGCTGGGCGAAGCGCGAGTAGTCGGCAATCAGCGGCAACCACGACAGCGGCATGGCGATCACGATGTCAAAACCCACTGCCAGCGACATCGAGCCATCGCCGGTACGGTTCCAGATCTGGGCCAGATCGGCCTTGGCGAACAGGTTCCAGGTCAGCCACAGGCAGGCGCCGAGTAACAGCCAGATGCCCCACTTGCGCAGGATCTTGCGCACGAACGTCAGCGGTCCGCAGATCGCTAACAATGTGGCCAGGGCGCCGAAGCACAGGGTCCACAGCAACGGGCTGGTCCAGGCGCTGCCTTCACCGAAAGCGCGTGCCGAGAGCAGGCTGGCGGCGTCGCGCATGACGATGATCTCGAACGAGCCCCAGCCGATCAGTTGCAGCAGGTTGAGCACTGCCGGCAAGCGCGCGCCATGTCCACCCAAGGTCAAGCGCAGGGTGCCCATGGCCGACAGGCCGGTGTCGCTGCCGATCACCCCGGCGGCCGCCAGCAGCAGCACGCCTACCGCCGTGCCAAGGACGATGGCCAGGACCGCGCCAGCCAGGCCCAGGCCTGGGGCGAGCATGGCGCCGACTTGCAGCACCATCAAGCCGGTGCCGAGGGAGAACCACAGGACGAACAGGTCGCGAGCGCCGAACAGGCGCTGGCTGGCGGGGATCGGGTGATCGGGGGAAAAGTGGCTGGGGGTGCTCATGCGTTGACTCGCCGCAAAGGTTGGAGTGGGGGAACGTGGGGGCGGACTTGCCCCGCGATAGCATCAGCAGGTGCAACCTGGTTGCCTGCGCTGACGCTATCGCGAGGCAAGCCCGCCCCCACGATTGATCGAGCCCTGAAAGCCTCTAGACTTTCTGGTACAGCTGGCTACCTGCCTGGCGGAACCGCTCGGACTGCTCGCGCATGCCCTGCTCAACCGACACATCCACGGCATCGATCCGCTGGTTGGCAGCGTACTCGCGCACTTCCTGGGTGATCTTCATGGAGCAGAACTTCGGCCCGCACATCGAGCAGAAGTGCGCGACCTTGGCCGATTCCTTGGGCAGGGTCTCGTCGTGGAACGCGCGCGCGGTGTCTGGGTCCAGGCCAAGGTTGAACTGGTCCTCCCAGCGGAACTCGAACCGCGCCTTGGACAAGGCGTTGTCGCGAATCTGTGCGCCCGGATGGCCCTTGGCAAGGTCGGCGGCATGCGCGGCGATCTTGTAGGTGATGATGCCGGTCTTGACGTCATCCTTGTTCGGCAAGCCCAGGTGTTCCTTGGGCGTCACGTAGCAGAGCATGGCGCAACCGAACCAGCCGATCATCGCCGCACCGATACCGGAGGTGATGTGGTCGTAGCCCGGCGCAATGTCGGTGGTCAGGGGGCCGAGGGTGTA
Source organism: Pseudomonas sp. xss_2 (assembly GCF_043104195.1). Taxonomy (NCBI): domain Bacteria; kingdom Pseudomonadati; phylum Pseudomonadota; class Gammaproteobacteria; order Pseudomonadales; family Pseudomonadaceae; genus Pseudomonas; species Pseudomonas sp. xss_2. The sequence goes on from NZ_JBICKL010000013.1 coordinate 39,317, forward strand.
GAACGGCGCCTCGTCGCAGCACTCCAGCTGCTTGTCCATGTTTTCCTTGATCAGTTGCATCGGCACATGCCCTGGGCCTTCGATCATGCACTGCACGTCGTGCTTCCAGGCGATCTTGGTCAACTCGCCGAGCGTCTCCAGCTCACCGAATTGGGCCTCGTCGTTGGCATCGGCGATCGAACCCGGACGCAGGCCATCACCCAGCGAGAAGCTGACGTCGTAGGCCTTCATGATCTGGCAGATTTCATCGAAATGGGTATAGAGGAAGTTTTCCTGGTGATGCGCCAGGCACCACTTGGCCATGATCGAGCCGCCGCGGCTGACGATGCCGGTCACCCGCTTGGCAGTCAGCGGTACGTAGCGCAGCAGCACGCCGGCGTGAATGGTGAAGTAGTCCACGCCCTGCTCGGCCTGTTCGATCAGGGTGTCGCGGAACAGCTCCCAGGTCAGGTCCTCGGCCACCCCGCCGACTTTTTCCAGGGCCTGGTAGATCGGCACGGTACCGATCGGCACCGGCGAGTTACGGATGATCCACTCGCGGGTTTCGTGAATGTGCTTGCCGGTGGACAGGTCCATCACCGTGTCCGAGCCCCAACGGATGCCCCAGGTCAGCTTGGCGACTTCTTCCTCGATCGATGAACCCAGGGCGCTGTTGCCGATGTTGCCGTTGATCTTCACCAGGAAGTTACGGCCGATGATCATCGGCTCGAGTTCGGTGTGGTTGATGTTGGCCGGAATGATCGCGCGGCCACGGGCGATTTCTTCACGGACGAACTCAGGGGTGATTTCTTTCGGAATGCTGGCCCCGAAGCTGTGGCCGGCATGCTGCTGGCTGAGCAGGCCGGCGGCGCGGGCCTCTTGCAGCTTCATGTTCTCGCGGAGGGCGACGTATTCCATCTCGGCGGTGATGATGCCCTGGCGCGCGTAGTGCATCTGGGTGACGTTGGCGCCCGCCTTGGCCCGGCGCGGGTTGCGCACGTGGGCAAAGCGCAGTTTGGTCAGCTCGGCGTCGTTCAGGCGCTGCTGGCCGAAGTTCGAGCTCAGGCCTTCGAGGCGCTCGGTGTCACCGCGGTCGTCGATCCAGGCCGAGCGCACATCGCCCAGGCCCTTGCGCACATCGATGATGACCTCAGGGTCGGTGTACGGGCCAGAGGTGTCATACACCAGCACCGGCGCGTTGCTTTCGCCGCCGAAATCGGTGGGGGTGTCATCCAGGCTGATTTCACGCATGGGTACGCGAATGTCGGGGCGCGAGCCTTGGACATAGACCTTGCGGGAACGGGTGAAGGGTTGCACGGACTGCTGATCGACTTGCGCCGATTCGCTGAGGTTGATCGTTTTTTCTTGTTTGCTCATCACAGGCTCCAGACGGCTTCCTAGCGGCGGAATGTCGGGGAGAACCTGAATGACGCGGACGCAGCCCTAGAGGGGTGCAGTGCCGGATACCTGGAGTGCCATTGAGCGTGTGAGCTGCTCGACAAATCCCGGACCTGGCACAAGAGACTCGCCGGGAAAGCGAGAAATCTTGTTCCCTACGCAGGCGTTAACCTGATCAGGTTCAACGGGATCCGCACCTATGCGATCTCAGCCTTTGCTTCAAGGCACCCCGACAAGAACATGCGCAGTCTAGACTGGAGTGGCAGCTCAAGCCAAGAGTGCTTGTGACACGGATGATGAAAGGCGCAACTGACCGATTGTTGCCGGCGGCGCGCGGCACTACACTGGCCCATCGCTCGAAACTCAACAGTTCAGTAATTCAAACTCGTACAAGGATTGCCCTATGCTGCGCAAACTTTCACTGGCGATTGCCGTGTCTTGTGCGTCCAACGGAGCGGTATGGGCAGCGGATGTGCCCATGACGATCAAGACCGACCTGGTCAGCGTCTACCAGGAGGCGGCCAGCAACAACGCCGACCTCGCCGCCGCCCGTGCCGACTACGGCGCCCGCCGCGAGGTGGTGCCGCAAGCCCGGGCAGGCCTGCTGCCGAATCTCTCGGCCGGCGCCGAGATGATGAACACCCGGACCAAGCTCGACGAACCCTCGATCACCTCCAATCGCAGTGGCAACTCGTGGAGTGCGACCCTGTCGCAGCCGATCTTCCGCGCCGACCGCTGGTTCCAGTTGCAGGCGGCCGAAGCGGTCAACGAGCAGGCCGCGCTGGAACTCTCGGCCACCGAGCAGAACCTGATCCTGCAAACCGCGGAAAACTACTTTGCCGTGCTACGCGCCCAGGACAACCTGGCCTCGACCAAGGCCGAGGAAGCAGCCTTCAAGCGCCAGCTCGACCAATCCAATGAACGCTTCGACGTCGGCCTTTCCGACAAGACCGACGTGCTGCAATCGCAGGCCAGCTACGACACCGCAAGGGCCAACCGGATCATCGCCGAGCGCCAGGTGCAGGACGCCTTCGAAGCCCTGGTGACCTTGACCAACCGCGAGTATGGCTCGCTGCAAGGAGTGGTTCACAGCCTGCCAATCCAGGTACCGACCCCGAACGACGCCAAGACCTGGGTCGAAACGGCAGCCCGGCAGAACCTCAACCTGCTGGCGACCAATCACGCCGTCACCGCCGCCGAAGAAACCCTGCGCCAGCGCAAGGCCGGCCACGCGCCAACCGTGGATGCGGTGGCCCGCTATCAGAAAGGTGACAACGACAGCCTCGGCTTCACCAACCCCGCGCCGCAAGCCGGGGTGCGCTATGGCGGCGATGTCGAGCAGACCAGCATTGGCTTGCAGTTGAACATCCCGATCTACAGCGGCGGCTTGACCAGCTCGCAAGTGCGCGAGGCCTATCAGCGCCTGAGCCAGAGCGAGCAACAGCGCGAAAGCCTGCGCCGCCAGGTAGTGGAGAACACCCGTAACCTGCACCGGGCAGTGAATACCGATGTCGAGCAGGTGCAGGCGCGCAAGCAGTCGATCATTTCCAACCAGAGTGCGTTGGAAGCGACCGAAATTGGCTATCAGGTGGGTACGCGCAACATCGTCGATGTGCTCGATGCGCAGCGTCAGCTGTATACCTCGGTGCGCGACTACAACAACAGCCGCTATGACTACATCCTCGACAACCTGCGCCTGAAGCAGGCGGCCGGGACCTTGAGCCCGCAAGATCTGCAGGATCTGGGGCGCTACCTGAAGGCCGATTACAATCCGGACCGGGATTTCCTGCCGCCGGACCTGGCGGCGGCAGCGGCGAAGAATTTCGAACGCAGGCCCTGAAGGCCACGCTAGACCGGCCTCGCCGCGGGGCAAGCCCGCTCCCACGCTGTCGACGCACCCTCATGAACGTGCAACACAACGTGAGCGCGGGCTTGCCCCGCGATGAGGCCCGAGAGGACCGCCTCGTTCAGCGAATCAGCGCGTCCAGCCCATCCAGCAACCGCTGCAACGCGCCTTGATTGGCCTGCATCACGGCCCGCCCCGCCTCACCCATGCGCCGAGCATCCTGCGGCAACTCAACCAGCCGGCGCACAGCCGCAGCCAGCCCCTCGGCATCGTCCACCGCCTGCAACGCCCCGGCATCGCGCAGCATCGCGCTGATCTCCAGGAAGTTGAACACGTGCGGCCCCATGATCACCGGCAGCGCCAGCGCCGCCGGCTCCAGCGGGTTATGCCCGCCCGTGGCCACCAGGCTGCCGCCAACGAAGGCGATATCGGCCAGCGCATACAAAAACAGCAACTCTCCCATGGTGTCGCCCAGTAGCACGCGCGTCTGGCCATCGACTGCATCGCCGCTCGAACGCCGCACCGTGGCGAACTGCTCACGACACAACTCATGCACCGCGTTGAACCGTTCAGGGTGGCGCGGCACCAGGATCAACAGCGCATCGCCGTGCACTTCCAGCAACTGCCGATGGGCCTCGAGCACCAGGGCATCCTCGCCCTCATGGGTACTGGCGGCGATCCATACCGGACGCTGCTCGGCCTGCCACTGCTCACGCAATAGCCGGGCGCGCGGCAGCAGCTGCGCGTCGAGCTTGAGGTCGAACTTGATCGAGCCGGTCACCTGCACGCATTCGGGCCGCGCGCCCAGGCTGCGAAAGCGCTCGGCTTCGACCTCGGTCTGCACCGCAATCAGGTTCATTTCGGCCAGCATGGGCCGGGTCAGGCCGGCGAAGCGCCCATAACCACGGGCCGAACGCTCAGACAACCGGGCGTTGGCCAAGGCCACCGGGATGCCGCGCTTGGCGCACTGATGAATGTGGTTCGGCCACAACTCGGTTTCCATGATGATGCCCAGCTGCGGCCGCACATGATCAAGAAAGCGCCCTGCAGCCCACGGCAAGTCGTAGGGCAAGTAGCAGTGCTGGACGCGCGGCTCATCGGCGAACATCGCGCGAATCCGTTCCGAGCCGGTCGGGGTCATGCAGGTCAAGGTAATGGGCAGCTCTGGATAGGCCTTGAGCAAGGCCCGTACCATCGGCGCGGCAGCGATGCTTTCACCGACCGAAACCGCATGCACCCAGATGCCACCCTGCTGCATGGCCGGCAGACCCAGGGCGAAGCGCTCGCCGATGCGTTGGCCATACGCGGACGCCTTGCGCGCCCGCAGGAACAGGCGCAGCGCAACCAGCGGCAGGCCCAGGTGAAACAGCAAGGTATAGAGGGTTCTGTTCATGGCGGCGCAGTTTACTAGGAACTGTATGAAAAGGCCTGCGCTTAGGCCTGTCCGGTAAAAAAACGCCACACAATCACTTGCCCGGCCGCTTTTCCTACAGCCCTAGCCAATTGCCCGCAGGTGCACGGCGAAACGTTCCGCAAGCCATTGTGCTGCCGGCCCCAGCGGCTGATCGCGACGCCAGGCCAGCTCCACCACCAACGCAGGCGGGCGCCACTCACTGTCGAGCTCGACCATCTGCGCCTGATAGGTCGGGTACTGCACCACATGCCGCGGCAACCAGGCCCAACCCAGGCCACGCATGAGCAGCTCGGCCATCGCATAGAAACTGTCGGCCCGCCAGATCTGCGGGCTGATCGCCTCGCCGCCGGGATAACCGCTCTGTTGCGGGGTGATCAACAGCTGCCGATGGCGGGCCAACTGCTGACGATTGACCCGCCCCTCGCGGGCCAGCGGATGATCGACGGCGCACACCGTGACCATTTCCACGCTGCCCAGGGCACGCCGCTCCAGCGAGGCGGGAATGCGCTCGTGGTGGAAGAACAAGCCCAGGTCGGAGTGGCGCTCAACTAGCTTGCGCGCCACATCGCCCTGGGCGCCGCTGGCCAACTGCACCTCCAGGAACGGAAAGCGGCTGGCCAGCTCATCCAGGCTGTCGATTACCGGCTGGTAAGGCATCGCCTCATCCTGGGCCACCCGCAGCAGTGCCTCCTGGCCGCGCATCAATGCCAACGCCCGCCCCTCCAGGCGCTCACACTGGCGCAGCAATTCGCGAGTATCTTCGAGCAAGGCCGCGCCGCGTTCGGTCAATTGCGGCTGACGCCCACTGCTGCGCTCGAACAGCGTCACGCCAAGGTCGGCCTCCAGCAGAGCGATGGCGCTGCTCACCGCGGACTGCGCCTTACGCTGTTCGCGGGCAACCGCAGAAAACGAGCGCAGCTCAGCCACCCGGACGAACAGGCGCAGTTGTTCAAGGTTCCACTGCTCGGCCATAACCTATCTCCAAATATGATAGGTAATGACTTTACCGCATCCCATGAACGCCTAAAATGCCTGCCTAGCAACCGAGGATTACCGCATGAACGCCTACACCTACCTGGCCATCGCCATCTGCGCCGAAGTCATCGCCACCGCTTCGATGAAAGCGGTCAAGGGCCTGAGCACACCCCTGCCGCTGCTGCTGATGGTCTGCGGCTACGCCGTCGCGTTCTGGATGCTGACCCTGGTGGTGCGCAGCATCCCGGTGGGCATTGCCTACGCCATCTGGTCGGGCCTGGGGATCGTCCTGATCAGCATCGCCGCGCTGGTGATCTACGGGCAGAAACTGGATGTCCCGGCCATGCTCGGGATGGCCATGATCGTCGGTGGCGTAGTGGTGATCCAGGTGTTCAGCAAGACCGCTGGACACTGATCCAGCGCACGCTGATAAGCCCTCACGCCAGCCTCGATCGCAACACCCTGTATACTGCTCAACTGTCCCAGTATTCGAGGTGCCCGCATGCCATCTGCCATTTCCACTGACGTGTTGATCGTCGGCGCCGGGGTCGCAGGCCTCTGGCTCAATGCCCGACTGCGGCGCCTGGGCTACTCAACCGTGCTGGTGGAACGCGCCAGCCTCGGCGGCGAGCAGACCATCAAATCGCAAGGCATCATTCACGGCGGCATCAAATATGCCCTGACCGGCAGCCTGACCGGTGCTTCCGAAGCCATCGCCGACATGCCGCGCCGCTGGCGCGAGGCGCTTAGCGGCAGCGGTGAGCTGAACCTGGATAAGGTCCGCCTGCTCTCCGACGCCCACTACCTGTGGTCGCCCGGCAGCCTGCTGGGCAATGTCACCAGTTTCTTCGCCAGCAAGGCCATGCGTGGCCGAGTCGATCAGGTCAAGGGCGAGCAACTGCCGCCAGCCCTGCAAGACCGTGCCTTCAAGGGCAAGGTCTATCGCCTGGCCGAACTGGTCATCGACGTGCCCAGCCTGCTGGCCAACCTGGCCGAGCTGGCCGGTGACAGCCTACTGGCCGGCGAGCGGATCGAACCGCTGCACGACGCTGACGAACTGGTCGGCCTGCGCGTCGACGGCCGTGACATTCGCGCCCAGCGCATCGTCCTCAGCGCCGGCGCCGGTACTGAAGAGCTGCTCCACGCCCTGGGCTTGAGCCAACCCGCCATGCAGCGCCGACCACTGCACATGGTCCTGGCCAAAGGGCCGAACCTCAAGCCGCTGTACGCCCACTGCCTGGGTGGCGGGCCAAAGCCACGCATTACCGTGACCACCCACCCGGCCGCAGATGGCCAGTGGGTCTGGTATCTGGGGGGCGATCTTGCCGAAGCCCATGGTGTGGCCCGCGAGCCGGCTGCACAAATTGCCGCCGCACAGAAAGAAGTCGCCGACCTGCTGCCCTGGGTAGACCAGAGCCAGGTCCGTTGGGCCACCCTGCGCGTCGATCGCGCCGAGCCTGCGCAATCGGGCCTGGTCCGCCCGGATAACGCCTTCCTCGCCGAACAACAGCGCCTGCTGGTTGGCTGGCCAACCAAACTGGCCTTGGCCCCGGACTTCTCCGACCGGGTGCTGGCAAGCCTTGAGCGTGACGGCATCCGCCCGGCAGCCCAACCTGATCTGGCCGACCTGCCGCGCCCCGCGCTCGGCGTTGCGGCCTGGGAGCAACTGCTGCCATGAGCCTGCCAACCCTGCATGACTGGCACCGCGCCTTGGGTAGCACCGGGCTCAAGGTTTCCCCGCTGGGCCTGGGCACGGTCAAGTTCGGCCGCGACCAGGGCGTCAAATACCCCAACGGCTTCACCATCCCTGGCGACGACGATGCGCGCCTGCTGCTGGCCCAGGCCCGGGAGCTGGGCATCAACCTGATCGACACTGCCCCGGCCTATGGTCGCAGTGAAGAACGCCTCGGCCCGCTGCTGCGCGGCCAGCGTGATCAATGGGTGATCGTCAGCAAGGTTGGCGAAGAGTTCGAGGACGGCCAGTCGCGCTTCGATTTCAGCGCGGCGCACACGCGTTTTTCCGTTGAGCGCAGCCTCAAGCGGCTGGAGACCGACCACATCGAACTGGTGTTGGTGCATTCGGACGGCAACGACCTGGCGATCCTTGAGCAGCAAGAGGTCTATCAAACCCTCGCCGCCCTCAAGCAAGAAGGCAAGATCCTCGGCTTCGGCTTCTCCGGCAAGACCGCTGCGGGCGGGCTCAAGGCGCTGGAGCAAGGCGACTGTGCGATGGTCACCTACAACCTCAACGAGCAAGCCGAACGCCCGGTGCTGGACTACGCTGCCGAGCACGGCAAGGCCATCCTGGTGAAAAAGGCCCTGGCCAGCGGTCACGTATGCCTGGCGCCCGGGGTCGATCCGGTGCAGGCCAGCTTTGAGCTGCTGTTCGCCCACCCAGGGGTGAGCAGTGCTATTGTCGGCACCATCAATCCGCTGCACCTGGCCCATAACGTGGCCACCGTCGCCCGCATTCTGGGCCAGCATTGAGCCGACCTGTCGGCAGTTCTGCGCAAGGAGGAGTCTCGTGCCGCGTACGCTGATTCGCAAGAACCCGAGCAACTTCAAGACCCTGCCGCTGCACGTCGAAGCTACCCCGGACGGCCTGACTTACCAGAGCATCGGCATGCCCCTGAACTTCGCCCAGACCCTGCAGCGGCGCAAGGCCGTGCAGTTGGCCGACAGCGAACGTTTCGTGGTCGAGTTGGCCAACCTGGGTGTTTCGGTACGCCTGACCCTGCACTGGCAGAATCGCGATTACTGGGTGCTGGTACGCCAGCGCCGCCAGGACCGTGGCGATGTGGTGCTCAAGCTGATCTCCGGCTACGTGCCGGCGCAGGAGCTCAACCTGCCGCTGCACACCGCGATCCAGGAAGTTGCCGAAGAGTGCCTGCTGGAGACACCCGAAGGCTGGCTCGGCGGGCGCTTCAACGATACCTGGCTGCCCGCGCCGTATGCCGCGGCCCTGCACTACCGCGAAGCGCTGCCCTTTGTGCTCACCCCGCAGTCGGGTGCAGCGCGACCGGTGCACTGTGCCAACCTGGTCTTGATGGAGCGGCCACGGGCCTATGTGCACCTGCCGACGGCGTCATTGCAGCTGATCTATGACCTGCGTTTGCAGGTGCCGAGGGAAGCCAAGTCGCTGAGTCTGTTTCATGTCGATGAACGGCTCGAAGGTGATCAATTGGTCGCCCGCCTCAATCGCAAGCGCCCAGATCTGTACCTGATGCCGCTCAAGGACGGGCAGCCGACCGCCGAGCTTTACACCCTGAAGAAAGATGAGCTGATACCTGCCAGTACCCGTGGCCTGTACCTGGCGGAGAGCTTTGCCCAGCAGGAAGGCTGGGTGGTGCGCGATGAGCGGATTCGCTGGAAAGAATGGGTGAGGCAGCAGGGGCTGGTGGAGCCCAAGCCGGACTCGCAGATGCAGCGCTTTACCGGTAAGGCGCGCGCGCTGCTGGAGCGAGCCAGGACAACCCTGCAAAAGTAGCTAGATGCATCGCGGGGCAAGCCCGCTCCCACCCCGCGCTCCACGTCTTTCTCGGCAGTGGAGTGGGGGCGTGGGAGCGGGCTTGCCCTGCGATGGACTCAACTCAGTTCTTGCGAATTTTCTCGACGATGGCGGTGGTAGAGCTGTTCTCCACCAAGCCAAGCACCTTCACCGTCCCGCCGTAGCCTTTGACGATATCGGCCCCGACCACCTGGTCGATACCATAGTCGCCGCCCTTGACCAGCACATCCGGCTTGACCTGGCTCAGCAGGTTCTCAGGCGTCCCCTCAGGGAAGCTGATCACCCAGTCCACCGCGCCAAGGCCTGCCAGTACCGCCATGCGCCGGTCGACACTGTTGATCGGCCGACCCGGCCCTTTCAGGCGGCTGACCGAGGCATCATCGTTGACCGCCACGATCAAACGATCGCCCTGGGCCCGCGCCTGCTCCAGGTAGGTCACGTGACCGGCATGGAGAATGTCGAAGCAACCGTTGGTGAAGACGATCTTCTCGTTGTGCGCGCGTGCGTCGTCAATCGCCAGCAACAGCTGGTCAAGACTCAGTACGCCGCGCTCGGAGCCTTCCTCACGCTGAATCGCACGACGCAGCTCCGGGGCACTGATCGCCGCGGTACCCAGCTTGCCGACCACGATGCCGGCGGCCAGATTGGCCAGGGCCACCGCATGTGGCAGATCCTCGCCCGCGGCGATGGCAGCAGCCAGGGTCGAGATGACGGTATCGCCGGCACCGGTAACGTCGAACACTTCACGCGCTCGCGCAGGCAGGTGCAGGGCCGGGTGATCGGCGCGTATGAGGGTCATGCCATGCTCGCCACGGGTCACCAGCAGCGCGCCCAGTTCCAAGTCCTGCATCAGTTGCAGGCCCTTGGCGACCAGGTCGGCCTCATCGACGCAGCGGCCGACGATGGTCTCGAACTCGCTCAGGTTCGGCGTGATCAAGCTGGCGCCACGGTAAATCGAGAAATCCTTGCCCTTGGGGTCGGCCAACACCGGAATGCCCTTGGCACGAGCGGCCTGGACCAGGCTCTGGTGGTTCTTCAGGGCGCCTTTGCCGTAGTCGGAAAGGACCAGCACCTTGACCCCGTCGAGCAGGTTATCGACCTCTTCGCCCAGCGACAGTGGGTCGGTGGCGAACGGTTCTTCGAAGTCGATGCGCAGCAGTTGCTGGTGACGGCTCATGACCCGCAGCTTGACGATGGTCGGCTGGTGGGCAATGCGCTGGAAGATCGAGCGCACACCCGCCGCTTGCAGGCTGTTGGCCAGGCTATCGGCAGCTTCATCCTGGCCGGTCACGCCGACCAGCGATGCCGGGGCGCCGAGCGCGGCGATGTTCAGCGCGACGTTGGCCGCGCCGCCTGGGCGATCCTCGATCTGTTCGACCTTGACCACAGGCACTGGCGCTTCCGGCGAAATACGTGAAGTACCGCCATGCCAGTAGCGGTCGAGCATGACATCGCCGACCACCAATACCGGGGCTTGATCGAAACGCGGCATGGACAACTTCATGGGCAACCCATATGGAAAAATTAACAGGGGCAGGATATTAGCACAGGGTAGGCGATGGCTTTACGGCCAACCTGCACCAGACAAACGCAGTGACAATCGGGGCCGCTAATGGCCCCGATTGAAGTGTTTCAGGTGATATCGACCTTTTCTGGCTCGTCCAGGCCCATGGCGTGCAGGCGGGCATAATAGCCATTAGCCTGCAACAACTGGGCATGAGTGCCGCGCTCGACCAATTTGCCCTGGTCCATTACCAGGATCATGTCGGCCTTCTCGATGGTCGACAGGCGGTGGGCGATGACCAGGGTGGTGCGGCCCTTCATCACATGATCCAGGGCTGCCTGGATGTGCCGCTCGGATTCGGTATCCAGCGCCGAAGTCGCCTCGTCGAGAATCAACAGCGGAGCGTTCTTCAGCAATGCCCTGGCGATCGCCAGGCGCTGGCGCTGGCCACCGGACAGCAGCACGCCGTTCTCGCCAACCTGGGTATCGAAGCCCTTGGGCAACTGATCGACGAAGTCCTTGGCATAGGCATCGGCTGCGGCAGCCTCGATGGCCTCACGCGGTGCGCCAGCCAGGTCGCCATAGGCGATGTTGTTGGCCACGGTGTCGTTGAACAGGGTGACGTGCTGGGTCACCTGGGCGACGTGCCGGCGCAGGTTGCGCAGCTTGTACTCTTCGATCTCGACGCCATCGAGCAGGATCTGCCCTTTGTCGTGGTGGTAGAAGCGCGGAATCAACCCGGCCAGGGTCGACTTGCCGCTACCGGAGCGACCGACCAAGGCAATCATCTGCCCAGGCTCGGCGGTGAAGCTGATGTCGCTGAGCACCTCGCGCTCGGTACCTGGGTAGGTAAAGCTGAGGTTGCGCACTTCCAGGCGACCCTCGACCCGCTCTTTTTCCACGGTGCCGGTGTCCTGCTCGGGCTTCTCGTCCAACTGCTCGAAGATGCTCTCGGCGCCGGCCAGGCCCTTCTGGATGGTCGAGCTGACTTCCGACAGCTGGCGAATCGGCTTGGGCAGCAGGCCCGCGGCGGTGATGTAGGCGACCAGGTCACCCGCCGAAGCATCGCCACGCAGGAACAGCACCAGGAACATCAGCGAAGCCATGGCGCTGTAGATCACCAACTGCAGCATCGGCGTGTACAGCGCGCCGGTCTTGGTCATGCGCAGCTGCTTGTCGGTGTTGCTCTGGCTGGCGGCGCCAAAACGGCGCTGCTCGTAAGCCTCGCCGCCGAAGCTGCGCACCACGCGATAACCCTGGATGGTTTCGGAGGCAACGTGGGTCACGTCGCCCATGGCCACCTGGATCTTCTTGCTCTGCTTACGGAATTTCTTGCTGGCGGTGCTGACCATCACGGCGATGATCGGCAGGATGGCGAGCATCACCAGGGTCAGTTTCCAGTTCATCCACAGCAAGTAGGCGAACAGGAACACCACGGTCAGGCCTTCGCGGATCACCACCTTGATCGCATCGGTGGCGGCACCGGTGACCATGGTCACGTTGAAGGTGATGCGGGAAATCAGGTGACCGGAGTTGTGGTTGTCGAAATAGCGGTTGGGCAATACCAGCAGCTTGTTGAACAACTCAACACGCAAGTCGTGCACCAGGCCCAAGGAGACCTTGGCCAGGAAGTAGTTACCCAGGAACGAGCCCAGGCCCTGCCACGCGGCGATCAGGATGATCAACAGCGGCACTGCCTGCAGCAACTGCAGGTCACGCAGATAGGGGACATTGGGGAACAATACCGCTTGCGGATTGCTCAACCCATCGACGAAATACTTGAGAATCCCCGCCAGCATCGGCTGAGTCGAGGCGAAGATTATGAAACCCACGATACTCAGCATGAAAATGCCAATGTAGGGTTTCACGTAGCTCAACAGCCGGAAATAGATTTTCAGGCTGGAGGTGTGCTCCGCAGGTAGCGGTGTTTCGGCCATCATCGAGCTCACTGTTCAGGTTGAACCGCAAATTTTAACACAGGCGTTTCCTTGCCAAAGTATCGGGCAACACCATCATGGTACTGCTGCCTGTTTTTCGGCATTATGGCCGGTCATTTTTGCTTGCCAGACGACAAGGCCCTATCCATGCAATGCTCCCGGCTCTCCCAGGTCGACTTCGATCAGCTGACACTTGGCGCCCAGGTGCTTGAGGCAGATAGCCACGGCGCCAAAGTCTACCTGCTTGAGGATGGAAATATCCTCAAGGTTTTTCGTCGCAAGCGATTGATTTCATCTGCGCTGCTGCGGCCGTACTCGCAACGCTTCGTCGACAATGCCGCGCGCCTGGCGCAATTGGGCATCCCCACCCTCGAAGTGATCAGCCAGCACAAACTCGAGCTGCCAGGGCGCACCGCCGTGCTCTATCGTCCGCTGCCAGGGCGCACCTTGCTGCAGTTGTCACGCGAAGCGGGCTTCAGCTGGGACAGCTACCTGCCAAGGCTGGTCGAGCTGATTCGCCAGCTGCACCGCTCGGGGATCTACTTCCGCTCGCTGCACCTGGGCAATGTGGTTGAAACGCCTGACCAGCAACTTGGCCTGATCGATGTGGCCGACATGCGTTTTCTGCGCGCCCCACTGTCGTCACGCATGGTTCGGCGCAATGTGCAGCACATGGCGCGTTACATCGAACGGGAAAACCTGGCCAGCCGCTTCCCTCTCGCCGAGCTTGAGGCGGCCCTGCTACCGGGCTGAGCCCAAGCCACGCAGCAGCTCGGCCGAGCCTTGCTGGAAAGCCTGCCAGGCCTGCTCCGGCGCCAATGCCTGGCGTTGGCGCAGCGCCACCTCAGCAGCATCGAGCTGCGCACAGCGTGTGATTGCCTGGGCCCAGGCCTGGGTATCCCCGACCGGCAGGTAGCATCCCCCCTCAGCCAACTGCTCGCGAAACACCGCAAGGTCGCTGCACACCACCGGCACATCGGCCATCACCGCTTCCTGCACCACCAGGCCCAAGCCCTCGGCACGCGAGGGCACCAGCAGCCAGTCAAAGGCGCGATACAGCTGATGCAGGCTTTCCCGGTGGCCACACAGCCAAACATTGGCTGACAGCCCCAGCACCTCGATTCTTGCCTGAAGGCTGGCCCGCAGCGGGCCCTCGCCCAGTATCGCCAGGTGCAGATCGGGCTGACCGGCATGCGCCTTGGCGAACGCCTCGAGCAGCACCTCGAAGCCTTTGCTGGCTACCAGGCGGCCCACCGCGCCGAAAATCTGCCCTTGTTGCGGCAAGCCCAGGGCCTGGCGGGCCTGATCCTGGGTCAGCAAACTAGCAGAGAATGCCGCTGGATCCAGGGCCATGCGCAACGTCCGCACGGGGCGGCCAAGATCCTGCTCAAGCGACTGGGCCAAGGTCTGCGATACCGCTGCAATATCCAGCCGATCGAGCGGGACACTCAGCAACAGCTGAACATCGGCGCGGCTCAGGCGCGTTTCGCCATGAAACAGGATCGCCGCCCGCACGCCCGGCAATTGCTGCAGCAGCGGCAGCACCAGTCGGGCGACCCCGACCCCATCGAGCAACAGCACATCGGCCTGGGCAGCCAGCAATGCTCGGCGCAGCCGCCGGCGCAAAAAAGGTACCAGCAAGCGCCAGGCATGACGGCCCTTGAGCGCGCGCTGCGGCATGTTCCACTGGCGCGTGCTACCAATACCGCAGCTCAGTTCGCCGCCAAGCAGCAACCAGTTACTGATATGCGTGTGCGCCCCAGCCTGGCTCAGCACCTGATGGTGAACCTTGTGGATCGACATGTAGGGCGAGCCGCCGGCCCACATCATGTTGACGATATTCATGCGCATGACTCCGCGCGTGCGAGAAAGCCTGCCGTTACAGCGGAATCAATAAACAAAAACAGTGTTTCCCATTTCAAACACATCTTGAGGCACGACCAGTGAACAACCCACTGCCGACTCAGAACCCCAGGCTCAAGCGCAGTCGCTGCCAGGCCGACACAGGTGCGCGCGGGCGCAGCGGCGGGCGCATATGCTCGACGATATCTCGTCCAACTTGGGCAAAGCTGAAGCGTGAAACGGCCAGTTCACGTCCGTTCACGGCAATTTGCCCAGCCAGCGCCGGATCGGCACGCAGCACCTTGAGCTTTTCCTGCAACGTCGGGATGCTGTCGTACAGCACCACGTTGTGCATGTCCTGCAAGCCTAGAGCACGGTTCTCGGCTTCGCCTTGATCGAAGGCGAGCAACACGCAGCCACAGGCCATCGCCTCGAAATTCTTGATCATGTATTCGCCCATGCCGACATCGGCACTGACGAAGAAACGAATACGGTTGAGCGTGTTGCAGTAGTCCTCGCCCGAATTGGTCCGAGTGACCACCAGGTTCTCGACCTGGCCCAATTGATCGAGCAGCGCCTTGCGGCCACTGTAGGCGACGCTTTTGGTGCTACCAACGAAGGCCAACTCGATATCGCGCGCTCGCCCTTGGTCGACCAGCAACTGCTCGTCATAGCCCTTGGGCACGAACACCGCGTCGAAGCCCTCCTGACGCAGACGCTCGCTGACCATGAAGCCCGAACTGATCACCCGCGCCCACGGCAGCTTGCGATAATGCTCGCTGAACTTGCCGGTGTACTTGCAGGGGATGTAGTTCTGGTAGGCGTCGTGCTCAAGAATGACCAGGTTGGGCACTGTGCGAATGAAAGCGGCCTGGCGGATCTCCTGCTTGAAGCGCAGGAAGAAGACGATGCGGTCGTAACGCTCGACGTCCACTTCGCGCTTGAAGTAGCGGCGCAGGTTGCGTTGATCGTCGCTGCTCAGCCAGCGCAGGTCGCACTCGCAGTTGGCGGCAACACCGTCGTAGAGGCGGTCAAGGATCGCCCGCTGTTCCTTCTGCACCAGAAATAGGACTTTCATTGCGTTCCTTGGGCTCACTACGCCATCACGATCAATCATAGGTCAGGGTCTACAGTTCTCGGCGCCAGAACAGCTCATGACGGCGCACCGCCTTGCGGAAAAACTCGTTCTCGCCATAGGGCGATGGCTGGCGCCCGGCCAGATAGCGCTGGAGCAACCGACGCAGGCGGCGCTTGAACGGCGCGGACGGCTGCAGGTCATGCATCATACCCAGGGCCATCGCCTTGTCGCGCTGGGTAGGCAGATCAAGCAGTAGGCTGCACGGCGCCCACGCCTGCTCAGCGCTCATCTGCGGCGGCAAGGCCACACCATCGCCGCTGTCGCCCATCGGCCAGCGGTCGTTGTCATGCAGGTGGTTGGCGTAGCACAGCAACGTGCTGGGTTGCCAAGCTGTGCCCAGCAGCGCTTCGAGCACGGCGGCCTGGGCGCAGAGGTGATCGGGGTGAGGGTCGAGGGTTGGATGCGGCATTACCAGGATTTCTGGCTTGGCCATTTCCAGCAGCGCCCGCAGGTCAGCCAACAGATTGTTCCAAGTCGGCTCGCCGTCGGCGTCGGCCGGCAGCGGGAAAGGGTTGAAGCAGCGGAAGGGGCGGATGTCGGCCATGTCGGCTTCACGCGAGGCGGCAGGCTGATCTGGCGCAGCTTGCATGGTCGGCAACTGCAGGCAGAAGTAACCCAGCTGCACGCAACGCGACTCCGGCACCCCAGCCCAACGCGGCACGGCAATGCTGTCCCAAGCACGCAGGCGCCCTTTCAGGCGCGCGGCCTCGGCCTTGGCCAGGCCCATCTGCTGATAATGTTCGGCTTCGATCTCGCCAGCGGTCAGGGTCACCACCCAGGCTTCATCGGCCTGGCTGTAGAGCCCATAGGAGGCCAGCTCGGCATCGTCGGCATGCGGTGCGATGACCATGATGCGGCGACGGCGCAACTCGCTGTGCGCGGTTATCCACAGGCGCGGCGTGCCTAGCAAGCGGCAGTAGCGGCCGCGCAGCCGCAGGCGACCAGCGCTCAAGGCGCCGCCCAGGCCGGTCAGATTGAGAAAACGCAGGCCATCGGCGCCACGTTCGAAGGTTTGCTGATCGACCTGCTCGCCATCGAGCAGCTCGACCCGCGGATCGACGAAGCGACCGAGCCAGCCGCTCTTGACCCGGATTTCCAGGACCAGGGTTTCATCGCCGGCCAATTGCGCATCCGTCGTCAGCAGACCATCGCTCAGGCTCGCCGAGGCCTCGCGGGTCTGCTCGCCAAAGCGATACTGGTAGTCCTCACCCGGCGAATAGAACAGGTGATCGGCAAACCAGGCTTCATGGGCCGCCCAGATCAACGGCAACAGCAGCAGCGGCAACCACCACCAGCTGACAACGCCCAACACCAGCAACAGCAGCAAACCTGCCAGCAGACCTAGGCGCTTGAGGCGCCGGTGGCGTTTGAGCAACTGCTGCTTGCGGTTCATACCTGATAGACCGGCACAGAGGTGCACCAACGATCCTTGTACTCGCGGTCAGCACGACCGAAAGAGAACCGCAGCGGCTTGTTGCGCGCCCGGGCATCTTCCCAAGCGGCCTGGGTGTTGAGGAAGCTCAGCACGCTACCCGGGCTGAACGCCTTGGTTTCGGGGTCTACCCCACCGTTGACGTATTCGACGCTGATCCACTCGGGCGCCTCGACCCGGTACACCAGCTGGATGGCAATCGGTGCGCCATCGAGCAGCAGCACCGAACCGATCAGCAGCTCGCGCAGCCGCTCCAGCACTTCGGCCATGCGCTCGGCGCCAGTGGCCGGAAAACCCCAGCGACGCTTGAACAGGTCGCAGTACATGGCGGCGATTTCCGTGGCGCTGAAGTCGCTGATCGGCCGCACCACGCCGCCCGCCTCTTCGAGCAGACGCAGCTCGCGGCGCTGGTTGTAGCGAAACTTCTTCGACAAGTCTTCATGGGCGCGGGCCATCGCCAACTGCTCAGCCTGAGCCTTGAGGCCGGTAAAGCGGCCTTGGTTAAGCTCGGACAGGTAGCGCCCCGCATGGCGCAACGGCGCGCCGGCATCAGCGGCCGCCGGCAGGATCAGCTCGGCGTTACCCAGGTCGAATAGGCCTTTCTTGCCATGACGCTTGAGCACGTCCTTGGACAAGGCCAGATGCCGCCCCCAGGTAGGAATCGCCGCTTTGAGCTCACCGCTGTGCTGCCAGCCCAGATAACGCACTGGGATCTGCGCCAGGTCCGCCAGTTGTTCGACCACCAAGGGGTGAGTCGCCACGCTGCCGCCGAAGCGTTGCCAGGCCTCGGCATAAGCCGATGCGTCGATGGCCTGCCAACCGCGTTCACGCAGCGCGCGGATATGATTGAGCATCACGGCTGCACCGCCAACGCCCGCACCTGCGGCAGTTGCCAGAAGGTGTCGCGTACCGCCTGGTCGCTGAAGCGCTCGTGCAGGCGTTGCAGCATGTGCGCGGCACACGCCTGGCGCTGCTCGGCATCCAGCCCGGCCATGTGTTTAAGACCCTGGGCCAACTGCCCGGCATCGCCGAGCGCGAATAACACCCCCACGCCTTCGACCACTTCACGCGCGCCGCCGCAGGCGGTGGCCAGCAGCGGCACACCAGCGACCATCGCTTCGAGCAGGACCATGCCGAACGGCTCATGGTCGGAGCTCAGGGCAAACACGTCGAATGCCTGGAAGTAGCGCCGAGCGTCCGGCACCTGCCCCAGAAAATCGACCTGAGCGGCAATGCCAAGCTCGGCGGCCAAGGCCTTGAGCGGGTCTTCCAGGCGCCCGGTGCCGAGCACCGCCAGGCGTGCGCCAGCGGGCAGCTCCGGTAGCGCCTGGGCAAAGCCCTTGAGCAGGGTCGCTTGGTCCTTGTCCGGGTGCAGGCGACCGACGTTACCGACAATCCACGCCTGCGGGTCCAAACCAAGCGCACTGCGCGCTGCCTCCCGTGCGACCAGGCTCGCCCGCAAAGCTTCGACATCGATGCGGTTGTAGAGGGTCTGGATCCGCTCGGCCGGCCAGTTCGGCAGGCAGCGGCGCATGTCATCGCGCACTGCATCGGAAACCCCGAGCAGGCTCAGGCGCTTACTGAACAGATTGGCGAACAGTCGGCGGCCTTTGCGCTGGTAGTCGCCGAAGGCGTGGTGCACGCCGATCACCGGCAGCTTGGTGCCGAGCAAGGCGACGTAGATCGGCTTGAAGCGATGGGCGATGCAGAAACTGAAGT
Organism: Pseudomonas sp. xss_2; assembly: GCF_043104195.1. NCBI lineage: Bacteria > Pseudomonadati > Pseudomonadota > Gammaproteobacteria > Pseudomonadales > Pseudomonadaceae > Pseudomonas > Pseudomonas sp. xss_2. The sequence continues at coordinate 58,009 of NZ_JBICKL010000013.1, forward strand.
TGCGCTCGGCGGCAATTTTGCGCAAAGCAGCAATGGCGCCCAGCTTCAGGCCGCGTACGGCCTTGGAGCTGAACTCCAGAAACAGCACCTCATCCGACGCACAGCCGGCCGCCACCTGCGGGTCGGCCTTGCCGGTGAGGAACACCGTGGTCACCTGATAACCGCTGCCCTGGAACAGGCTGGCGTACTGGCGGGCACAATCCAGGAAAGGCCCGTCATAGCCATGGCAGAACTGCAGGACGCGCGGTTCAGAGCGGCTGGTCATAAGGCGCGGCGCCATCCTTGACGACCAGAATGTCTTCCATGATCAGGTACTGCAGGTCCGAGCCGAAGAACATGTTCAGGGCATCGGTCGGCGAGCAGATCATCGGCTCGCCACGACGGTTGAGCGACGTGTTGAGCGACACGCCGTTACCGGTCAGGTCTTCAAGCGCCTTCATCATGTCGTAGTAGCGCGGGTTGTACTCGCGCTTGAGCACCTGGGCGCGCGAGGTGCCGTCTTCGTGGACCACTTCTGGCACACGGGTTTTCCACTCTTCAGCCACTTCGAAGGTGAAGGTCATGAACGGCGCCGGGTGATCGACCTTGATCATCTGCGGCGCGACGGTGTCGAGCATCGACGGGCAGAAAGGCCTCCAGCGCTCGCGGAACTTGATCTGGTGGTTGATGCGGTCGGCCACGCCTTCCACACTCGGACAGCCGATGATCGAACGACCACCCAGCGCCCGCGGACCAAACTCCATACGGCCCTGGAACCAGGCCACCGGGTTGCCGTCGACCATGATCTTGGCGATTTGCTGCGGCATGTTGTCGAGCTTGCGCCATTTCGGCTGGCTCGGGTGACGGGCACAGGCCGCGATCACGTCCTCGTTGGAGTACGCAGGGCCGAGGTAGACGTGTTCCATCTTCTCGACCGGCACACCACGGGCATGCGACACGTAGGCAGCAGCGCCCACGGCAGTACCGGCGTCACCGGAGGCTGGCTGGACGAACAGCTCCTTGACGTCGGAACGGGCGATGATCTTCTGGTTGAGCTTGACGTTCAGGGCGCAGCCGCCCGCGAAGGCCAGCTTGCCGGTTTCCTTGAGGGTGTCGCCCAGATAATGGTCGATCATCTGCAGGGCGAGCTTCTCGAACAGCGCCTGCATGCTGGCCGCGTAGTGGATGTACGGCTCGTCGGCGATATCGCCTTCGCGCTTGGGCCCCAGCCACTCGATCAGTTTCGGCGAGAAGTAAAAGCCTTTGCCCTTCTCTTTATAGCGGCGCAGGCCGATGACGTTGGCGTACTCGGTGTTGATCACCAGTTCGCCGTTCTCGAAGCTGGCCAGGCGCGAGAAGTCGTACTTGCTGGCATCGCCGTACGGCGCCATGCCCATGACTTTGAACTCGCCATCGAGCATTTCGAAACCGAGGAACTCGGTGATCGCGCCGTACAGGCCGCCCAGCGAGTCTGGATCGAAGAACTCCTTGATCTTGTGGATCTTGCCGTTTTCGCCATAGCCAAAGAAGGTAGTGGCGTACTCACCCTTGCCGTCGATGCCGAGGATCGCGGTTTTTTCCTTGAAGCCCGAGCAGTGGTAAGCACTGGAGGCGTGAGCCAGGTGGTGCTCGACCGGCTCGATCTTGATCTTCTTCGGATCGAAGCCCAGTTGCTCCAGGCACCAGACGATCTTCTTGCGGTAGCGCTTGTAGCGACGGTTGCCCATCAGGATCGCGTCGAGGGCGCGGTCCGGGGCGTACCAGTAGCGCTTGGCGTAGTGCCAGCGAGCCTTGCCGAACAGGCTGATCGGGGCGAAGGGAATGGCTACCACATCGACGTCCGACGGCTTGATGCCGGCCTGCTCCAGGCAGAACTTCGCCGATTCGTAGGGCATGCGGTTCTTCGCATGCTTGTCACGCACGAAGCGCTCTTCTTCGGCGGCGGCAATCAGCTTGCCGTCGATGTACAGGGCCGCGGAAGGGTCATGGCTAAGGGCGCCGGACAGGCCAAGAATCGTCAATGCCAAGGGTCTAGCCTCTTCATTCGGTAGAGATGCGCCATCGGCCTCGTGGGCGGAGGACGGCTAAAGGGCGGGATTATAACGCAAAGATGGCCCGGCGCGATGGTGGTGGATCTGCTGACACCATCGCGGGGCAAGCCCGCTCCCACGGGATATGCAGAGCGCTTTACTCGGCGATCAGCCAGTCCATGCGGAAGCTGCCAGCAGTCTGCGCCAGCTCCTTGGCCAGCCACGGCAGCAGCTCGTTGAGCTCTTCTTCCAGGCCCCACGGCGGGTTGGCGATGGCCAGGCCCGACCCGTTCAAGCCCTGCGGGCTGTCCTGGTGATGGACATAGAGCTCGACGCGCAGCAGTTTCGGCGCGCCGGTGCTGGTCAGGTCCTGATAGAAGCGGGTCAGCGAACGCTGATCCTTGATCGGGTACCAGATGGCCGCGACCGTCTGGCGCATGCGGCCAATCGCCTCTTTCATGGCCACGGTGCAGCGCTTGAGCTCGTCAGCCTGCTCGAACGGCGGGTCGATCAGCATGATCGCGCGCTTTTCCTGCACCGGCAGCAGCGCCCGCGGCACATGCCAGCCTTCGCCCAGGTGAACCGTGACCCGTGGGTCTTTCTTCATGTTCTCTTTGAGCAGCGGACCGTCTTCGGGGTGCTTCTCATTGAGCAACGCGCGATCCTGCTGACGCATCAGCCGGCGAGCCAGTTCTGGCGAGCCTGGGTAGTAGCGCAGCTCGCCATCCTGGTTCAGACGCTTGATGACACGCAGGTAGTCGGCCGTGCTCGCCGGCAGATCATCGCGGTTCCACAAGCGCGCGACACCTTCCAGGTATTCACCGGTGCGCGTCGCCTGATCGCCCTGCAAGTCGTACAGGCCGAGACCGGCGTGGGTATCGATGTAGGCGAACGGCTGCTCCTTGCGCGACATCAGGGCGATGAGGCGGGTCAGCACGATGTGTTTGAGGACGTCGGCGTGGTTGCCGGCGTGGAAGGCGTGACGATAGTTCATGGCAACTCCTGCAAGGCCGGCAAGTTTACCTTGTCGCGCCTGAGGAGTCAGGCCTGACGGTGATCAGCGGCTGCCCGCTGCCGCCATGAAGCAACTACCAGGGAGCGGGCTTGCCCCGCGATGAGGCCAAACGCGACCCAATAAAAAACCCGCACCTGGAACAGGTGCGGGCCTTTCAGACAGCGATCAAACCCGCATCACTTACCGATATGGTAAGCCTGGTCGGCCTTCTCGAAGCGCGAAACCATGCTGCTCGATGGGCTACCCAGCTTGCTCACCACGAAGATTGCGATGGTGGCGAACAGGAAGCCTGGGATGATCTCGTACAGACCGGTATCCAGCTGTTTCCAGAAGATCACGGTCAGCGCACCGATGACGATACCGGCCAGGGCGCCGTTGCGGGTCATGCCCTTCCACAGTACCGAGATCAGCACCACCGGACCAAACGCAGCACCGAAGCCCGCCCAGGCATAAGCCACCAGGCCAAGTACGCGGTTATCCGGGTTGGCAGCCAGGGCAATGGCGATCAGCGCCACAGCCAGCACCATCAGGCGACCGACCCAGACCAGCTCGACCTGCGAAGCGTTCTTGCGCAGGAAGGTCTTGTAGAAGTCTTCGGTCAGGGCGCTGGAGCACACCAGCAGCTGGCAGCTCAAGGTACTCATCACCGCCGCCAGGATGGCCGACAGCAGCACACCGGCAACCCACGGGTTGAACAGAATCTTCGCCAGCTCGATGAATACCCGCTCGTGGTTCTCGGTGACCGGACCGGCCAGCTCAGGGTTGGCCGAGAAGTACGCGATACCGAAGAAGCCCACGGCGCAGGTACCGGCCAGGCACAGGATCATCCAGGTCATGGAGATGCGGCGGGCGTTGGCGATCGACTTGACCGAATCAGCCGCCATGAAGCGCGCCAGGATGTGCGGCTGGCCGAAGTAGCCCAGGCCCCAGCCCATCAGCGAGATGATGCCGATGAAGGTCGCGCCCTTGAACATGTCGAAGTTCGCCGGGTTCTGCGCCTCGATGGCGAGGAAAGTGGTGTCGACGCCGCCGGTGGAGATCAGCACGATGATCGGCGTAAGGATCAGCGCGAAGATCATCAGCGAGGCCTGCACGGTGTCGGTCCAGCTCACCGCCAGGAAGCCACCGACGAAGGTGTAGGCGATGGTTGCCGCAGCACCGGCCCACAGGGCGGTTTCGTACGACATGCCGAAGGTGCTTTCGAACAGGCGTGCGCCGGCCACGATGCCGGAGGCGCAATAGATGGTAAAGAACACCAGGATGACGATCGCCGAGATGATCCGCAGCAGCCCGCTGTTGTCTTCGAAGCGGCTGGCGAAGTAGTCCGGCAGGGTCAGCGCGTCACCGTTGTGCTCGGTCTGCACACGCAGACGGCCAGCGACGAACAGCCAGTTCAGGTAGGCACCGACGGTCAGGCCGATGGCGATCCAGGCCTCGGAAAGGCCCGACATGTAGATGGCGCCCGGCAGGCCCATCAGCAGCCAGCCGCTCATGTCCGAAGCGCCAGCTGAGAGCGCGGTCACCACGCTGCCAAGACTACGCCCACCGAGGATGTAGTCGGAGAGGTTGTTGGTGGAGCGATAGGCCGCGAAGCCGATCAGCACCATTGCCGCGATGTAGATCACGAAGGTGATCGTGATTGGATTGCCCATGGTTGTGCCCTGGCGTTTGTTTTTATCTCTTGCGACCACCCGATAAGGCGGTTGCACCCAGGCGGCGCATCCTATGCAACAACATGAAGCGGGTGCAACCATTTTTCATTTGCAAGTTGCACCCAGTAATGCAATTTCGCCTAAAGCGCGTTTTTTGCTCCTTTTTGGAGCAAACACAGCGCTTTTCAGAAGAAAACGCACCACGAATGACCATTCTTGCTGTGTAGGAATTGTCGTCGGACGAGTTGCACCTGATCCTACAAAAAATCGGGTTGCACCCGGTTGCACCCGGATTGTCCTACAGCTAATCTTGGCGCCAGCTTAGGCCACGCCCGTGGCAATAATGAGGATAAGAAATGGCGACGACCACCCTGGGGGTCAAACTCGACGACCCTACCCGTGAGCGACTCAAAGCAGCTGCGCAGTCCATCGACCGCACGCCGCATTGGTTGATCAAACAAGCGATCTTCAATTACCTGGAGAAGCTCGAGGGTGGTGCCACCCTGACCGAACTCAACGGTCATGCCAGCAACCTTTCCGACGACGCCGGCGAAGTTCAGCCCGAGCACAGCCACCAGTGCTTCCTCGAGTTCGCCGAAAGCATTCTGCCGCAGTCGGTACTGCGCTCGGCGATCACCGCCGCCTACCGCCGCCCTGAGCAAGAAATGGTGCCAATGCTGCTGGAGCAGGCGCGCCTGTCCAGCGCTCAAGCCGAAGCCACCAACAAACTGGCCTCCGGCATCGCCGAAAAACTGCGTAACCAGAAGAGCGCCAGCGGCCGTGCCGGTATCGTCCAGGGCCTGCTGCAAGAGTTCTCGCTGTCGTCCCAGGAAGGCGTGGCACTGATGTGCCTGGCCGAAGCCCTGCTGCGCATCCCCGACAAGGGCACCCGTGACGCGTTGATCCGCGACAAGATCAGCACCGGCAACTGGCAACCGCACCTGGGCAACAGCCCGTCGCTGTTCGTCAACGCCGCCACCTGGGGCCTGCTGCTGACCGGCAAGCTGGTCTCCACCCACAACGAATCCGGCCTGACTTCCTCGCTCACCCGCATCATCGGCAAGAGCGGCGAGCCGATGATCCGCAAGGGCGTCGACATGGCCATGCGCCTGATGGGCGAGCAGTTCGTCACCGGCGAGACCATCGCCGAAGCCCTGGCCAACGCCAGCCGCTTCGAATCGAAAGGCTTCCGTTATTCCTACGACATGCTCGGCGAAGCCGCACTGACCGAGCACGACGCGCAGAAATACCTGGCCTCCTACGAGCAAGCGATCCACTCGATCGGCAAAGCCTCGCACGGTCGCGGCATCTATGAAGGCCCGGGCATCTCAATCAAGCTCTCGGCCTTGCACCCGCGCTACAGCCGCGCCCAGTACGAGCGCGTGATGGACGAGCTGTACCCGCGCCTGCTGTCGCTGACCTTGCTGGCCAAGCAATACGACATCGGCCTGAACATCGACGCCGAAGAGGCCGATCGCCTGGAGCTGTCGCTGGACCTGCTCGAGCGCCTGTGCTTCGAGCCTTCGCTGGCGGGCTGGAACGGCATCGGCTTCGTCATCCAGGCTTACCAGAAGCGCTGCCCGTATGTCATCGACTCGGTCATCGACCTGGCCAAGCGCAGTCGTCACCGCCTGATGATCCGCCTGGTCAAGGGTGCCTACTGGGACAGCGAGATCAAGCGCGCCCAGGTCGAAGGCCTGGAAGGCTACCCCGTTTACACCCGCAAGGTGTACACCGACGTCTCCTATATCGCCTGCGCCCGCAAGCTGCTGTCGGTACCCGAAGCGATCTACCCGCAGTTCGCCACCCACAACGCCCACACCCTGTCGGCCATCTACCATATCGCCGGGCAGAACTACTACCCGGGCCAGTACGAGTTCCAGTGCCTGCACGGCATGGGCGAGCCGCTGTATGAGCAAGTGGTAGGCAAAGTCTCCGAAGGCAAGCTCAACCGTCCGTGCCGCGTCTACGCCCCGGTCGGCACCCACGAGACGCTGCTGGCCTACCTGGTCCGCCGCCTGCTGGAAAACGGCGCCAACACGTCGTTCGTCAACCGCATCGCCGATCACTCGATCTCGATTCAAGAGCTGGTCGCCGACCCGGTCGCCAGCATCGAGCAGATGGCCACTCAGGAAGGCAGCATCGGCCTGCCACACCCACGCATTCCGCTGCCGCGTGACCTGTATGGCAGCGAGCGGGCCAACTCGGCCGGCATCGACCTGGCCAACGAGCATCGCCTGGCATCGCTGTCCTGCGCCCTGCTGGCGACCGCTCACAACGACTGGAAAGCGGCCCCTCTGCTGGGTTGCGCCAGCAGCCAGGAAGCGGCGGCACCGGTACTCAACCCGTCCGATCACCGTGACGTGGTTGGCCACGTGCAGGAAGCGACCATCGCTGATGTCGACAATGCCATCCAGTGCGCACTGAATGCCGCACCGATCTGGCAGGCCACGCCGCCAGCCGAGCGCGCCGCGATCCTTGAGCGCAGCGCCGACCTGATGGAAGCCGAGATCCAGCCGCTGATGGGCCTGCTGGTCCGCGAAGCGGGCAAGACCTACGCCAACGCCATCGCCGAAGTGCGCGAAGCCGTCGACTTCCTGCGCTACTACGCGGTGCAGGCACGCAACGATTTCAGCAACGACGCCCACCGCCCACTGGGCCCAGTGGTGTGCATCAGCCCGTGGAACTTCCCCCTGGCCATCTTCAGCGGCCAAGTCGCCGCAGCCCTGGCCGCAGGCAACCCGGTGCTGGCCAAGCCTGCCGAGCAAACGCCACTGGTCGCCGCCCAGGCCGTGCGCCTGCTGCTCGAAGCCGGTATCCCGGAAGGCGTCCTGCAACTACTGCCAGGCCGCGGCGAAACCGTCGGTGCCCGCCTGGTCGGTGATGAGCGGGTCAAAGGCGTGATGTTCACCGGTTCCACCGAAGTCGCCCGCCTGCTGCAACGCAACATCGCCGGTCGCCTGGATGCCCAAGGTCGGCCGATCCCGCTGATCGCCGAAACCGGTGGCCAGAACGCGATGATCGTCGACTCCTCGGCGCTGACCGAACAGGTGGTGATCGACGTGGTTTCCTCGGCCTTCGACAGTGCCGGCCAGCGTTGCTCGGCGCTGCGCGTACTGTGCCTGCAGGAAGACTCCGCCGACCGCGTGATCGAAATGCTCAAGGGCGCCATGGCGCAGAGCCGCCAAGGCAACCCAGAGCGCCTGTCCGTGGACATCGGCCCGGTGATCGATGCTGAAGCCAAGGCAGGTATCGAGAAGCACATCCAAAGCATGCGCGAAAAAGGCCGCACCGTTTACCAGGTGGCCATCGCCGATGCCGCCGAGTGCAAGCGCGGCACCTTCGTCATGCCGACCCTGATCGAGCTGGAAAGCTTCGACGAGCTCAAGCGCGAGATCTTCGGCCCGGTGCTGCACGTGGTGCGCTACAACCGCCGCAACCTCGACCAGCTGATCGAGCAGATCAACGCTTCCGGCTACGGCCTGACCCTCGGCGTGCACACCCGCATCGACGAGACCATCGCCAAGGTTGTGGATAACGTCAACGCCGGCAACATGTACGTCAACCGCAACATCGTCGGCGCGGTGGTCGGCGTGCAGCCATTCGGTGGTGAAGGGCTGTCCGGCACCGGCCCGAAAGCGGGCGGCCCGCTGTACCTGTACCGCCTGCTGTCGACCCGCCCGGCCGACGCCGTGGCCCGTCATTTCCAGCGTGCCGATGGCGAAGCCAAGGTCGATAGCGTCCTGCGCGATCAACTGATCAAGCCACTGCACGCCCTCAAGGCCTGGGCCGAGAGCAACCAACTGGCTGAGCTATCGAGCCTGTGCGAGCAGTTCGCCGCCCAGTCGCAGAGTGGTATCAGCCGCCTGCTGCCAGGCCCGACCGGCGAGCGCAACAGCTACACCATCCTGCCGCGCGAGCACGTGCTGTGCCTGGCTGACAACGAGGCAGACTTGCTCGCTCAGCTGGCCGCGGTATTGGCCGTGGGTAGCTCGGCGGTGTTCCAGGACGTCGAGCCGGCGAAGAGCCTGCGTGCTCGCCTACCGAAGGAACTGCAAGCCAAGGTCAAGCTGGTTGCCGATTGGAACAAAGACGAAGTTGCGTTCGATGCAGTCATTCACCATGGCGACTCGGATCAACTGCGCGCGGTGTGCGAGCAGGTAGCCAAGCGCGCAGGCGCCATCGTTGGTGTGCACGGGCTGTCCAGCGGCGATCATCAGATTGCCTTGGAGCGCTTGGTGATCGAGCGCGCGGTGAGCGTCAACACCGCTGCGGCGGGTGGTAACGCTAGCTTGATGACCATCGGCTGATAGGGCTGAGGTAAATGAAAAGGAGAGCTTCGGCTCTCCTTTTTTGTGGGTGTGGTTTTATCCGCGGTGCCGCACCCCCCTCTTAGTGCGGTACAACCACCACAGGCTCCTGGCTTTTACAATCTCGGAAATAAGGCACAAGCAAAGCCAAAGCCATGGGCTAAAACCGGTCATCAAGAGCATTATGGACACCGAGGGAATCACGAATATCAATCGAAGTGGAATTTGAGCCATCGACAAATAAATCCCAGACTTCCAACCCAGGCAGAGCAAAATACAACTTAAGATCATGGATAGCTGTAAACCCCAACCTAGCCATATCAAAAACTCCAGCCCTCCTCCCCAGTTCTGCATATTGATTAAGGCCGCCCTGAGATCGGACCAAAACGGTATGGCACCTCGATTGAGGTTAGTGATCACTACAAAACAAATGTAAAACGCGTCCAGACCGCTCCAGATTAGTTGAACAACACGCCCAGGATGGGTGACCGGCATCACTCAGCGCCCCCTTCTTTGAACTCGTAAACTTCATTGGCCACAACCGGTCGCCAGTGCCAGGCCATCCCGGATATATCCCAAGGGTCGTCACCCCGCACGTAATACTGTGTAATCTCTCTCACCGTTCCATATCGGTGAACCGCAGATGATCCAGCAAATTCACGCGTTTCTAAACTAAAAGGAACCCAACGCTGAGTTACCGTTCGCGAAGTATTCGCGAAGTCACTTCCAGACGACAAGAAAACTCGCCCTTCATCCCACCGCGACGTCAAGTTGTTAGCTAAAAATGCGACTCCAGAGGCTACTTTATTTATTTTAATAGTGACTGTTTTCCATTTACCCGGGCCACTCGTATAAAAACCACCAAACCCGAGACTCTCACTTTCAGTCTTTGATTTGCAGCTTTTCGAATACCAGAGCTTCGCAGGTTCAACAGGGGAAAACGGCTTTTTCTTCAATAGCAGCCACTCACCTGATTCGACTGCCCGAAGCACTATTTCAATCTCATCTCCTGTAAGCGCTCTAGAGCGGTACAGACTGCATGAGCGTAAAAGATCTGCTAGGCCGGCTAGGTCCTGTATATATCCTCTGCTCTGAAGGTGCCTACGAACAATTGTGGTCGCAAAAAAAGGATTTTCCGCTTTACGCAGCTCCTCATTCGAAACGTTATCCCACCGAACTAGCCTTTCCATTGCCGGACCTCCCTATTGAATGCCCCAACAACTACCGCATTCAGCTCCACAACGCGGCAGCGCTGCATCTCATAATTTCGTAGGAAATGTCCTTTTCTAATTTGCAGTATGTCTCAGCGGGTCTTTTGACCTCATATCACCCACACCTATAAACCTGTCCTGCACCTCAGTCCTGGTCCTAAACTCGTTACCAGCCCGCACAAGGACCACGCCCATGCCCGAGACCCTGCTCAGCTCCCGCAACCTCGCCTTCGAACTCTACGAAGTGCTCGACGCCCAAGCCCTGACCCAGCGTCCGCGCTTCGCCGAACACAGCCGCGAGACCTTCGATGCAGCGCTGGCCACGGCGCGCACCATCGCCGAAAAGTACTTCGCGCCGCACAACCGCAAGGGCGATGAGCACGAGCCGCGTTATGTCGACGGGCGCGCCGAGTTGATCCCGGAGGTCAAGCCGGCGGTCGACGCCTTCCTCCAAGCGGGCTTTCTCAATGCCAACCGCGATTTCGAGGTGGGCGGCATGCAGCTGCCGAGCCTGGTCTCGCAGGCCTGCTTCGCACATTTCCAGGCGGCCAACGCTGGCACCACGGCCTACCCGTTCCTGACCATGGGTGCGGCCAACCTGATCGAGAGTTTTGGCACAGAACAGCAGAAACGCCTGTTCTTGCAGCCGATGATCGATGGCCGCTACTTCGGCACCATGGCTCTGACCGAGCCGCATGCCGGTTCTTCACTGGCCGATATCCGCACCCGCGCCGAGCCTGCTGCTGACGGCAGCTACCGGATCAAGGGCAACAAGATCTTCATCTCTGGCGGCGACCATGAGCTTTCAGAGAACATCGTGCACATGGTCCTGGCCAAACTGCCGGATGCGCCTGCCGGGGTGAAGGGTATCTCGCTGTTCATCGTGCCTAAGTACCTGGTCAACCAGGACGGCAGCCTCGGGCCGCGCAACGATGTGCTGTTGGCCGGGCTGTTCCACAAGATGGGCTGGCGCGGCACCACCTCCACCGCGCTGAATTTCGGCGACAACGGCGAGTGTGTCGGTTACCTGATCGGCCAGCCGCACCAGGGTCTCGCTTGCATGTTCCAGATGATGAACGAGGCGCGCATCGGGGTCGGCATGGGCGCGGTGATGCTCGGCTATGCCGGCTACCTGTACTCCCTGGAATACGCCCGTCAACGGCCGCAGGGCCGGCTGCCGGACAACAAGGATCCGCACAGCCCGGCGGTGCCGATCATCGTCCACAGCGATGTGAAGCGCATGCTGCTGGCGCAAAAAGCCTATGTCGAAGGCGCCTTCGACCTGGGCCTGTACGCGGCGCGGCTGTTTGACGACACCCACACCGCGCCCAGCGAAGAGGGCCGACGCCAGGCCCAGGAGCTGCTCGACCTGCTCACGCCGATCGTCAAATCCTGGCCGTCGGAGTTTTGTCTCAAAGCCAATGAACTGGCGATCCAGATCCTCGGCGGCCATGGCTATACCCGCGAATATCCAGTGGAGCAGTACTACCGCGACAACCGCCTGAACCCGATCCATGAGGGCACCCATGGCATTCAGTCGCTCGACCTGCTGGGGCGTAAATTGGCGCAGAACGGCGGTGCCGGGCTCAAACAGTTGATTCGCCTGATCGCGGCCACCGGCGAGCGCGCCAGCCACCACCCACGCCTTGACGCCCTGCGCGAGCCGCTCGAGCAACTGGTCAATCGGCTGCAAGCCGTCACCCTGGCCCTGCTGGGCGACCTGGCGCAAGGCAAGATCAGTGGCGCGCTGGCCAACTCGGCGCTGTACCTCAAGGCCTTCGGCCATTGCGTGATCGGTTGGCGTTGGCTGGAACAGGCGATCCACGCCGAGATCGGACTGCTCAACGGCCATCAGGCAGACCGTGACTTTTATCTGGGCAAATTGCAGGCCGCGCGTTATTTCCTGACCTGGGAAGTGCCGGGCTGCCATAATGACCTCGCATTGCTCGAGGCCCGCGACGATACCTGCCTGGGCATGCACGAGGGGTGGTTCTAGGGGGAGCCACCGCGCACACGGAGGTTCCCGCATGTTCGATTCCAGCGCCCTGCTGCGCCAGCGCTTCGCTGCGCTGCGCAGTACGGCCGAGTTGTTTTCCCTGCGCCATGTGAAACAGTCCTACCAAGGCCTGTCGGTGCGCCGCAATGTCGCCGAGCCGCCATTCTTCAGCCAGGATGAAGGCGCCATGCTCACGGTGCGCATCAACGGTGTCGAGGCCTATGCGGCCACCGCCGACCTGTCCCAAGCCGGTTTGCAACAGGCACTGCAACAGGCCGAGGCATTGGCGCGGCAGATCGCCGCGCACAGCCTGCTCGACCTGCGCGAACACGCCGTGCCCAGCGAGCGTCACGAGCATATTTCGCCGAACTTCGAGCAGTCCTTGCCCAACCTTGCCGATTGCCTCGACCTGCTCGCCGCCGAGTCGGCCAGCGTGCCCAAGGACCGCCGCCTGGTCGACTGGCAGGCGAGCCTGGGCATCAGCCGCGTCGAGCAGACCTACCTGAACTCCGCTGGCGCCGAGCTGCGCCATGCCCAGCGCTTTCTGTTCCCAGGCCTTGGCGTGACGGCCAGCGACGGCCAGGACAGCCAGAGCCGCAGCCTGGGGCGGGACAACTTCGGCCAGCAGGGCGGCTTCGAGATCATCGAGCGCTGTGGCCTGGTCGGCGCCGCCCGCCGCGTGGCCGATGAGGCCCTGCAATTGCTGCTGGCGCCCAACACCCCTGGCGGCCCGCGCGACCTGCTGTTGATGCCCGACCAGATGATGCTGCAAATCCACGAGTCGATCGGCCACCCGCTGGAGATGGACCGCATCCTCGGTGACGAGCGCAACTACGCCGGGACCAGCTTCGTCAAAGCCAGCGACTTCGGCCACCTGCAATACGGCTCGACACTGCTCAACGTGACCTTCGACCCAACCATCGACGAAGAGCTGGCCAGCTACAGCCACGACGATGACGGGACCCGGGCCAGCAAGCAGTTCCTGATTCGCCAAGGTAAGCTGCTGCGTCCGCTGGGTGGCGCGCTGTCGCAGTTCCGCTCAGGGCTGGACGGGGTGGCCAACAGCCGCGCCTGTAGCTGGAACCGCGCGCCCATCGACCGCATGGCCAACCTCAACATCGAGCCAGGCGATCAGTCGCTCGAACAGCTGATTGGCGGCATCGAGCGCGGCATCCTGATGCGCACCAACCGCTCCTGGTCCATCGACGATGCGCGCAACAAGTTCCAGTTCGGCTGCGAGTGGGGCCAGTTGATCGAAGAGGGTCAGCTCAAGGGCGTGGTGAAGAACCCCAACTACCGCGGTATCTCCGCGCAGTTCTGGAGCAACCTGGCGGCAGTCGGCGATCGCAGCACCTTCCAGGTACTCGGCACGCCCAACTGCGGCAAGGGCGAGCCTAACCAGGTGGTCCGCGTGGGCCATGCTTCGCCGGCTTGTGTATTCCGCCAGATCGACGTATTCGGAGGAGACGCCTGATGAGCGCCACACCCCAGCAACGCTTCGAACAGCTGCTGAGCGCCCTGCGCGCTGCACTGCAGGATGGCGAGCAGTTCACCCTCGGTTTCAGCGCCGAGCAGTCGCAATTCATCCGTTTCAACCATGCCAAGGTGCGTCAGGCTGGCGAAGTCAGCCAGGCCAGCGCGCAACTGCGCCTGGTGCGTGATGGCCGCCAGGCCGAGCAGCAGTTCACCCTGTGTGGCGACGCCGAGCTCGACCGCCAGCGCCTGCACGAGGCCCTCGAGCAACTGCGCCAGACCCTGCCACTGCTGGCGCTCGATCCTTATCTGAGCCTGGACGACAGCGCCTGGCAGTCGCACAGCCAGCAACAACAAGCGCTGCCTGACACCGCCGAGGTGCTGGCACTGGTGGAGCGCGAGGCGGGTCAGCTGGACCTGGTGGGCATCTACGCAGCCGGGCCGATCTGTCGGGGCTTTGCCAGCTCCTATGGCGCCTTTGGCTGGCATCAGGCCAATAGCTTCAACTTCGATTGGAGCCTGTTCCACGCCAATGGCCAGGCAGTCAAAGCCAACTACTCTGGGCAGTCGTGGGATGCTGCAGCGATGGTTGAGCGTCTGCGCATGAGCCGCGAGCAACTGGCGTTTCTTGGCCGGCCGGCGATTACCCTCAAACCTGGCAGCTATCGCGCCTACCTGGCGCCAGCGGCCATGGATGAGATTGCCGGGATGCTCGGCTGGGGCGGCTTCTCGGCCCAGGCCCTGGCCACGGGCAACAGCCCGTTGCAGCGACTGTACAGCGGCGATGCGCAGCTCAGCCCACTGGTCAGTTTCGACGAGCAGGTCAGCGGCTCGCTGAGCCCCGCGTTTTCCGATGAAGGCCTGCCGCGCCGCGATGTTCGGCTGATCGGCGAAGGGCGTGGCCTGGAGCGGCTGATCAGCGCGCGCAGCGCCGCTGAATTTGCCCTGACGGCCAATGGCGCCGACAGCTACGAGGCGCCGTGCTCCCTGAGCCTGGCGCCGGGCAATCTGCCTTCGGCGCAGATTCTGCAGCGCCTGGGCACCGGGCTGTACATCAGCAACTTGTGGTACCTGAACTACTCGGACCTGCCAGCGGCGCGCATGACCGGCCTGACGCGTTTTGCCACCTTCTGGGTGGAGGATGGCCAGATACAGGGGCCGGTCAGCACCATGCGCTTCGACGACACCCTGTACAACCTGCTGGGCAACCAGCTGGAGGACCTGACCTGTGAGCGCGAGTTGATCCTGTCGACCAGCACCTATGGCCAGCGGCACACCGGATCGAGTCATTTGCCGGGGGCGTTGGTCAAAGGGCTCACGCTTACCCTGTAATCACCTCTGTACGGCTTTTCGTGGGAGCGGGCTTGCCCCGCGATAGCGTCAGCCATTGTCGACCCTGTCGATCAGGCTGACGCTATCGCGGGGCAAGCCCGCTCCCACGAGCCCCGCTCAGTTGCTCTCGACGCGAAGGTTGCTTATGTCCGAACGCCCGCCGCTGGACCCCGTCACCGCCCGCTGGATCCCCTGGGTCGTGGCCATCGCCTTCTTCATGCAGTCGCTGGACGGCACCATCCTCAATACCGCCCTGCCGGCCATGGCCCGCTCACTCGAAGAAGACCCACTGCGCATGCAAGGCGTGATCATCGCCTACATGCTCACCGTCGCCCTGCTGATTCCGGCCTCTGGCTGGATTGCCGATCGCTTCGGCACCAAACGGATCTTCTTCAGCGCGATTATGCTATTCAGCTTCGGCTCGCTGCTGTGCGCCATCGCCAACAGCCTGACCTTCCTGATCATTGCCCGGATCATCCAAGGCCTGGGCGGCGCGCTGATGCTGCCGGTGGGGCGCCTGGTGGTACTGCGCGCCTATCCGCGCTCGGAGCTGGTGCGGATCATGAGCTTCATCACCATTCCCGGCCTGCTCGGCCCGCTGCTCGGGCCGACGATGGGCGGTTGGCTGGTGGAGATCCTCAGTTGGCACTGGATCTTTTTGCTCAACCTGCCGGTGGGCGCCCTGGGCTGCTACGCGGTATGGAAGTTCATCCCTGATCTGCGCGGCACGGAACGGACCACCTTCGATGCCCCGGGCTTCATTCTGTTCGGCGCGGCGATGGTGCTGATCACCATCGCCATGGAAGGACTGGGCGAGCTGCACCTGCCGCACTTGCGCGTGATGTTGCTGCTATTCGCCGGCATGGCGTGCCTGGCGGCCTATTGGCTGCGCGCCGGGCGCGATCCGGAGCCGCTGTTCTCCCCCAGCCTGTTCCGCGTGCGGACCTTTGCCATCGGCATCCTGGGTAACCTGTTCGCTCGCCTGGGCAGCGGCGCGTTGCCATTTTTGGTGCCGTTGTTGCTGCAGATCGCCTTGGGCTACTCGCCCTCCCAGGCGGGGATGAGCATGATCCCCCTGGCGGCGGCGGCAATGGTCGCCAAGTCAATTGCCAGGCCGCTGATCGAACGCCTGGGCTACCGGATCATCCTCACCGGCAATACCTTGCTGCTGGGCATTCTGCTGGCCAGCCTGGGCCTGGTGGACGAGCAGACGCCTTATGCCCTGCTGCTGGTGCAGTTGTCCTTGCTCGGTGCGGTAAACTCGCTGCAGTTCACCGCGATGAACACCGTGACCCTGATCGACCTGGACGATGCCAGCGCCAGCAGTGGCAACAGTTTGCTGTCGGTGGTCGCGCAGCTGTCGCTGAGCCTGGGCGTGGCCTGCGCCGGTGCCTTGCTTGGCGGTTTCACCGCGGCCGGCAGCGCCGAAGGCGTGGAAACCACCCTGGGCGCGTTCCAGCTGACCTTCTTCACCATCGGTCTGATGGCCATGCTGGCGGCAGCGATCTTCCTGCAACTGGCGCCGACAGACGGAAGGCGTGCCCGTCGTCCGGAACCGGAGATCGAACCTTAGGGCGAATGGCCACGAGGCTGGTAGACTGTGCGGCATTTTTCGCTTCGCAACGCAGGCCCGCCTCGTGACCACCGAATCCACCGCATTTGCCACTCTGCCGCTGTCCGCCGCCATGCTGGCCAACCTGGACGCCCTCGGCTATGCCGCGATGACCCCGATCCAGGCCCAGAGCCTGCCGGTCATCCTCAAGGGCCAGGACCTGATCGCCCAGGCCAAGACCGGCAGCGGCAAGACCGCCGCCTTCGGCATCGGCCTGCTCAACCCGATCAACCCGCGCTACTTCGGCTGCCAGGCGCTGGTCCTGTGCCCGACCCGCGAGCTGGCCGACCAGGTCGCCAAAGAGCTGCGCCGGCTGGCCCGAGCCGAGGACAACATCAAGATCCTGACCCTGTGCGGCGGCGTCTCGCTCGGCCCGCAGATCGCCTCGCTGGAGCATGGCGCGCACATCATCGTCGGCACCCCAGGCCGGGTGCAGCAGCACCTGGACAAGGGCACCCTGGTGCTCGATGGGCTCAACACCCTGGTGCTCGACGAAGCTGACCGGATGCTCGACATGGGCTTCTTCGACGCCATCGCCAGCATCATCGGCAAGACCCCGGCGCGCCGCCAGACCTTGCTGTTCTCCGCCACCTATCCAAGCGGCATCGAGCAACTGGCCGCAGACTTCATGCGCAAGCCGCAGCAGGTCAAGGTCGAGGCGTTGCACAGCGAAACCCAGATCGAGCAGAGCTTTATCGAGATCGACCCACAGCAGCGCCTCGAAGCGCTGACCCGAGTGCTTGGCCACTATCGCCCTGAATCGTGCGTGGCGTTCTGCTTCACCAAGCAGCAGTGCGAAGAGGTGGTTGCCCACCTCACCGCCAAGGGCATCGTTGCCCAGGCCCTGCACGGGGATCTGGAGCAGCGTGACCGCGATCAGGTGCTGGCCATGTTCGCCAACCGCAGCAGTTCGGTACTGGTGGCCACTGACGTCGCCGCCCGCGGCCTGGACATCGATGGCCTGGACATGGTGATCAACGTTGAACTGGCGCGTGACGCCGAGATCCACGTACACCGCGTTGGCCGTACCGGTCGCGCAGGCGAGAAAGGTGTGGCGGTGAGCCTGGTGGCGCCGGCCGAAGGCCATCGCGCCCAGGCCATCGAGCAGTTGCAGAAGCGCCCGCTGCGCTGGGAGCAACTGGACAGCCTGAAGAACAAAGGCGGCGAACCGCTGCTGCCGGTCATGGCCACCTTGTGCATTGCCGCCGGACGCAAAGACAAGCTGCGCCCAGGCGATATCCTTGGCGCCCTGACCGGTGATGCGGGCATTCCTGGCAAGCAGGTGGGCAAGATCGCCATCTTCGACTTCCAGGCCTTCGTGGCGGTGGAGCGGGCCTTGGCCAAGCAGGCCATGCAGCGGCTCAACAGCGGCAAGATCAAGGGCCGTTCGCTGAAAGTTCGTATCCTTTAAGCCGCACCACGTGCCCTGTAGGAGCGGGCTTGCCCGCGATAGCGGTCGACCAGGCAACGTCGTTGACCCTGCTCACGCTATCGCGGGACAAGCCCGCTCCTACCAGGGTGGCGTCGACCTCCTATTTCATCGTTCGCAGGGAAACTATCTTGCACTCCACCGACGTGATCATCCTCGGCGCTGGCGCCGCCGGCCTGATGTGCGCTCAACTCAGTGCCCGACGCGGGCGCCGGGTGCTTCTGCTCGACCATGCCAACAAACCGGGCAAGAAGATCCTCATGTCCGGCGGCGGGCGCTGCAACTTCACCAACCTGTACACCGAACCTGGCAACTTCCTCTCGCACAACCCGCACTTCTGCAAGTCGGCGCTGGCCCGCTACACCCAGTGGGATTTCATCGAGCTGGTGGCCAAGCATGGCGTGCCGTATCACGAGAAGAAGCTGGGCCAGCTGTTTTGCGATAACAAGTCCAGCGACATCCTCAACCTGCTGCTCGCCGAATGTGACGATGCCGGGGTCGAGCTGCGCATGGAAACCAGCATCGAGACCATCGACAAGACCGACAACGGCTATCGCCTGCACACCAGCGCCGGGCCGTTTGCCTGCCAGTCGCTGGTGATCGCCACTGGCGGTCTGTCGATTCCGACCCTGGGCGCCAGCGGCTTTGGCTATCAGGTCGCACGCCAGTTCGGCCACAGCCTGCTGCCCACCCGCGCAGGTTTGGTGCCCTTCACCATCACCGAGCCCCAGCTCAAGGCACTGTGCAGTGAACTCTCGGGGACCTCGCTCGATTGCACCGCCAGCTGCAATGGCACCAGCTTCCGCGAGAACCTGCTGTTCACCCATCGTGGCCTGAGTGGCCCGGCGATCTTGCAGATTTCTTCGTTCTGGGAGGCTGGCGACACGGTCGAGATCAACCTGCTGCCGGACCGCGATGCCCTCGACTGGCTGCAACAGCAACAGACCGAGCGCGCCAACAGCGAACTGAAAACCGTGCTGGGCGAAGTGTTCACGCGCAAGCTGGCCAACCTGTTGGCTGATCAGTGGTTCGTCTCCAAGCCGATGAAGCAGTACACCCCGGCCGAGCTTGCACAGATCGCCGAGAAGCTGGCGGCCTGGCAAGTGGTGCCGGCCGGGACCGAGGGCTATCGCACTGCCGAGGTGACGCTTGGCGGGGTGGATACCCGCGAGGTGTCGTCCAAGACCATGGAATCGCTGAAGAGCCCGGGGCTGTACTTCATCGGTGAAGTGCTGGACGTCAGCGGCCATCTGGGTGGGTTTAATTTCCAGTGGGCCTGGGCCTCGGCTAACGCCGCCGCGCAGTTCGTGTAAGGTAGAATCCTTTCAGCACGGAACGCTTCTTGCTGGTCCGTGCCAGGATGCATCAAA
>NZ_JBICKL010000014.1:0-20571 GCF_043104195.1 Pseudomonas sp. xss_2
AGGCGCGAGATGTAGATTTGCGTAGCAAATCGTAGGCCGCGCGGGCCCGGAAGACACCGAACCGAGGGGATCCCGCCACGGGCGGGACTGATGGTGGAGCGCAGCCTTTTTTGGTTACTTTTGGCTGGGCCGGCACACCGGGCGTTTGCCAAAAAGTGACCCGCCGTAAGGGCGGAAGGGTGCCTAAATGTCGCCATCGCGAATGGATATGTACACAAAACCACAAACAACACAAAACCACAAAACCACAAAACCACAAAACCACAAAACCACAAAACCATCAGACGAAAAAAAGCCCGCCAGTGTGAGAGCGGGCCAAAGACCTACGAAGATTCTTCTAGCGACCAACTAGCTTCCACGATAGGTCGAGTAGCTATAGGGCGAGATCAGCAGCGGCACATGGTAGTGCTCCTGCTTTTCATCAATCCCAAACCGCAGCACCACAACATCCAGGAACGCCGCTTCTGGCAAAGCCACGCCCCGAGCCCGATAGTAGTCCCCAGCACTGAACTGCAACTGGTACACCCCAGTGCGGTAGTCATCACCCTGCAGCAACGGCGCATCGACCCGGCCATCGCTATTGGTCAGCGCAGTATTCACCAACTCCAGCTGCTGGCCTTCGACACGGTACAACTCGACCTTGATCGAGCTGCCCGGGCAGCCATGCGCAGCATCCAGTACGTGAGTAGTCAAACGTCCCATGTGCTTGTCGCCTCTTGTTCAAATCGTGGGCAGAAAATACCCAGCAGGCACCACGAAAGCGCCTACCGTGTGTGGGAATGGCGCCATTAAGACACTTTCTCTAAAAATTGTACACAATTTTTTCGACCCTTGCGCAACACCCCGGTAACCTCCCCCAAGAATAGGCCACCAGTCGCCAAATATAGGCGCCATGCACACGCCAAGGTCATTAGCTGACCAAACAGGCAGGTTTCTTGCAATACATTCTCAGACGACAAAAGGGAAGAAATGCGGAAAAACAGGCTTACAAATGATTTCAGAAGTTGTATACAATCAGCCCATCCGGTGAGTGCGACAACCCGACGCGGGTCCGCCCACCCCCGCACACACGTACAAGAAGGAAGACTGCAGTGAGCGCTGACTACCCTCGCGACCTGATCGGTTACGGCAACAACCCACCTCACCCGCAATGGCCGGGTAATGCCCGCATTGCCTTGTCTTTCGTCCTCAATTACGAAGAAGGTGGTGAGCGCAACATCCTGCACGGTGATAAAGAGTCCGAAGCCTTCCTCTCCGAGATGGTCGCGGCGCAACCGCTGCAAGGCCAACGCAACATGAGCATGGAGTCGCTCTACGAGTACGGCAGCCGGGCCGGCGTATGGCGCCTGCTCAAGCTGTTCAAGGACACCGGCGTACCGCTGACCATCTTCGCCGTGGCCATGGCCGCCCAGCGCCACCCCGACGTGATCCGCGCCATGGCCCAAGCCGGCCATGAAATCTGCAGCCACGGCTACCGCTGGATCGACTACCAGAACATGGACGAGGCGCAGGAGCGCGAGCACATGCTCGAAGCCATCCGCATCCTCACCGAACTCACCGGCGAACGCCCACTGGGCTGGTACACCGGCCGCACCGGGCCGAACACCCGCCGCCTGGTGATGGAGGAAGGCGGCTTCCTCTATGACAGCGACACCTACGACGACGACCTGCCCTACTGGGAGCCGAACAACCCGACCGACAAGCCGCACCTGGTGATTCCCTACACCCTGGACACCAATGACATGCGCTTCACCCAGGTGCAGGGCTTCAACTGCGGTGAGCAGTTCTTCCAGTACCTCAAGGACGCCTTCGACGTGCTCTACGAAGAAGGTGCCGAGGCGCCGAAAATGCTCTCGATCGGCCTGCACTGCCGCCTGGTCGGCCGCCCGGCTCGCCTGGCTGCACTGAAGCGCTTCGTCGAATACGCCAAGAGCCATGAGCAGGTCTGGTTCGCCCGTCGCGTGGATATTGCCCGCCACTGGCACACCACCCACCCGTACAAGAAAGAGAACGCCTGATGACCGCCTTCAAGACCCTCACGCCATCGACCCTGAGCCGCGACGCCTTCGTCAGTGCCTTCGCCGACATCTACGA
This sequence comes from Pseudomonas sp. xss_2, assembly GCF_043104195.1. Lineage (NCBI taxonomy): Bacteria > Pseudomonadati > Pseudomonadota > Gammaproteobacteria > Pseudomonadales > Pseudomonadaceae > Pseudomonas > Pseudomonas sp. xss_2. Next base: position 2,095 of record NZ_JBICKL010000014.1, read on the forward strand.
GCACTCGCCGTGGGTCGCCGAGAAGGCCTATGACCTCGGCCAACGGGTCGAGCTGGACGAGATCGAGGCGCTGCACCAGCGCATGAGCGATATCCTCCTGAGCGCCAACCACAGCGACCAACTGGCCCTGATCAACGCTCACCCGGACCTCGCTGGCAAGGCCGCGATCCAGGGCGAGCTGACCGAGTCGAGCACCAACGAGCAGGCCGGCGCCGGTATCCACCAGTGCACCGCCGAAGAGTTCGCTCGCTTCACCGAACTCAACGATGCCTACAAGGCCAAGTTCCAATTCCCGTTCATCATGGCGGTCAAGGGCAGCAACCGGCACCAGATTCTCGCCGCCTTCGAAAAACGCATCCACAACGATGCCGATACCGAATTCAAGGAAGCCCTGGCGCAGATCAACCTGATCGCGCTGTTCCGCCTGCTGCAATTGTAAGGACACACCATCAAGGCCTGGCCCGAGTGCACCACGTGAGCGCACCCAGGGCCTGACCCAAGGCAGTTGTCCAACCCTACATAGAACATAGAAAAAAGAGATAACAAGCATGCGCACACTAGTGATCGAGCCCCTGACCAAAGAAGCCTTCGCCCCATTCGGTGACGTGATCGAAACCGATGGCAGCGACCACTTCATGATCAACAACGGCTCGACCATGCGCTTCCACAAGCTCGCCACGGTCGAAACCGCCGAGCCCGAGGACAAAGCGATCATCAGCATCTTCCGCGCCGACGCCCTGGAGATGCCCTTGACCGTACGCATGCTCGAACGCCATCCGCTGGGCAGCCAGGCTTTCATTCCGCTGCTCGGCAACCCCTTTCTGATCGTGGTCGCGCCAGTTGGCGATGTACCTGTATCAGGTTTGGTCCGCGCTTTCCGCAGCAACGGCAGGCAGGGCATTAATTACCATCGCGGCGTTTGGCACCACCCGGTGCTGACGATCGAAAAGCGGGATGACTTCCTGGTGGTTGATCGCAGTGGTTCCGGCAACAACTGCGACGAGCATTATTTCACCGAGGAACAGATGCTGATCCTCAATCCCCACCAATAAGAAAAGGTCGGTCATCCAAGCACTGGGCGACATGCTCAGTGCCTGAACCGTGACCGGCAAGAGGTACATACTGTGGAAGCACACCTTCACGAATGGCTGAACCTGAGCATTCGCTGGGTTCACATGATCACCGGCGTGGCCTGGATCGGTGCATCGTTCTACTTCGTCTGGCTCGAGAACCACCTGAATCGAAGCAACCCGCGCGATGGGTTGTCAGGTGATCTCTGGGCCATCCATGGTGGTGGTATCTACCACCTGGAGAAGTACAAGCTGGCCCCGCCGAAAATGCCTGAGAACCTGCACTGGTTCAAATGGGAAGCCTATTTCACCTGGATGTCCGGTATCGCCCTGCTGTGCGTGGTGTTCTACTGGAACCCGACCCTGTACCTGCTGGCACCAGGCAGCACCCTCAGCGGTGCCGAAGGCGTGGCGATCGGTATCGGCTCGCTGGTCGCCGGCTGGTTCATCTACGACTTCCTCTGCGACTCGCCACTGGGCAAGCGCCCCGCCCTGCTCGGCGGTGTGCTGTTCGTGCTGATCATCGCCGCCTGCTGGGGCTTCAGCCTGGTGTTCAGCGGTCGCGGCGCGTACCTGCACACCGGCGCGATCATCGGCACCATCATGGTCGGTAACGTTTTCCGCATCATCATGCCGGCCCAGCGCCAGCTGGTGGCGGCAATCGAGAACAACCAGACCCCTGATCCGGTACTGCCGGCCAAGGGCCTGCTGCGCTCGCGTCATAACAACTACTTCACCCTGCCGGTGCTGTTCATCATGATCAGCAACCACTTCCCGAGCACCTATGGCAGCCAATACAACTGGCTGATCCTGGCCGGGATCGCCGTGGCTGCGGTACTGATCCGTCACTACTTCAACACCCGCCACGACAGCAACAAGTTCGCCTGGACCCTGCCTGTCGGCGCCCTGGCGATGATCTGCCTGGCCTATGTGACCGGTCCCAAGCCGCTGCCCACCGCACCTGAGCAGGCTGCCGCGCAGGTCGAGTACCAGCCGCTGCCAGCGACCGCTGTAGGGGGCAAGACCGCTGCCGAACTGCGCGCCGAAGAAGCTGCCAAAGCCGCCCAAGCGCCTGCCGCAGCGGCCGAGGCTCCAGCTCAGGCCAGCACCCAGGCCGCCGGTGGCGCTTTCGACAAGATCCACACGGTCATCCAGGAACGCTGCACCGTGTGCCACTCGTCCAAGCCAACCAGCCCGCTGTTCAGCGCCGCCCCTGGCGGTGTGATGTTCGACACCCCGCAGCAGATCCAGGCCCAGGCCGCGCGCATCCAAGCGCAAGCGGTCGCCAGCCAGATCATGCCGCTGGGCAACATCACCCAGATGACCGTCGAGGAGCGCAAGTTGGTCGGTGACTGGATTGCCAAAGGCGCCCCAGTCAACTGATTGAGACAGCGGCAACGACGCGTCAACCTGTAGGAGCGGGCTTGCCCGCGAATGCGATGGAGCGTGCACTATCGCCATCGCGGGCAAGCCCGCTCCTACAGACGCAGTGGCTTTGCCGCTTACGCTATACGCAGTACGCAACAAGCAAGCATCGAGCGTCAGGCCTCAACCGGGAACCCCTAGCTTTCTAACCAGAGCTTGCCGATTGAGACCCAGCGCTTGGATCCGAGAATAAGAACAAAACTCGAGGTGCTGCATGTCCGAGTCACCCAAGGCGTACATCCCCGTTGCGCCGCCACGACAGCCCCTGCCCCTGTTTCAGCTGATCCTGGTAGGTTTGCAACATGTTCTGCTGATGTACGGAGGCGCGATCGCCGTGCCGCTGATCATCGGCCAGGCCGCTGGCCTGTCGCGCGAAGAAGTCGCGTTCCTGATCAACGCCGACCTGCTGGTCGCAGGCGTTGCCACCATCATCCAATCGTTCGGTATCGGTCCTGTCGGCATTCGCATGCCGGTCATGATGGGCGCCAGTTTTGCTGCGGTCGGCAGCATGGTGGCCATGGCCGGCATGCCCGGCGTCGGCCTGCAGGGGATCTTCGGCGCGACCATCGCCGCCGGCTTCTTCGGCATGCTGATCGCACCGTTCATGTCCAAGGTGGTGCGCTTCTTCCCGCCACTGGTCACCGGGACCGTGATTACCTCGATTGGCCTGTCGCTGTTCCCGGTAGCAGTCAACTGGGCCGGTGGCGGGCATGAGGCCGAGACCTTCGGCTCGCCGATCTACCTGATGGTGGCGGGCCTGGTGCTGGCCGTGATCCTGTTGATCAACCGCTTCATGCGCGGCTTCTGGGTCAACGTTTCGGTGCTGGTCGGCATGGGCCTGGGCTACATCCTGGCCGGCTCGATCGGCATGGTCGATCTGTCGGGCCTGGCCCAGGCGCCATGGCTGCAAGTGGTCACGCCGCTGCACTTCGGGATGCCGACGTTCAGCCTGGCGCCGATCCTGTCGATGTGCCTGGTGGTGGTGATCATCTTTGTCGAGTCCACCGGGATGTTCCTGGCCCTGGGCAAAGTGACCGATCGCGAAGTGACCCCGGGCATGCTCCGCCGCGGTCTGTTGTGCGACGCTGGCGCCTCGTTCGTCGCCGGTTTCTTCAACACCTTCACCCACTCCTCGTTCGCCCAGAACATCGGCCTGGTGCAGATGACCGGCGTGCGCTGCCGCTACGTCACGGTGGTCGCGGGTGCGCTGCTGATCGGCCTGAGCCTGCTGCCCAAGGCGGCCTACCTGATCGCCTCGATCCCGCCTGCGGTCCTTGGCGGCGCGTCCATTGCCATGTTCGGCATGGTCACCGCCACCGGGATCAAGATCTTGCAGGAGGCGGACATCTCCGACCGCCGCAACCAGCTGCTGGTCGCGGTCAGCGTGGGCTTTGGCCTGATCCCGGTGGTCAAGCCCGAGTTCTTCGCGCAAATGCCACAGTGGATGGAGCCAATCACCCACAGCGGTATCGCCATGGCCACGCTCAGTGCCCTGGTGCTGAACGTGCTGTTCAACATCCTCGGTGGCGCTGATCGGGCGGCGCATAACGACGCCTGTCACCAGCACTGAGTGCGCGGGGTGGCGCGGTCGGCCACCCCGTTTTTCAACCTCGTCGTACCGCAACACCGTCGGCCCGCCGGAATGGGCCGCCCGGGGCGCGTTTGCGCCAAAAAAACCCCAACAAAAACAATAAGTCCGGGAATCACAACATGAAGCGCATCACCTCGTCCCTGTTGCTGGGCAGCAGCCTGCTGGCCACCCTCCCCACGCATGCAGGCGAATGGCTGCAATGGCACGGCGAAAGCCTGACCTACTTGTACGGCAAAGACTTCAAGGTCAACCCCGACATCCAGCAGACCATTACCTTCGAGCACGCCAACAAATGGAAGTACGGCGACACCTTCCTGTTCGTCGACAAGATCTTCTACAACGGCAAGGCCGACCCAAGCAAAGGCGTGACCACCTACTACGGTGAGTTCAGCCCGCGCCTGTCACTGGGCAAGATCACCGGCAAGAGCTTCGCCTTCGGCCCGGTCAAGGACGTGCTCCTGGCCATGACCTACGAACGCGGCGAAGGCGACAACGAGGCCTACCTGATCGGCCCCGGTTTCGACCTGGGGATTCCCGGCTTCAACTACTTCACACTGAACTTCTACCTGCGCAACACCGAAGGCAGCCGCCCCGGTGACAACGTTTGGCAGATTACCCCGGCCTGGTCCTACACCATCCCAGTGGGACGCTCCGACATCCTTATCGATGGCTACATCGACTGGGTAGTGGACAACGACCAGACCCGCCGCGGCACCTATCACGCCAACCTGCAGTTCAACCCACAGGTCAAATATGACCTGGGCAAGGCTCTGAACATGGGCGCCAAGCAGCTGTATGTGGGCTTTGAATACAGCTACTGGAAAGACAAATACGGCATCGACAGCCGCGGCAATGTCGACAGCAATCAAAGCGTCGCCAGCGCCCTGGTGAAGGTGCACTTCTAAGAATCTGACCAAACGCCCAAGTTTGGTGAGTAGTGCTCCAGGACGGAGCACTTGAGGACCGGCGCGCAAGTGAGTAATCTGCGCGCCCCCTCGCTCAGGGCAGAATGATTTCTGCCTGCGTTTACTGACCGCTCAGTCAATGAATTCGGGCGGTTGGCCAACGTTTTGCCAGCCTCAAGTTACCCATTTCATCCGTTCAGAAAGACGTCGAGCAGGATGGTTGTGACCAACCCGGAAAGTTGGCGCAGCTCTTGCCAAATAGCTGTGGCCACTCGAAAAAAGCTGACTCAAAAGACAAGAACAGCGCCGCCACCGAGCGCTGACAACAGATCCGACTCAAGGGAGCGACACACGCAATGCGTACCATCAATAGCCTGATCCTCGCTGGCGGCCTGCTGGCCTCTGGCGCCAGCGTCGCCGGTGACCTGCTGCAGTGGCAGAACAACAGCCTGACCTACCTCTGGGGCAAGAACTTCAAGGTCAACCCAGAGACCCAGCAGACCTTCACCTTCGAGCACGCCGATGGTTGGAAGTACGGCGACAACTTCATCTTTGTCGACAAGATCTTCTACCAGGGCAAGAAAGACGCCAGCAATGGCCCCAACACCTACTACGGCGAGATCAGCCCGCGCCTGTCGTTCGGCAAGATCTTCGATCAGAAGATCGCCTTCGGCCCGGTCAAGGACGTGCTGTTGGCGATGACCTACGAGTTCGGCGAGGGTGATACCGAGGCGTACCTGATCGGTCCTGGTTTTGACCTGGATATCCCAGGCTTCGATTACTTCCAGCTGAACTTCTACCAGCGCACCACCGATGGCAGCCGCCCCGGTGACAACGTCTGGCAGATCACCCCAGTGTGGTCGTACACCATCCCGGTCGGCTCGTCCGACATCCTCATCGATGGCTTCATGGATTGGGTGGTGGATAACGACGAGAACCGTCGCGGCACCTATCAGGCCAACCTGCACTTCAACCCACAGATCAAGTATGACCTGGGCAAGGCGCTGCACTTTGGCGAGAAGCAGCTGTACGTCGGTATCGAGTACGACTACTGGAAGAACAAGTACGGGATCAAGGATTCCGATGCGTTCACCACCGACCAGAACACCGCGAGCCTGTTGGTCAAGGTGCACTTCTGATCTGAGTGTTCGGGGCCGCTCTGCGGCCCTTCGCGGGCAAGCCCGCTCCTACAGGTATAACGCTGCTAACCTGTGGGAGCGGGCTTGCCCCGCGATAGCGATTTCATTGACGACGCAATCGCAGGGCAAGCTCGCTCCCCACGATTGACATCAGCTAGCAGGACGTACCACCCGCCAAACCTTACCCAGCACGCTGACCACCACCAGCACCACGGCCCCGGCAACCACCCCGGCAAGCCCATTGAGCAACGCCCCGGTCAGTGCCCCGCCGCGCCCTTCGCTGAAGGCTTCGATGGCATGATGCAACGGCGCAATGCCATGCACCAGAATCCCGCCGCCGACCAAAAACATCGCCGCAGTACCGATCACCGACAGACTCTTCATCATGTACGGCGCGGTGCGCAGAATTGCGTTCCCCACCGCCTGCGCCGCACGCGAGGCTTTTTGGGTCAGCCACAGGCCAAGGTCATCGAGCTTGACGATGCCGGCCACCAGGCCATACACACCAATGGTCATGACGATGGCGATACCCGACAGCACGATGATCTGCTGCGCCAGCGGGGCGTCGGCCACCGTACCCAGGGTAATGGCGATGATCTCCGCCGAGAGGATGAAGTCGGTGCGCACCGCGCCCTTGATCTTGTCCTTCTCATAGGCCACCAGATCGACATTCGGATCTGCCACCGCTTCGGCGCGGGCGCCGTGCTCGGCGGCATCCTCGGCCTTGCTGTGGAGAAACTTGTGCGCCAGCTTCTCGAAGCCCTCGAAGCACAGATAAGCCCCGCCCAGCATCAGCAACGGGATCACCGCCCAAGGAATGAAGGCACTGATCAACAGCGCCGCCGGAACCAGGATCAGCTTGTTCAGGAACGAACCCTTGGCCACCGCCCAGACCACCGGGATTTCCCGTTCGGCACGCACGCCAGTGACTTGCTGGGCGTTCAGTGCCAAATCGTCACCGAGCACGCCAGCGGTCTTTTTCGCCGCGACCTTGGTCATCAGCGAGACATCGTCGAGCACCGTGGCGATGTCGTCGATCAGTACCAGTAGACTGCTTCCTGCCATGTTTGCCGGTTTCCCATTGAGTGAATCGTCGAATTCTAGCCCAAACACCCTGCCTTGAGCGCCCGTCAAGGCCGGTGCTACCATGGCCGATCCCTCTTAGAGGCGACCATTGCGAGGAAGATCCCTGACCATGAGCACCATTCGCGAGCGCAACAAGGAACTGATCCTGCGCGCGGCCAGCGAGGAATTCGCCGACAAGGGCTTCGCCGCCACCAAGACCAGCGACATCGCGGCCAAGGCAGGCCTGCCCAAGCCGAACGTGTATTACTACTTCAAATCCAAGGACAACCTCTACCGCGAGGTCCTGGAAAGCATCATCGCGCCGATCATGCAGGCCTCGACGCCGTTCAATGCCGATGGTGACCCCAAGCAAGTGTTGAGTTCCTACATCCGCTCGAAGATCCGCATCTCGCGCGACCTGCCACATGCCTCCAAAGTGTTCGCCAGCGAGATCATGCACGGCGCGCCGCACCTGTCGCCCAGCCAGGTCGAGCAGCTCAACGAACAGGCCAGGCACAACATCGAGTGCATCCAGCGCTGGATCGATCGCAAGCAGATCGCCCCCGTCGATGCTCATCACCTGATGTTCAGCATCTGGGCGGCGACCCAGACCTATGCGGATTTCGATTGGCAGATTTCGGCAGTCACCGGCAAGGCCAAGTTGGCTGACAGTGATTATGAAGCGGCGGCGGAGACTATCATTCGCCTGGTGCTGAAGGGATGTGAACCCGAGGCGGCCTGAGAGCCGCAATCGCGGGGCAAGCCCGCTCCCACGTGGACTACCTGCACTGTCCCTAGGTAGCATGCAGTCTTCGTGGGAGCGGGCTTACCCCGCGATAGGGGTGCAACTGACAACTATCGCTTAAGCCGCAACGCCCGCATCGGCAGTCAACCCCGCCTCCTCGATCGCACTGATCGCGCACTGCTCATCGATATCCGAAGTATCCCCGCTGATCCCCACCGCTCCCAGCACTTTGCCGTCCTGATCACGAATCAGCACACCGCCCGGCGCCGGCACCACCGGCCGCTCACCCAGCCCGTTCAAGGCAGCGAAAAACGCCGGCCGCTGCTGCGCATCCAGCGCCAGCAGACGCGAGCCCTTGCCCAGCGCAATCGCGCCCCAGGCTTTACCGGTGGCCACCTGCGGCCGCAACAGGCTGGCGCCATCTTCACGCTGCAGCGCCAGCAGATGCCCACCGGCATCGAGCACCGCCACGGTCAGTGGTGCGGCGTTGATCTTGCGGCCAGCGGCCAGCGCGGCGTTCACCACGCTGACAGCGACTTTCAGAGTCAATGTAGTCATTGCAAAGGTCCTCTTCTTGTTGTGAGAAGCCCTGAGGGCAGTTGAAATTCGATCGGACAAATAGAACACAACGGCAACTGTTTTTGTATACAATATTTTTAGACGATCGTGCACGATCAGACGAAACGCCGTTTTCATAGGCATCCCGACGAAAGCCACTCGTCCCGATGAAAATGGATTGACCTAAGCCGCCGAGCGTGAATACACTCTGGCGCAGAGCAAGTTGTATACAATTACAAAATCGATGAGGCACAACCCATGAGCAAAATGAGAGCAATCGATGCAGCCGTTCTGGTCATGCGCCGTGAAGGTGTAGATACCGCGTTCGGCATCCCAGGGGCTGCCATCAACCCGCTGTACTCGGCCCTGAAAAAAGTCGGTGGCATCGATCATGTCCTCGCTCGTCACGTCGAAGGTGCCTCGCACATGGCCGAGGGCTACACCCGTGCCAACCCAGGCAATATCGGCGTGTGCATCGGCACCTCCGGCCCTGCCGGCACCGACATGGTCACCGGCCTGTACAGTGCATCCGCCGACTCCATCCCGATCCTCTGCATCACCGGCCAAGCGCCGCGCGCACGCCTGCACAAGGAAGACTTCCAGGCAGTCGACATCACCAACATCGTCAAGCCAGTGACCAAGTGGGCCACCACTGTTCTGGAGCCAGGCCAAGTGCCTTACGCCTTCCAGAAGGCCTTCTTCGAAATGCGCAGCGGCCGCCCGGGCCCGGTGCTGATCGACCTGCCGTTCGACGTGCAGATGGCTGAGATCGAGTTTGATATCGACGCCTACGAGCCACTGCCAGTCAACAAGCCATCGGCCAGCCGCGTGCAAGCCGAGAAGGCCCTGGCCCTGCTCAATGACGCCGAGCGCCCCCTGCTGGTTGCCGGTGGTGGCATCATCAACGCCGATGCCAGCGACAAGCTGGTCGAGTTCGCCGAGCTGACCGGCGTACCGGTCATCCCGACCCTGATGGGCTGGGGCACCATCCCTGACGACCACCCGCAAATGGTCGGCATGGTCGGTCTGCAGACCTCGCACCGCTACGGCAATGCCACCCTGCTCAAATCTGACCTGGTGTTCGGTATCGGCAACCGTTGGGCCAACCGCCACACCGGTTCCGTCGACGTCTACACCGAAGGCCGCAAGTTCGTTCACGTCGATATCGAACCGACCCAGATCGGCCGTGTGTTCACCCCGGACCTGGGCATCGTGTCTGACGCCGGCAAGGCGCTGGATGTGTTCCTCGAAGTGGCGCGCGAGTGGAAAGCCGCTGGCAAGCTCAAGGACCGTGGCGCTTGGCTGGAAGACTGCCAACAGCGCAAGTCGAGCCTGCAGCGCAAGACTCACTTCGACAACGTGCCGGTCAAGCCGCAGCGCGTCTACGAAGAAATGAACCAAGTGTTCGGCAAGGACACCTGCTACGTCAGCACCATCGGCCTGTCGCAGATCGCTGGCGCGCAATTCCTCCACGTCTACAAGCCACGCCACTGGATCAACTGCGGCCAGGCCGGCCCGCTGGGCTGGACCATTCCAGCAGCACTGGGCGTGGTCAAGGCCGACCCGCAACGCAAGGTCGTTGCCCTCTCGGGTGACTACGACTTCCAGTTCATGATCGAAGAACTGGCAGTCGGCGCGCAGTTCAACCTGCCGTACGTCCACGTGCTGGTGAACAACGCCTACCTTGGCCTGATCCGCCAGGCGCAGCGTGGCTTCGACATGGATTACTGTGTACAACTGGCGTTCGAGAACATCAACTCGACCGAAGCCGGCAGCTACGGTGTCGATCACGTTGCCGTGGTCGAAGGCCTGGGTTGCAAGGCCCTGCGCGTATTCGAGCCAGGCGAGATCGCCCCTGCCCTGCTCAAGGCGCAGAAAATGGCCGAAGAATTCCGCGTGCCGGTCGTGGTTGAAGTGATCCTCGAGCGTGTGACCAACATTTCCATGGGCACCGAGATCAACGCGGTCAACGAGTTCGAAGACCTCGCCCTGGTTGGCAACGACGCGCCAACTGCGATCTCGATGCTCGACTGATTGCCTGACGCCCCCGCGCCGGTTGTGCCGGGGGCCTTCATCTGCAAAGGAGACAACCATGCCTCGCTTCGCTGCCAACCTGTCCATGCTGTTCACCGAGCAGGACTTCCTGGCCCGCTTCAAGGCCGCCGCCGACGCTGGCTTCAGCGGTGTCGAATACCTCTTCCCGTATGACTTCAGCGCCGACCTGATCAAGCAGCAGCTCGACGCCCACGGCCTGACCCAGGTGCTGTTCAACCTGCCTGCCGGCGACTGGGGCAAGGGTGAGCGCGGCATCGCCTGCCACCCGGACCGTGTCGAAGAGTTCCGCAGCGGCGTCGACAAGGCCATCGAATACGCCAAGGTCCTGGGCAACACCCAGGTCAACTGCCTGGCCGGTATCCGTCCACAAGGCCTGCAATGCGCCGATGTGCGCAAGACCTTCGTCGACAACCTCAAGTTCGCCGCCGACAAACTCAAGGCTGCCGGGATTCGCCTGGTCATGGAAATGATCAACACCCGCGACATCCCAGGCTTCTACCTGAACACTACCCAACAGGCCCTGGAAATCCAGGCCGAAGTCGGCAGCGACAACCTGTTCCTGCAATACGACATCTACCACATGCAGATCATGGAAGGTGACCTGGCTCGCACCATGCAAGCCAACCTGAAGCTGATCAACCACATCCAGCTGGCCGACAACCCCGGCCGCAACGAGCCAGGCACCGGTGAGATCAACTACCGCTTCCTGTTCGAGCACCTGGACCGCATCGGTTACCAGGGCTGGGTGGGCGCGGAATACAAGCCGCTGACCACCACCGAGGCTGGCCTGGGCTGGCTGAAGACCCATAACGCTATCTGAAGGGCTGAACACAGGCCCTCTGTGAAACAACAAACCCTGTGGGAGCGGGCTTGCCCGCGAACACCGGCACAGCCGGTGCCATCCACCGCATCGCCTGTTTCGCAGCGGTTCGACGCTTCGACAAGCCCGCTCCCACAGAGGCCTTGGTTCGCTTGAGATATCACAAATACAAAGAGGCAAATTCTCATGGCTAAAATCGGATTTATCGGCACCGGCATCATGGGCAAGCCCATGGCCCAGAACCTGCAAAAAGCAGGTCACAGCCTGTTCGTCTCCACCCACCACGACGCCGCCCCGGCCGACCTGATCGCCGCTGGCGCGGTGGCCCTGGCCAACCCCAAAGAAGTGGCCCAGGAAGCTGAATTCATCATCGTCATGGTCCCCGATACCCCGCAGGTCGAGGCCGTGCTGTTCGGTGAAAACGGCGTTGGCGAAGGCGTTGGCCCGAACAAGGTGGTGATCGACATGAGCTCGATCTCGCCAACTGCCACCAAAGCCTTTGCCGAGAAGATCAAGGCCACCGGCGCCGCCTACCTCGACGCGCCCGTGTCGGGCGGTGAAGTCGGGGCCAAGGCCGCGACCCTGAGCATCATGGTCGGTGGCTGCCCGAAAGCCTTCGAGCGCGCCCTGCCGCTGTTCGAAGCCATGGGCAAGAACATCACCCGCGTTGGCGGCAATGGCGACGGCCAGACGGCCAAGGTCGCCAACCAGATCATCGTCGCCCTGAACATTCAGGCTGTCAGCGAAGCGCTGCTGTTCGCTGCCAAGAACGGCGCCGATCCTGCCAAGGTGCGTGAAGCACTGATGGGTGGCTTCGCTTCCTCGAAGATCCTTGAAGTGCATGCCGAGCGCATGATCAAAGGCACCTTCGATCCGGGCTTCCGCATCAACCTGCACCAGAAGGACCTGAACCTGGCCCTGCAAGGCGCCAAGGAGCTGGGCATCAACCTGCCCAACACCTCCAACGCCCAGCAAGTGTTCAGCACCTGCGTCGCCCTCGGTGGCGGCAACTGGGACCACTCGGCGCTGATCAAAGGCCTGGAGCACATGGCCAACTTCTCGATCCGCGGCGACAAGTAAGCCATTGCTAGCCTCACTGGCCTCTTCGCGGGCAAGCCCGCTCCTACAGGTTCAGCGCTGAACCTGAGAACTGTGGGCTACCTGTGGGGCCCGCGAAGAATCCACCAGCGATGAACTTGCAACCACAGGCCATCGCTGGCAACGCGCAACACCGCCCCTGGTTCAGCCTGCACGGAGGCAGTTCCAGGGGCGTTTTCGATTTTGCAGAACAACAAGAATTTGGGAGCCTGCCATGTCGGTCGATCCGCAACAATTACTCCGCGAGCTGTTCGACACAGCCATCGCTGCCGCCCACCCCCGCCAGGTCCTCGAGCCCCACCTGCCCGCCGACCGTAGCGGCCGGGTCATTGTCATTGGTGCCGGCAAAGCCGCCGCGGCCATGGCTGAAGTGGTCGAAAAAAGCTGGCAGGGCGAAGTCTCCGGCCTGGTCGTGACCCGCTACGGCCATGGCGCCAACTGCCAGAAGATCGAGGTTGTCGAAGCCGCCCACCCGGTCCCCGATGCCGCCGGCCTGGCGGTAGCCAAGCGCGTGCTGGAACTGGTCAGCAACCTGTGCGAAGACGATCGGGTGATCTTCCTGCTGTCCGGCGGCGGCTCGGCCCTGCTGGCATTGCCGGCTGAGGGCCTGACCCTGGCCGACAAGCAACAGATCAACAAGGCGCTGCTCAAGTCCGGCGCGACCATCGGCGAAATGAACTGCGTGCGCAAGCACCTCTCGGCGATCAAGGGCGGACGCCTGGCCAAGGCCTGCTGGCCGGCCACCGTGTACACCTACGCCATCTCCGACGTACCGGGCGACCTGGCCACGGTGATCGCCTCCGGCCCGACCGTGGCCGACCCGAGCACCTCGGCCGATGCTCTGGCGATCATCAAGCGCTACAACATCGATGCGCCCAAGGCCGTCCTCGACTGGCTGAACAACCCCGCCTCGGAAACCGTCAAGGCCGATGACCCGGCTCTGGCCCGCAGCCATTTCCAATTGATCGCCAAGCCCCAGCAGTCGCTGGAAGCGGCCGCGGTCAAGGCCCGCCAAGCCGGCTTCAGCCCGTTGATCCTGGGTGACCTGGAAGGCGAGTCACGCGAAGTGGCCAAGGTACATGCCGGCATTGCCCGGCAGATCGTTCTGCACGGCCAGCCACTGAAGGCGCCCTGCGTGATCCTCTCCGGCGGCGAGACCACCGTGACCGTGCGCGGCAACGGCCGTGGCGGGCGCAACGCCGAGTTCCTGCTCAGCCTCACCGAAAGCCTCAAGGGCGTGCCGGGCGTATATGCCCTGGCCGGTGACACCGACGGTATCGATGGCTCGGAAGAGAACGCCGGCGCCATCATGACCCCGGAGAGCTTCGCCCGCGCCGCCGCCCTGGGCCTGTCAGCCAGCGATGAACTGGACAACAACAACGGCTACGGCTATTTCGCCGCGCTGGATGCGCTGATCGTCACCGAACCGACCCGCACCAACGTCAACGACTTCCGCGCCATCCTGATCCTTGAGACTGCCCAATCATGACGCCTGATAAAAAAGTCAAAATCCTCGCTACCCTCGGCCCTGCGATCAACGGCGTCGATGACATCCGCCAACTGGTCGAAGCCGGAGTGAACATCTTCCGCCTCAACTTCAGCCACGGCGAACATGCCGACCACGCCCTGCGCTATCAGTGGATCCGCGAAGTCGAGCAGCAGCTGAACTACCCGCTGGGCATCCTCATGGACCTGCAAGGGCCGAAGCTGCGCGTCGGCCGTTTTGCCGACGGCAAGGTCCAGCTGCAACGCGGCCAGGCCCTGCGCCTGGATCTGGATAGCACCCCAGGCGACAGCCGCCGGGTCAACCTGCCGCACCCCGAGATCATCGCCGCGCTGGAACCGGGCATGGACCTGTTGCTCGACGACGGCAAGCTGCGCCTGCGGGTGACGGCCAAGCACAGCGACGCGATTGACACCGAGGTGCTGGCTGGTGGCGAGCTGTCCGATCGCAAAGGCGTCAACGTGCCGCAAGCGGTGCTCGAACTCAGCCCGCTGACCGAGAAAGACCGCCGCGACCTGGCCTTTGGCCTGGAACTGGGCGTGGACTGGGTGGCGCTGTCGTTCGTCCAACGCCCGCAGGACATCATCGAAGCACGCCAACTGATCGGTGATCGCGCCTACCTGATGGCCAAGATCGAGAAGCCTTCGGCGGTCGATCAATTGCAGGCAATCGCCGAGCTGTCCGATGCGATCATGGTCGCCCGCGGTGACCTGGGCGTAGAGGTGCCGGCCGAAAGCGTGCCGCAGATCCAGAAACGCATCATCAACACCTGCCGTCAATTGGGCCGGCCGGTGGTGGTGGCGACGCAGATGCTCGAATCGATGCGCTTCGCCCCTGCCCCGACCCGCGCTGAAGTCACCGACGTGGCCAATGCCGTGGCCGAAGGCGCAGACGCGGTGATGCTGTCGGCCGAAACCGCCTCGGGCGACTACCCGCTCGAAGCGGTGCAGATGATGAGCAAGATCATCCGCCAGGTCGAGAACGGCCCGGATTACCAGGCGCAACTGGACGTCGGCCGGCCCAAGGCCGAGGCGACCATGTCGGATGCGATCAGCTGCGCGATCCGTCGCATCAGCGGCATCTTGCCGGTGGCGGTGCTGGTCAACTACAGCGAGTCCGGTGCTTCGACCCTGCGCGCGGCACGTGAGCGACCACGCGCGCCGATCCTCAACCTGACGCCGAACCTGGTCACCGCCCGCCGCCTGAGCGTGACCTGGGGTGTGCACTCGGTGGTCAACGACCGCCTGCGTCAGGTCGATGAGATCTGCTCGACGGCGCTGGAAATTGCCCAGGCGCAAGGCATGGCCAGCCGCGGTGACACGCTGCTGATCACCGCCGGTGTGCCTTTCGGCAAACCGGGGACGACTAACACGCTGCGGATCGAGACGCTGATCTAACGCGCGTCGTGGGAGCGGGCTTGCCCCGCGATAACTGAGCTGGAGCCACGCTCGCTATCGCGAGGCAAACCCGCTCCCACGCTACCGTTGCACTGTTCGACACTGCGGAAAACCCGAGGCCCAAAGAGGCCCACCGCTCACCATCAACCTTGCTGACTGCCCATGTACACCAAAAATTTCGTCAACCCGTGCCCCGACTGGGCCACGGCGCTGCTCAATGGCTTCAGCCAGGTCTTGCTGCAGCGCAACCCGCTGTGCGGCTTGTGCTGCCTGTTGGCAATCCTGCTGACCGCCCCCAACCTGGTCGGCGGCGCCCTGCTCGGCGCCCTGGCCGGCCTGCTCACCGCACAGCGCCGCGGCTATCCGCGCGCCGACCGCCAGGCTGGGTTGTACAGCTATAACGGCGTGTTGATCGGCATCCTGTTCAGCGCAGTGCTGCCATGGTCGGCGATCCTGCCACCGCTGATCATCGCCGCTGGCGGCCTCTCGAGCATCTTTGTCCAGCAGTGGCGCAAACGCGGCACCTGCCTGCTTCCGGCCTACACCGCGCCGTTCGTGCTGCTCGGCTGGGCCGCCCTGCTGCTCGCCGAACCCTCCAGCGCCGCTGCACCGGTCGAAGCCAATCCCATCCATGCCCTGGCGCGCGGCTTGGGTCAGGTGTTTCTCCTCGACCAGCCTTTGGCCGGCCTGTTGATCGCCATTGGCCTGTTCATCGCCAACCGCTACGCAGCGCTGTGGGCCCTGCTCGGCTCGGCGCTGGGCGGCAGCGTCGCGCTGCTGGCCGGGGAGGCGCAGACCGCCTGGATGGGCCTGCTCGGCTTCAACGCAGCGCTGGCGGCCTTGGCCTTCAGCGCGCAACGCGAACGGCCCTGGCTGCCCCTGCTGGCGATCATCCTGGCGATTGTGCTGCAGCCGCTGTTCAACCTGCTGCCGATTGCCGGCCTGACCGCACCGTTCATTGCCGCTTGCTGGCTGCTGCACCTGGGCGCACGCTTGCCGCGTTTGCTCCAAGGAGGCAATCCGCGCCGCTTGCACAGCTGAGGGGCAGCCCCTAGGCTCTGGCCATTGCACAATGGAACGCGCCCATGGATACCCCTGCGAGCCTGCGCGAGCGGCTCTACATCATCGTCTTCCAGACCGACACCGACGCTGGCAGACGCTTCGACAAGATCCTCCTGCTGATCATCCTCGCCAGCCTGGTGACGGTGATCCTCGACAGTATCGATGAAGTTCACCAAGGCTACGCCGGGTTGCTCGCCGCCATCGAGTGGGGCTTTACGGCGATCTTCCTCGCCGAGTACCTGACCCGCCTGTACTGCTCGCCCAAGCCCTTGCGCTACGCCTTCAGCTTCTACGGCCTGGTCGATCTGCTGGCGATCGTGCCTGGGGTCATCGCCCTGTACTACAGCGACGCCCAGTACCTGCTGATCATCCGGGTGATCCGCATGCTGCGCATCTTCCGCGTGCTCAAGCTTGGCCAGTACCTCAAGCAAGCCAACTACCTGATGGCAGCGCTGCGCGGCAGCAAGCAGAAGATCATCGTGTTCCTGGTCACGGTATCGACCCTGGTCACGGTGTTCGGCACCTTGATGTACGTGATCGAAGGCCCCGAGCATGGCTTTACCAGCATCCCCAAGGGCATCTACTGGGCCATCGTCACCCTCACTACGGTGGGCTTTGGCGACATCGTACCGAAGACCCCGCTGGGCCAAGTGCTGTCGTCGCTGGTGATGATCACCGGTTACTCGATCATCGCCGTGCCCACCGGCATTTTTACCGCTGAGCTGGCCAACGCCATGCGCGGTGAACAGCTGCAGCACGACTGCCCGACCTGCCGGAAAAAGCACCATGAACACGGCGCTGCATTCTGCTCACGCTGCGGCAATGCGCTATTTCCCAAGGCGGAATAACCAAAGCGTTTTTTGTTCTTTAAACGCCTGTCGAGCACCCGCTATAGTCGCTGGCAAACTGCCCACACTCTTCAAGAACAAGGAATGCGTCGTGAAAAAACTGTTCACTGCCTCGCTAATGGCCGCCGGGCTCACCCTCGGCAACCTGGCCCAGGCCGCGCCCACCCTGCTGAACGTCTCCTACGACGTAATGCGCGACTTCTACAAGGACTACAACTCAGCGTTCCAGAAGCACTGGGAGGCCGAGCACAAAGAGAAGGTCAACCTGCAGATGTCCTTCGGCGGTTCGAGCAAGCAAGCGCGGGCGGTGATCGACGGCCTGCCGGCTGACGTCATCACCATGAACATGGCCACTGACATCAATGCCCTGGTCGACAACGGCAAACTGGTCCCGGATAACTGGGTCAGCCGCCTGCCGAACAACAGCGCGCCATTCACTTCGGCCACCGTGTTCATCGTTCGCAAGGGCAACCCCAAGGCCCTGAAAGACTGGCCTGATCTGCTCAAGGACGGCGTCCAGGTGATCGTGCCCAACCCCAAGACTTCCGGTAACGGCCGCTACACCTACCTCTCGGCCTGGGGCTACGTGCTGCAAAACGGTGGTGACGAAGCCAAGGCCAAGGACTTCGTCGGCAAGCTGTTCAAGCAAGCGCCAGTGCTCGACACCGGTGGCCGCGCCGCCACTACCACGTTCATGACCAACCAGATCGGCGACGTGCTGGTAACGTTCGAGAACGAAGCCGAGATGATCGCCCGCGAGTTCGGCCGCGACCAGTTCGAAGTGGTCTATCCAAGCGTGTCGGCCGAAGCTGAGCCGCCGGTGAGCGTGGTCGACAAAGTGGTCGACAAGAAAGGCACCCGCGCAGTGGCTGAGGAGTACCTGAAGTACCTGTGGTCGCCAGCTGCCCAGGAAATCGCCGCGCAGAACTACCTGCGTCCGCGCGACGCGACGGTGCTGGCCAAGTACACCGACCGCTTCCCGAAAGTTGAATTTCTCTCGGTAGAGAAGACCTTCGGTGACTGGCGCACGGTGCAGAAGACCCACTTCAACGATGGTGGTGTGTTCGACCAGCTTTATACCGGTCAGTAAGTTATGGGTTAGGGCCGGCCCCATCGCGGGGCTAGCCCGCTCCCACGCCAATCGTCGACCTCGGCGCTGATTCGTGGGAGACCTTGTGACTTTAGCGGTCAGTAA
>NZ_JBICKL010000015.1:0-28280 GCF_043104195.1 Pseudomonas sp. xss_2
AGGGCGCAGGCGTGGGAGCGGGCTTGCCCCGCGATAAGGGCCGGCACTGCCAACAGCAATCTTCCAGCTGAATGTTCGACAGACCCGCCAGCAGCCGAGGTTGATCGGCTATGCTTGCGCAGCGCAGGAGCGAGGAACCGGCTCGGGACACATGGATATCAAGTTCACCAATCGCCTGTCATACAAGCAAGCCCGGTTGACAGTCCTGGTCGGCTTCATCCTGGGAACATTGCTCAGTCTCATCCAGATCGGCATCGATTATGCCAGCGAAGACGCGTCCATCAACCGCGAAGTGCAGGCATTGCTGCAAATCAGCCACAATCCGGCCTCGCGCATCGCCTATAACATCGATGCCGAGCTTGCCCAGGAGCTGACGGGCGGGCTGCTGCAATCGCCAGCGGTGATCCGCGCGCGCTTGATCGACAACAACGACACGGTGCTGGCAGACGTCCAGCGCCCGCGCCTGGAAGACCGCTACCGGCCACTGAGCGACTTTCTCTTCGGCGAATTTCGTCAGTTCCAGGATCGCCTGTACCTGGCGCACATGCCCCACGAATACCTCGGTACCTTGTACCTGGATGTCGACACCTACACCTTCGGCAGCCGCTTCCTCGACCGCGCCGGGGTCACCCTGTTCAATGGCTTTGCCCGCAGCCTGGTGCTGACCGGGATCCTGCTGGCACTGTTCTACATGATGCTGACCAAACCGCTGGTCACGGTGATCGCCGCGCTGAGCAACAGCGACCCGCGCCAGCCACAGCAGACCCGCCTGGACTGCCCGCATGGCCATGAGCTCGACGAAATTGGCGTGCTGGTGAAAGTGGCCAACCAACAGTTCGTCAGCATGGCCACTGAAATCCAGCAACGGCGCGCTGCGGAAAACCGCCTGACGCAGTACCTCAACGAACTGGAAAACATCGTCTCGGCGCGCACCAACGAACTCAAGTCCAGCAACGACCGGCTCAGCCAGACCAATCAGGACCTGGAAGAGGCGCGCCGCCGCGCCCTGGAAATGGCCCAGGCACGGGCGGCGTTCCTGGCCAACATGAGCCACGAGATCCGCACCCCGCTCAACGGCATGCTGGGCATGATCGCGCTGGCCCTGGACAGCCCGCTGGCGGCCGAGCAGCGCCAACAGCTGTCGATAGCCCACGACTCGGGCAAGGTGCTGGTGGAACTGCTCAACGATATCCTCGATCTGTCCAAGTTCGACGCCGGCCAGCTGGAGCTCGAGCGGATTGCCTTCGACATGGGAGCGATGGTCGAAGACACCGCCAACCTGCTGTCGCAGAACGCCGCGAGCAGTGTCGAGCTGACTTGCCTGATCGCTCCAGACTTCCCCAGTACGGTGCTGGGCGACCCGACCCGAGTACGGCAGATCGTCAGCAACCTGCTGTCCAACGCGCTCAAGTTC
Organism: Pseudomonas sp. xss_2; assembly: GCF_043104195.1. NCBI lineage: Bacteria > Pseudomonadati > Pseudomonadota > Gammaproteobacteria > Pseudomonadales > Pseudomonadaceae > Pseudomonas > Pseudomonas sp. xss_2. The sequence continues at coordinate 1,415 of NZ_JBICKL010000015.1, forward strand.
ACCCGCTTTGGCCGGGTCGATGTGCGCCTGATGCCTATCGTCGGAGGCGTACGCCTGGAGGTCAGCGATACCGGCATCGGCATCCCCGAAGAAGCCCAGGTGCGCATTTTCCAGCCCTTCACCCAGGCCGGCGCTGGCATCACCCGCCAATATGGCGGCACCGGCCTTGGCCTGGCGCTGACCCGCAACCTGTGCAAGGCCATGCAGGGGCACTTGCACATTCATTCGCAAACCGGCTTTGGCAGCCGCTTCAGTGCCGACCTGCCGCTACCGACCCACACCGAGGCGATTGCGCCGGCGCCGCTGCGCGGCCAGGTGGTGGCGCTGAGCAAGCCTGGCAGTGGCCTGTCCGAGCTATTGTCCGGGCTGTTGCCTGGCTGGGGCCTGGCCTTCACCCGGCTGGACGATGCCGCTGAACTCCCTCACAGCGCCCTGGATCTGCTGATCACCGATGACGTGGAGCATCTGCTGGATCTGCGCCCTGCGGTCACGGCGCCAATTCTGTTGGTAACCGCCTACGGCAACTTCCTCCCCGGCGAAGAGGCCCAGCGCCTGGCGCCACTGGTGCAACTGGCGCGGCCATTGGCGCGCAATGCGCTGTATCAGACGTTGCGGCGAATGCTTCAGGGGGGCGCGCCAGATGCCCCACTGCCACACGAATTCCCCAAGCTGCACGAGCGCCGGGCGCGTATCCTGCTGGTGGAGGACAACCCGGTCAACCAGCTGGTGGCCAAGGGCATGCTGGGCAAGCTCGGCTGCGATGTACTGCTCGCCACCCAAGGCGCGCAAGCCTTGGAGGTGCTGGAGCAGGAAGACGTCGACATGGTGCTGATGGACTGCAACATGCCGATCATGGACGGCTATGAAGCCAGCCGGCGAATTCGCCAGAGCGGTCGTTGGCCGCAGCTGCCAATCGTCGCCCTGACCGCCAATGCCATGCCCGAGGAGCGCGAACGCTGCCGCGCGGCGGGCATGGATGACTACCTGGCCAAACCGTTTCGCCGCGAAGAACTACTGGCACTGATCGAGCACTGGGTGCCGGTCAGCGGTTGAGCAGCGGTTCGATGGCGGCCTTGAGTGCTTCAGGCTTGGTCGCTGGAGCAAAGCGGGTGACCTTGCCGCTGACCGGGTCGAGCAGGAACTTGGTGAAATTCCACTTGATCTTCTGCGTGCCCAGCAGGCCAGGGGCGCGTTTTTTCAGCTCGACGAACAGCGGGTGGGCGCCGGGGCCGTTGACCTCGATCTTGCGCATCAACGGGAAGCTCACGCCAAAGCGCGTTTCGCAGAACGTGGCGATCTCGCGCGCATCCCCGGGTTCCTGCTTGCCGAACTGGTTGCAGGGGAACCCGACGATCACCAGGCCACGCTCGCGGTAGTCCTGCCACAGCTGCTCCAGGCCTTTGTACTGCGGGGTGAAGCCGCATTGGCTGGCAGTGTTCACCACCAGCACAGCCTTGCCCTGGAAATCGCCCAGCAGCTTGTGCTCGCCGGTCAGGGTAACGCAGGGAATATCCAGCAACGAGTCAGCCATTGGCGCTCTCCGGTCAGTCACGCGGTTTGAAATCCAGGCACACCGAGTTGATGCAATAGCGCAGCCCGGTCGGTGGCGGGCCATCAGGGAAGACATGCCCCAGGTGGGCATCGCACTGGGCGCAGGTGACCTCGGTGCGAATCATGCCGTGGGAGGTATCGCGAATCTCGATCATCGCGCTCTGCGCGATCGGCTCATAGAAGCTTGGCCAGCCACAGCCGGAATCGAACTTGGCCTGCGCATCGAACAGCGCCAGGTCGCAGCAGATGCAATGGTAGACGCCAGCGCGCTTCTCGCTGTTGTACTTGCCACTGAAGGGCCGCTCGGTGCCCTTCAGACGACAGACCTGATACTGCGCAGGGTCGAGCATCTCGCGCCATTCTTCCAGGGTTTTGTCGATCTTTTGCATGTAGGAACCTCGGCAGGCTGAATTTCACGCCGCGCCGTCTTTTCCAGGGCGCGGGTGGCACGTATATTAGTTGGCTTCGTGTGCCAGGCCTCAAGTCTGGCACCCGCGCCACGCCCTTTCAAACCTTTCGACGGCGGCGCGTGCGACTTCTCAATCGGGATCACATCATGCAGTTCAGTAAATCGAACAAGCTCGCCAATGTCTGCTACGACATTCGCGGCCCAGTGCTCAAGCACGCCAAACGCCTGGAAGAGGAAGGCCACCGCATCCTCAAGCTGAACATCGGCAACCCGGCGCCGTTTGGCTTCGAGGCGCCGGACGAGATCCTCCAGGACGTGATCCGAAACCTGCCGACCGCCCAGGGCTACAGCGACTCCAAGGGCCTGTTCAGCGCGCGCAAGGCCGTCATGCAGTACTGCCAGCAAAAAGAAATCGAGGGCGTGACCATCGAGGACATCTACCTCGGCAACGGCGTCTCCGAGCTGATCGTGATGTCGATGCAGGCCCTGCTCAACAATGGCGACGAGGTGCTGATCCCGGCGCCTGACTACCCACTGTGGACCGCTGCGGTGAGCCTGGCGGGCGGCAAGCCGGTGCACTACCTGTGCGATGAGCAGGCCGACTGGTTCCCTGACCTTGAAGACATCAAGGCCAAGATCACCCCCAATACCAAGGCGCTGGTGATCATCAACCCGAACAACCCAACGGGCGCTGTGTACTCCAAGGAGCTGCTGCTGGGCATGCTCGAGCTGGCTCGCCAGCACAACCTGGTGGTGTTCTCCGACGAGATCTACGACAAGATCCTCTACGACGAAGCCGTGCACATCAGCACCGCCTCGCTGGCGCCTGACCTGCTCTGCCTGACCTTCAATGGCTTGTCCAAGTCGTACCGGGTGGCGGGCTTTCGCTCCGGCTGGCTGATCATCTCCGGGCCCAAGCACCACGCCCAGAGCTACATCGAAGGCATCGACATGCTGGCCAACATGCGTCTGTGCGCCAACGTGCCGGCCCAGCACGCGATCCAGACCGCCCTGGGCGGCTACCAGAGCATCAATGACCTGGTGCTGCCGCCTGGCCGCCTGCTGGAGCAGCGTAACCGCACTTATGAACTGCTCAATGCCATCCCCGGGGTGAGCTGCGTCAAGCCGATGGGCGCGCTGTATGCCTTCCCGCGGATCGATCCGAAGGTGTGCCCGATCCTCAATGACGAGAAGTTCGCGCTGGACTTGCTGCTGTCGGAGAAGCTGCTGATCGTTCAAGGCACCGCGTTCAACTGGCCGTGGCCGGATCACTTCCGCGTGGTGACCTTACCGCGGGTGGATGACCTGGAGCAGGCGATTGGGCGGATTGGCAACTTCTTGCGTACCTATCAGCAGTAATGAGCTTGGGGCCGCTTTGCGGCCCATCGCAGGCGAGCCAGCTCCTACAGGGTTAGCGCAGATCTTCAGGCCCGGCGCTAACCCTGGCTTGCCTGCGATGGGCTGCAAAGCAGCCCCATTCAATGCTTATCTAACGCCGCGAATCTTCTTACATCCTGCAACGCTCTATCCCACAAGCCGGTCAGTTTCCTCTGCCATACTCCGCGCTACACAGTTTGAAATAGTCGACCGGTTGAATCGACGCCACCTCCCCCTTATATACCCCGCAGTACGCAACATTTTTATCCGTCAGGAGAACGTAACAACCATGATGCGCATCTTGTTGTTTGTAGCCACCAACCTTGCGGTGGTGCTGGTTGCAAGCATTACCCTGAGCCTGTTTGGCTTCAATGGGTTCATGGCGGCCAACGGGGTTGATCTCGACCTCAGTCAGCTGCTGGTGTTCTGCGCCGTGTTCGGCTTCGCCGGCTCGCTGATCTCGCTGTTCATCTCCAAGTGGATGGCGAAGATGAGCACCGGCACGCAAATCATCACCCAGCCGCGCACCCGCCACGAGCAGTGGCTGCTGCAAACGGTCGAGGAGCTGTCGCGCGAAGCCGGCATCAAGATGCCCGAAGTGGGTATCTTCCCGGCTTACGAGGCCAACGCCTTCGCCACCGGCTGGAACCGTAACGACGCGCTGGTGGCAGTGTCCCAAGGCCTGCTGGAGCGCTTCTCGCCCGATGAAGTGCGCGCGGTACTGGCTCACGAAATCGGCCACGTGGCCAACGGCGACATGGTCACCCTGGCGCTGGTGCAAGGCGTGGTGAACACCTTCGTGATGTTCTTTGCACGCATCATCGGCAACTTCGTCGACAAGGTGATCTTCAAGAACGAAGAAGGCCAAGGCATCGCCTACTACGTGGCGACCATCGTCGCCGAGCTGATCCTGGGCATCCTGGCCAGCATGATCGTCATGTGGTTCTCGCGTCGCCGCGAGTACCGTGCCGACGAAGCCGGCGCCCAGCTGGCCGGCACCGCCGCAATGATCGGCGCGCTGCAGCGCCTGCGCGTAGAGCAAGGCATGCCGGTACACATGCCCGACACCCTCAAGGCGTTTGGCATCAACGGCGGCCTCAAGCAAGGCCTGGCGGGCCTGCTGATGAGCCACCCGCCGCTGGAAGAGCGTATCGAGGCGCTGCGTCGCCGCGGTTGATCCTCCACCAGCAATTAGAAAGGGCGACTTCGGTCGCCCTTTTTTGTGGCTCAGTGGTGTAGCCGATAAACCCGCTCGAACAGGCTCGTCACCCCAGCCTGCTGAAACTTCGGGCTCTGCCCGATAATCTGCTCTTGCTGCACCTGCTCGACCTGCCAGCCCCGCAGGCCAGCGCGCACCTCTCTATCGGCCACCGAAAACGGCGGCCCGTCCACACGCGCCTGCTCGTAGTCGAGTGTCACCAGCACGCCCCGACAGCCTGCTGGTAGCAGTTCAGACAGCAGCGCCATGTAGCGATGGCGCATTTCCTGGGGCAAGGCGATCAGCGCAGCACGGTCATAAAGGCCTGTGCAATCGGCAACATCGCCAGGCTGCAAGGCAAAGAAGTCGCCACACCAGAGTTCCACCTCAGCACTGCGCCAGACTTCGAAGGCGCCCTGTTGCGACACCTGCGCCTGCAAGCCATGTTCAGCGAAGAAGTCCTCTACCGCCCGCCGCGACAATTCCACGCCCAACACCCGATAGCCTTGGGCGGCAAGCCAGATCAAATCCAGGCTCTTGCCACACAACGGCACCAGTACCCGACTGCCCGGCGCTAGCTCAGCGAGCGGCCAGTGCGCTTGCAGATAGGGGTTGACCTGAGCCTGGTGAAAGCCAATCTGGTTGTCTGCCCATTTTTTGTGCCAGAACGCCGGCTGCATGTTCGCTCCCGATTTTTCGATAGTTCGCCGTGAAAACTTATATTGGATCTCGATCTTCAACTGATCGAAGATGGCTGCATCTTAACTGTCAGGACCCCGCCATGCTGCCCAGCCTGTTCATTTCCCATGGATCGCCCATGCTCGCCCTGCAACCTGGCGCCAGTGGTCCGGCCTTGGCGGCACTGGCCAACGCCCTGCCCCGGCCGAAAGCGATCGTGGTGGTCTCGGCGCACTGGGAGAGCCGTGAGCTGCTGGTAATGAGTAACCCGCAGCCGCACACCTGGCACGACTTCCACGGTTTCCCCCCGGCGCTGTACGCAGTGCAATACCCAGCGCCAGGCGAACCTGAGCTGGCCCGCAAGATCAGCGCGCAATTGACCGCTGCGGGCCTGCCGGCGCTTTTGGATGAGCAACGACCGTTCGATCATGGTGCCTGGGTGCCGCTGTCGCTGATGTATCGCAATGCGGGCATCCCGGTCGTGCAGGTTTCTCTGCCCAGCCAGGGCGGGCCTCGCTTGCAATTGGAGGTGGGCCAGGCCCTGGAGTCGCTGCGCCATGAAGGTATTCTGCTGATCGGCTCGGGCAGCATCACGCACAACCTGGGCGAGTTGGACTGGCACGCCGGGCCCGATGCGATCGAGCCTTGGGCACTGGCGTTTCGTGATTGGGTGGTCGACAGGCTCAAGCAAGACGACCGCCCTACCCTGCTCGACTACCGCCAGCAGGCGCCGCATGCGCTACGCAATCATCCCAGTGATGAGCATTTGCTGCCGCTGTTCTTTGCCCTGGGCGCCGGCGACAGGTTTGGCGTGGTGCACCAAGGATTTACCCTCGGCGCGCTGGGAATGGATATCTATCGGTTCGACTGACGCCGTACTGACCGTGAAAAATGTCTGGCTCCAGGCAAAAAAAATCCCCGACCTAGGCCGGGGATTTTTTCATTGCGCCAGGATCAATCCTCGCGGTAGCGGCGCAGCTTGAGCTGCTTACCGGCTACGCGGGTGTCCTTGAGTTTGGTCAGCAGACGCTCCAGACCATCCTCCGGCAGCTCGACCAGGCTGAAGCTGTCGCGCACCTGGATGCGGCCGATAGCGTCGCGGGCCAGGCCGCCTTCGTTGAGGATCGCACCCAACAGGTTCTTGGCGGCGATGCCGTCACGGGCACCCAGGGCGGTACGGCAACGCACACGGCCTTCAGCCAGTGGCATTGGCGCGCGACGCTCGCGGTCACCACGGTCGCTACGCTCGCCACGATCGCTGCGCTCACCGCGCTCGGCACGCTCACCACGTGGGCCGCTAGTCGGCACCAGTGGCTGCTCGCGCTCAACCGAAGCCAGGTCCAGCGGCTGGCCATTGGTGGCCTTGCGCAGCAGGGCCGAGGCCAGGGCACGTGGCGTGCATTCCAGCGAAGCGGTCAGACGGTCGAACAGGTCGCCATGGCTGGCTTCTGCTTCGGCCACCAGCGGCGCCAGGCTTGCGGTCAATTTCTTGATCCGCGCATCCAGTACAGCTTGTGGGCCAGGCAGGCGGGCTTCAGCAACCTTCTGACCGGTTACACGCTCGATGACCTGCAGCATGCGGCGCTCACGCGGGGTGACCAGCAGCAGTGCACGGCCTTCGCGACCCGCACGGCCAGTACGGCCGATACGGTGCACGTAGGACTCTGGGTCGTACGGCATGTCGACGTTGAACACGTGGGTGATACGCGGTACGTCCAGACCACGGGCAGCGACGTCGGTGGCGACGACGATGTCCAGGCGGCCATCCTTGAGCGAGTCGATCACGCGCTCACGCTGGTTCTGGGCGATGTCGCCGTTCAGCGCGGCAGCCTTGTAGCCTTTGGCTTCCAGGGCAGCGGCCAGGTCCAGGGTGGCTTGCTTGGTACGCACGAAGGCGATCAAGGCATCGAACTCTTCGACTTCCAGCAGACGCAGCACAGCCGGGATCTTCTGGTCGGCGTGGACCATCAGGTGCGCCTGGTCGATCGCGGTAACGGTCTGGGTCTTGCTCTGGATCTTGACGTGCTTCGGCTCGCGCAGGTGACGCTCGGCGATGCTGCGGATCGATGACGGCAGGGTCGCCGAGAACAGCACGGTCTGGCGCGTGGCCGGAATGGCGTCGAAGATCACTTCGAGGTCATCCATGAAGCCCAGCTTGAGCATCTCGTCGGCTTCGTCCAGTACCAGGTACTGAACGGTCGACAGGACTTTCTCGTCACGACGCAGGTGGTCGCACAGACGGCCTGGGGTAGCTACGACGATTTGCGCGCCGTTGCGAATGGCACGCAGCTGTGGGCCCATTGGGGCACCACCGTAGACAGCTACTACGTTAACGCCTGGCGTTTGCTTGGCGTAGGTTTCGAAAGCGGTTGCAACTTGCAGCGCCAACTCACGGGTTGGCGCCAGGATCAGGGCTTGCGGTTCGCGCTTGCTCACATCGATACGATTGAGGATCGGCAGAGCGAAGGCAGCGGTTTTACCGGTGCCGGTCTGCGCCTGGCCGATCATGTCATGACCGTCGAGGATGATCGGAATCGATTGTTGCTGAATGGCGGACGGCTCTTCGTAGCCGGTGGCCAGTACGGCAGCAACAATGTTCGGGTTAAGTCCGAGAGCGGCGAATCCGCCGGTTTCCTGGGTCATGGGTCTGCCTCTATGTGCATCCGCAAAGACCCATGCTCCAAAGCTGCACATGCCTTGAAAGACCCGAGGGTCACCCAGGCAGCTTTGGCGGCGGGGATTTGCGAAAACGATTGAAAAAGAAAAACTTGGGAAGGTCCGCCTAGCGGACGTGCAGCCGAAGCTGGACTCGGAGGATTTGCACCACCTGATTTTGCGGCCCGCTAAAAGACCGGCGCGTACTATACCTGAAATCGTTTCGGGCAGTTAGATTTTTTTCGGGAATAGCGGCCAGTATGCAGCCATCATCGGATAATGGCTGAATCGTTTCCCCTTCAGGTTGTGGTGCTTTCTTCGCGGGCAAGCCCGCTCCCACAGTGATCGTGGTGTTTCAAAGCCAACATCAGGTCGCTGGCCGCACCTCTTTGATCAGGTACTCAAGGCTGTATCCCAACTGCGGCGCCAGTGCCTCGGCCCGCCCGCGCAGTTGTTCGATATCCAGCTGCTGCTCAAGCTCGGCCGGCACGAACAGGATCACGTTGCCCTCCTTGACCGGCAGCTCCCAGTAATGGCGGTGATACAACCCGCGCAACAGCGCCGCGCCCAGCGGCTTGCCGTCATCGCCGGCCCATTGGTTGATCACCAGCCAACCGCCGGGGTTGAGCTGCTTCTGGCAGTTTTCCAGAAAGCCCCAGGCCAGGTGCCCGACACCCGGACCATGGTCGGTATACAGGTCAACGAAGATCAGGTCGGCCTTCTCCGCACTCGCCAGCAGCTCGAGCGCATCGCCCACCCGCACGTACAGGCGCGGATCGTCATCCAGGCCCAGATACTCCATGGCCAGGCGCGGCACATCCGGGCGCAGTTCGATGGCCTCGACATCTTCCAACGGCAGAAACTTCAGGCAGGCCTGGGTCAGGGTGCCGGCACCCAGCCCAAGAAACAGCGCACTCTCCGGCTGTGGATGGCACAACGCGCCCAGCAGCATCGCGCGGGTGTAGTCGTACTCCAGCCAGCTGGGGTCGGCAGTGAACACGCAGCTCTGCTCGATGGCATCGCCGAACTCAAGAAAACGGTAGTCCTCGACTTCGTAGACGCTGACAACGCCAAAGGCATCCTCGACCCGCGCCAGCAGCCGCTCTTCCCGCTCGTTGGACATTGCCACTCCCGCCTGACCTGCGCACAAAACCGCCATTGTCCGTCAATGCCCCCGGTGCAACAAGCGGCTCGCCAGCTGATACCATGACAGACAGCCCATAACAGACCATACCGAGCCCGTGATGAAGCAACCGTGGAGCCCTGAAAGCTGGCGCGACCTGCCGATCCAGCAGCAACCAACCTACCCAGACGCTGCGCACCTGCTCAAGGTCGAGCAGACCCTGGCCAGCTACCCACCCTTGGTTTTCGCGGGCGAGGCGCGGGAGTTGCGCCGACAGTTTGCCGAGGTCACCCAGGGCCGCGCATTCCTGCTCCAAGGCGGTGATTGCGCCGAGAGCTTCGCCGAGTTCTCCGCGGCGAAAATCCGCGACACCTTCAAGGTGTTGCTGCAGATGGCCATCGTCATGACCTTCGCCGCCGGTTGCCCGGTGGTGAAAGTCGGGCGCATGGCCGGTCAGTTCGCCAAGCCTCGCTCGGCGGGCGATGAAACCATCGGCCAAGTGACCCTGCCGGCCTATCGCGGCGATATCGTCAACGGTATCGGTTTCGACGAGCCCAGCCGCATCCCCGACCCTGAGCGCCTGCTGCAGGCCTACCACCAGGCCACCGCCAGCCTCAACTTGCTGCGCGCCTTCGCCCAGGGTGGTTTCGCCGACTTGCACCAGGTACACAAGTGGAACCTGGATTTCATCGCCAACTCCGCCCTGGCCGAGAAGTATCACCAGCTGGCCGACCGTATCGACGAGACCCTGGCGTTCATGCGCGCCTGTGGCCTGGACAGCGCGCCGCAACTGCGTGAAACCAGCTTCTTCACCGCCCACGAAGCGCTGCTGCTCAATTACGAAGAAGCTTTCGTGCGCCGCGACAGCCTGACCGGCGATTTCTACGATTGCTCGGCGCACATGCTGTGGATCGGCGACCGCACGCGCCAGCTTGACGGCGCCCATGTGGAGTTCCTGCGCGGGGTGCATAACCCGATTGGCGTCAAGGTCGGGCCAAGCATGAAGCCTGAGGAGTTGATCCGCCTGATCGATACGCTCAACCCGGACAACGACCCAGGGCGCCTGAACCTGATCGTGCGGATGGGCGCAGGCAAGGTTGGCGATCACCTGCCAGGGCTGATTCGCAGCGTCGAGCGCGAGGGGCGCAAGGTGCTGTGGAGCTCCGACCCGATGCATGGCAATACCATCAAGGCCAGCAGCGGCTACAAGACCCGCGACTTCGCCCAGATCCTCGATGAGGTCAAGCAGTTCTTCCAGGTGCATCAGGCCGAAGGCTCTTATGCGGGCGGGATTCACATCGAGATGACCGGGCAGAACGTCACCGAGTGCATTGGTGGGGCGCGGCCGATTACCGAGGATGGGCTGTCGGATCGCTACCACACCCATTGCGATCCGCGGCTCAATGCTGATCAGTCGCTGGAGCTGGCGTTCTTGATTGCCGAGACGCTGAAGCAGGTGCGCCGCTGAGCTAAGGCCTGGCAATCATCTTTGTAGCGATTGTTCGGCCCTCATCGCGGGTGCAGGCGCGGGCTTGCCCCGCGACGAGGCCGATACTGACACTTACTTACGCAGCGGATCATCCCAGAACGGCCGCTCGGCCTCGCGCTGGATATCCGCCCGGCTCAACCCCAGATCGGCAAGCGTCGCATCACTTAGCCCGGCCAGCTCCTGGCGCTGACGATACAGCTGATGCCACCGCGCCAACCGGTGCCCCACCTCATGCAGCAGGTGGCCGACAGAAAAGACAGGTTGCTGGGTAACGCTGACATGACCTTTCATCGTGAAGCCCTCCGTGTTGATGGCTTCAGTCTCGCGCCAGGCATACGATCAATCCAACGAATGTTTCTGATGCCATGCATCTCGGAGATTGATGCAATGTCCCAGTACCAGAGCCTCGATTCGGACGTCCTACGCACCTTCGTCGCCATCGCCGAGCAAGGCGGCTTCACCCGCGCAGGCGAAGTGGTCAACCGCACCCAGTCGGCGGTCAGCATGCAGATGAAGCGCTTGGAGGAAGACATCCTCCAGCGCCAGCTGTTCGAGCGCGACGGCCGCCAGGTGCGCCTGACCGCCGAAGGCCAGGTGCTGCTTGGCTATGCCCGGCGCATCCTCAAGTTGCATGGCGAAGTGTTCAACACCTTGCGCATGCCGCACATGGTCGGGGTGGTGCGCATCGGCACGCCTGACGACTACGCCATGCGCTTTCTGCCGAGCATCCTTTCAAGCTTCGCCCAGGCCTATCCGCTGATTCAGGTCGAGGTGCATTGCGACTCGTCGAAACAACTGATGCTGCGCCAAGACCTGGACCTGACCATCGTCACCCGCGAGCCGGGTAATGAGATAGGCCAGCTGCTGCGCCAGGAGCGTTTGGTCTGGGCCGCAGCGCAGGGCTTTTGTCCGCAGGAGCAGCGGCCGATGCCGTTGGCGCTGTTCAACACCGATTGTTTCTGCCGGGCCTGGACCTGCAATGCGCTGGAGAGCCAGGGCATCGATTATCGCATCGCCTATACCAGCCCCAGCCTTGCGGCAATTTTTGCCATTGTCACGGCCGGCCTGGCGGTGACGGCGCAGTTGCAGAGCCTGGTCGGCGGCAACATCCGCATTCTCGGTGAAGCCGACGGCCTGCCCCAGCTGCCGCTGGCCAATGTGATGTTGCTGCGCAATGCGCAGACTCAGTCGCCGATCACTGATTGCATGGCTGACTACATCACCGAAGGGTTTGCGGTGTAGTACCACCCTATCGCGGGGCGCAATCCATTTCTCGCGTGGGAGCGGGCTTGCCCCGCGATAGGGCATGCACGGACAGCACAATCCATCCTCAGAGCTCGTAGGCCAGCATCACCGCGCACACCACCAAGAACACGCAGAACATCGTGCGCAGGACTTTTTCCGGCAGGGCATGCGCCAACTTCACCCCCCAGCTGATGCTCAACAACCCGCCGACCGCCAACGGAACGCCCACCTGCCAGACCACACTCTGGTGCAGCCCATAGGTCAGCAGCGTGACCATGGTGCTGGGCGCCGCCAGTGCCAGCGACAGCCCCTGCGCGACCACCTGGGTAGTACCGAACACACTGGTCAGAATCGGCGTCGCCACCACGGCCCCACCTACGCCGAACAGCCCGCCCATGGTTCCGGCAAAGCTGCCCAGCACCCCAAGCCAGGGCCAGGCATAGCGCAACTCGCTGCTCGGCGGGCTAACGCGCATGAACATCCGGGCAACGTTCCACACCGCCAACGCCACCAGGAAGCCGACAAAACCCAGGCGCATCGAGTGAGCGTCGATCCCCACCGCCCAGACCGAGCCCAACCAGGCAAACAGCAAGCTGCACAACGATAACGGCAGCGCATGGCGCAGTTCGATGCGGTTGCGCTGGTGGTAGCGCCACAGCGCCAGCAACACGTTCGGCACCACCATCACCAGCGCGGTGCCTTGGGCCAGTTGCTGATCCAGGCCAAACAACACGCCGAGGGCCGGAATGGCGATCAAGCCGCCGCCAATCCCGAACAAACCACCCACGGTGCCTAGTGCGGCGCCCAACACGATATACATCAACCACTCGATCATCAGGGCCTCATCCGCCGGTTACACGATGCGCGCATGCTACCCACACTATGCTAGCGGGGAAACGCACAGCAACGCACAATGGCTATGCGTAACTCGCATAAGCAGACCAAGCATGAGCCCCGATACCCTTACCGAACAATTGAGCCTGTTCCTGGATGTGCTGGAGTCCGGCAGCTTTTCCGCGGCCGCCCGCCGCCATCCGCTGACCCCCTCAGCGGTGGCGCGGCGCATCGACAACCTGGAAAGCGCCGTAGGCAGCCGGCTGTTCGTACGCAGTACCCACGCGGTGCGCGCGACCCCGGCTGGCAAGGCTTTCGCCGAACGCGCCCGGCGCATCGTTGAAGAATTACGCCTGGCACGCGCCGAGGCGGTATCGCTGAGCAACGCCCCGGAAGGTTTGATCCGTATCGATGCCCCAGCAGCATTTGGCCGGCGCCACCTGGCCCCAGCGATCGCCGACTTCCTTGTGGCCTACCCGGGCCTGGACGTGCAACTGCGGCTGATCGACAGCTTCGTCGACCTGCATGGCAGCCACTTAGGCGAAGTCGACCTGGTACTGCGGGCAGGCCCGCTGGCCGATACGCGCCTGGTCGCCACGCCGTTGGCCTACATGGTGCGCATTGCCTGCGCCAGCCCCGGTTATCTGGCCAACCGCGGCGTACCGGCCTGTCCCAGCGAACTGCCAGAACACGATGGCTTGGACTGGGACGGCCTGGCGCCGCCGTTCGCCTGGCGCTTCGCCGTGGACGGCCAGACCCGGCTGTATCGCCCGGCACGCATGCGCATGTCGGCCAACAACGCCGAAACCCTGTTGTTCGGCGCGCTCGCCGGCCTAGGCATCGCGCACCTGCCAACCTGGCTGATCAGCGACTACCTGCTGCGCGGTGAACTGCTGCCGCTGTTCTGCCAAAACGGCTTGCCCCAGCCGGAAACCAGTGGCGTCTATGCACTACGCCTGGAACATGAAACGAACTCTCGCAGTCGATTGCTGCTCGAATTTCTCAAGAGCCGCTTCAGCCCGGTTCCACCTTGGGATCTGGCCTTGCGCAGTGGATTACGCTGGTCATGAGCGCGCTAACCATCAGCGTGCTAAATTTTCACCAGAATTAATTCAAGGACCTGCATGAACGCCGACACTAAAGCCCCTTGCACCGAGCTGCTGCTGGACAACCAGGTCTGCTTCGCCCTGCACTCCACCTCGTTGCTGATGACCAAGGTCTACAAGCCCTTGCTGCAGGCCCTGGGCCTGACCTACCCGCAGTATTTGGCGATGCTCGTGTTGTGGGAGCAGGACGGCCTGACCGTGGGTGAAATCAGCCAGCGCCTGCTCACCGACCCCGGCTCACTGACCCCGCTGCTCAAGCGCCTGGAAAGTGAAGGTCTGCTCAAGCGCACCCGCAGCCGCGAGGATGAACGGGTGGTGCTGGTGCAACTCACCGATAAGGGTCGCACCCTGCAGGACGAGGCCCAGCGCGTCCCGCAGTGCATCCTGCAAGCCAGCGGGCTGAGCCTGGAGCGCCTGCAACAGCTGCAAACCGACTTGCTGGAGCTGCGCGCCAGCCTGCAAAAGAGCCTCTGAGGACTATGCTGTGAAATGGCCGTTCGGATGAACGGTGGAAGATTTATCTTGCGCACTAAATAATTGCGCGCTAATTTAATCCCACACCCACTCAGCGCCACGGCGCACAGCACACAAGCGAGGCTCAAGATGCAAAAGGTCACTCCCCTGTACATCGCCCAGGCAACCTCCACCGGTGGTCGCGATGGCACTTCCCGCTCCAGCGACGGCAAGCTGGAAGTCAAGCTGAGCACCCCCAAAGAGCTGGGTGGCGCAGGCGGTGAAGGCACCAACCCCGAGCAAATGTTCGCCGCTGGCTATTCGGCCTGCTTTATCGGCGCACTGAAGTTCGTGGCCGGGCAAGAGAAGAAACAACTGCCGGCCGATGCCTCGATCACTGCCAAGGTTGGCATTGGCCAAATCCCAGGTGGCTTTGGCTTGGATATCGATCTGGAGATCAACCTGCCTGGCCTGCAACAGGCTGAAGCTGAAGGCCTGGTAGAAAAGGCGCACAAGGTTTGCCCGTATTCCAACGCCACCCGTGGCAATGTAGATGTGCGGCTGCATGTGACTGTGTGAAAGAGCAGCCCCACACTATTTCAGGCACAAAAAAACCCGGCCAAGGCCGGGTTTTTTTGCGGGTCGCAAGAAGTTAGGCCTTCTTGGAGCGGCCCTTGAAGCTGTTGTCGCGGGTGTCGATGTCGATCCACTCGTCGATCTGGATGAAGTCGGCAACCTGAATCTCGGTACCGTTCTTCAGCTTGGCAGGCTTCATGACCTTGCCGGAGGTATCGCCACGCGCAGCGTTCTCGGTGTAGACAACCTGACGGCTGATGGTGGTCGGCAGCTCAACCGAAACCAGGCGCTCTTCGAAGAACACAGCTTCGCAGACGTCTTCCATGCCTTCTTCGATGTACGGCAGAACGGCCTCGATGTCTTCGGCGTTCAGTTCGTACATGGTGTAGTCGGTGGTGTCCATGAAGGTGTACTGGTCACCGTTGATGAACGACAGGGTGGCTTCTTTGCGATCCAGGATCACGTCGTCCAGCTTGTCGTCGGCACCGTAGACGGTTTCAGTCTTGTAGCCGGTCAGCAGGTTCTTCAGCTTGGTCTTCATGATCGCGCTGTTACGGCCCGATTTGGTGAATTCAGCTTTCTGAACCAACCACGGATCGTTGTCGATGCGCAGAACGGTACCAGGTTTGATTTCTTTACCAGTTTTCATTGCGAAGTATCCGAATCTGGATGGATTTATAAAAATCGAGGCCGCGTATCATAGCGAATTTCGGTAAAAGTGTACTAGCGCCGTGGCAAGGTCCGGCCGAGTGGCCTGTTCTGCGGCCCAGTCACGGGCATGTTGGCGCAGCTGCGGCCAGTGCGGTTGCAGCGCTTGCCAGGCCTGGGCCATGTCTTGATCCATGTTCCAGGCGCGCCACAAACCGCTCAGAGCTCCTGCGGCAGCGTCCGACAGGCCGCGACGATAATGGCCAAGAAACGCTTCGAGTTTTTCCCAGTGGGCGTTTTCTTCCTGCACATAGATGTGCCAGAGCATCGGCGCTCCCGCCCACTGCGCACGGACGAATGAATCCTCGCCGCGCACGGCGTTGAAGTCGCACGCCCAGAGCAACTTATCGTAGTCGTCCTGGCTGACGAAAGGCAGCACCTGCACCGTCAGGGCGCCACGCTGGTGGATCGCCCCAACCGGCAAGTGCGCCTCGCCCAACCAGCAAGCGAGATCGGCCAGCACCCGCCCTTGCGGCACCAGCAAATGGCTGGGCTGTTGATCTGCCGCCAGCACATCGAGCCAATTGGCCAACTGCGGGTTTTCGTAGGCGAACAGGGAGATCAATCGGGCCGACGCTTCAAGCTGCACGCCAAGCCCCTGAAGAAACCTCGCCCGCTCGCCAGGCGTTTGCTGGAAGGCGTCGCGGCGCGCCAGCAGCGAGGCTTCGCGCAGCAGGCCCCCGGTGTTTGCGGTAAACCCTGGGAAGAAGAACATCTTGCGCAGGCCGTTGGCCTGAGGCGACGGCAGGCCATGGCAGCCCTCCACCCAATCTTCCGCACTCAGATAGTCAAGGTTCAACCATAGCGGCGGCGTGGCTTGCGCGCGCATCGCCTCGACATAGGCCGCCGGCAATACGCAGGCAAAGGCCCCAACCACTACCTGCGCCGGGGCAGCGCCCTGCCAGTCAGCCGGCCAATGGCGCACATCAACGCCCTGCTGGTATTGCTGCTCGGCGTTGGCGTCGGCCTCTGGGCACAGGCGGACGAAGGCCTTCAGGTCATCGACCCACAAGCGCACCGCCAGGTCATGCTCGGCCACCAACTGGCGCGCCAGGCGCCAGGTCACGCCAATATCGCCGTAGTTGTCGACGACCGTGCAGAAAATGTCCCAAGTGGTTTTCATGCCCACTTCCCTCGCCGCGCGGAAAAACCGCCGATTGTGCGGATAAATGCTTGCTGACAAAAGCTCTGCCGCTGAATAATTCTCGCCCCCCATGCGACAATGCCGGCATGACCCGCCCTGCCAGGAGGCCGCCATGTATCGCCGCCGCGAACTGAAGATTACCCTCAAGCCCGTGCAATTGATCCTCTGCGTGGCCTTCGGCCTGTGGCTGGGCGCCGTCGCCATTGGCCTGAGCCTGTGGCTGGCATTGCGCTGGTGGCCTGAACAGGTGACGCCAGTCGCCCAGGCGGTGGCGCCAGCAATCGTCGCACCTACCCCGTCACCGGCACAGCCCGCCGATGCCCAGGCGCAGATGTTCGAGCGGTACAAGGACATCCTCCACCAGCAAGAGGCCCAGCAGGCCGCTGATGCCGCCCAAGGCAACCCGCGCAACCTGAACAACCCCAAGTGTCAGTTCTGGCTGCAACAAAACCGCACCGCCCCAACCGACAAGAGCCAGGCCAACGTGCTGGAGTTCTGCTACTGACCATGAACAAGACCACCCTGCTCGCGCGCATCGTGCAAACCCTGGAAGACGACGTCGAAGTGCTGCGCCGCGCCGCCCAGACCGCCTATGAAACGGCCACGGCCGAAGAGAACATTGCCGAGAACAAGTACGACACCTTGGGCCTTGAGGCTTCGTACCTGGCCACCGGGCAAGCGCGGCGCACCGCCGAGATTCGCCAGGCGTTGCTGACGTATCAGCAGTTGATCATGCGTGACTATGATCCGGCGCGGGGCATTCAGATCAGCAACCTGGTAACTCTGGAAGATGAGCAGGGTCACCAGAGGATGCTGTTTCTTGGGCCGCAAGGGGCTGGGCTGAAGATCGGCGAGGGCGAGCAGGTGGTTACCGTGATTACGCCGCGCTCTCCGCTGGGGCAGTTGTTGATCGGCAAGCGGGTTGATGATGAGGTGAGTTTGCAGGTGGCTGGGGTGGCGCAGGTGTCGATTGTGATCGATGTCGTCTGACCTGGCCTGATCGCGGGGCAAGCCCGCTCCCGCAAGATCGGCACGGGTGCCTTCTATAGCGCCTCCAGCGCATCAAAGCGCTTCGCCAGCCCCTGCCGCGCAAACCGCTCCACCACGAAATCGATGAACGCCCGGGTCTTGCCCGGCAACAGCTTGTGCTCGGCGTAATAGAGACTGATGTTGCCATCATCCACATACCAGTCCGGCAACACTCGCTGCAGCCTGCCTGCGGTCAGGTAAGGCACGGCAAACGGCAAGCTGACCAGGGCGATGCCCAAACCCTGTTCAGCCACCGCGCAGGCGGCGTCAGAGTCACTCATGGTCATGGCCTGACGCAGCTGCAAAGGCCGTTGCTCCTGCCAGCGACTGGTCAGCGGCCAGGAGCGCACGCGGCCGGTCTGCGGCGAGCGGATTAAAATCCCGGCGTGGCGTGGCAAGTCTTCGGGCTGCTCGATAGGCCCATGCTGCTGGCGATAAACCGGCGAGGCGACCAGCACTCGGTGTGCCGGGGTCAGCCTGCGCGCCACCACCCCCGGCGGCAGATCGAAACCGCCGCCGATCGCTGCATCGAAGCCTTGACCAATCAGGTCGACCTGGCGGTTGTCGAAGTGCCAGTCGGGGGTGATCGCCGGGTAGCGCTGAAGAAATTCAGCCAGTAGCGGCAGCACGTACAAACGCCCGAAAACCGTTCCCATGCTCACCCGCAACAGCCCGGCCGGCTGGCCTTCAGCGCTGGCCAGGTTGGCCATGGCGTATTGAATGGTGCGAAAGCTGTCGCTTACCTCGGCGAGAAATCGCTGCCCCGCTTCGGTCAGGGTCAGCTTGCGCGTACTACGCTGGAACAGTCGCACACCCAGCCGCGCCTCCAGCTGGGCGACGTTCTTGCCCACCGCTGCCGGGGTCAGGCTCAGGCGCCGGGCAGCCTCGGCGAAGCTGCCGACCTCGGCGCTGCGAATAAAGCACTCCATCGTGCTGAACGACTCCATGGCCATGATTACCAACCCCAGGTTTACTCTGCTGATAGCGATTGCCATCTTATCAGCAGGTAATCCACAGCCGATACTTCTCCCATCCCAAGGCATCCGGCCTTTCACTTGCAGGAGATCAGCATGTCCCATTCACTTACTCTCGACACCAAGGGAGCCCTGGTCCAGGGCGGTTCGCGCGGCATCGGTGCGGCGATCGTGCGCCGTCTGGCCAAGGAAGGGGCGCAGGTGGCCTTTACCTATGTCAGCTCGGCGGACACCGCTGAGGCCCTGGCAGCAGAAATCAACGACGCTGGCGGCAAAGCCTTGGCCTTGCGCGCCGACAGTGCCGATGCCAGCGCTGTGCAGCAGGCCGTGGAGGCGACGGTCAAGGCATTCGGTACGCTCGACATTCTGGTCAACAACGCGGGTGTGCTGGCGGTGGCGCCAGTGGCCGAGTTCGATCTGGCCGACTTCGACCGGATCCTCGCCGTCAACGTGCGCAGTGTGTTCGTTGCCAGCCAAGCCGCTGCCCGGCACATGGGCCAGGGTGGTCGGATCATCAATATCGGCAGCACCAATGCCGAGCGCATGCCGTTTGCCGGTGGCGCGCCGTATGCGATGAGCAAGTCGGCGCTGGTTGGCCTGACCAAGGGCCTGGCGCGTGACCTTGGGCCGCAGGGGATTACCGTCAACAACGTACAGCCTGGGCCAGTCGACACCGACATGAACCCGGCCGCGGGGGATTTTGCCGAGAGCTTGATTCCGCTGATGGCGATTGGGCGCTATGGGCATGTCGAAGAGATCGCCAGCTTCGTCGCTTATCTCGCTGGGCCTGAGGCTGGGTATATCACTGGCGCCAGCTTGACGGCGGATGGGGGCTTCTCTGCCTGACAGGCGCCATCTCCCCCTCTCGATAAGCGGGTCGGTCCCGCGATAACGTCAGCCGAATCGACATCATTGTCTGATCTGACACTATCGCGGCGCCAGCCCGATCGCCATTGCCCGCTGTACAAACGATACTGAGCGCACTTTCCTACTGCCCGCAATGAGAACCACCATGAACGCCCCGACCCTCAGTCGCGCCCTGATCCTGCTGATGGCGACTGCCACCGGCCTGGCCGTAGCCAGCAACTACTACGCCCAGCCGCTGCTGCACAGCATCGCCGAGCAGTTCGGCCTGAGCACCGCCAGTGCTGGCACCATCGTCATCGCCGCGCAGCTCAGCTATGGCGCCGGCCTGTTGCTGCTGGCGCCGCTGGGCGATCTGTTCGAACAACGCCGTTTGATCGTGATCATGATCGGCATTTCTACCCTTGGCCTGATCATCAGCGCCTGTGCGCCCAGCCTGCCGTGGCTGCTGTTCGGCACCGCCTTGACCGGGTTGTTCTCGGTCGTGGCGCAGATCCTGGTGCCCATGGCCGCCAGCCTGACTGCCCCGGAGCATCGTGGGCGCGCGGTGGGCACGCTGATGAGCGGGCTGTTGCTGGGCATTCTGCTGGCGCGTACCGCCGCAGGCTTCATGGCCGAGCTGGGTGGCTGGCGCAGTATCTATGTGCTGGCTGCGGTACTGATGGCGGTCAGCGCCATCGCCCTGTACCGCAGCCTGCCGCAGCACAACAGCCATGCCGGGCTGAAATACCCGGCGTTGATCGGCTCGGTATTTCGTCTGTTCATCGAAGAGCCGGTGCTGCGCTTGCGCTCACTGCTGGGGCTGTTGGCGTTCAGCCTGTTCGGGCTGTTCTGGACGCCACTGGCGTTTCTGCTGGCGCGCGAGCCGTATCACTACTCCGACGCGGTGATCGGTCTGTTCGGTTTGGCCGGCGCTGCGGGCGCGCTGTCGGCCAACTGGGCTGGGCGCCTGGCTGATCGCGGCAAGGGCTCGCTGGGCACCACGGTCGGGCTGATCGCCTTGCTGCTGTCGTGGATACCACTGGGCTTTGCCGAGCATTCGCTGCTGGCGCTGTTGGTCGGCGTGCTGGTGCTGGACCTGGCCGTGCAGCTGGTGCACGTGAGTAATCAGAATGCGGTGATCGGTTTGCGGCCAGAGGCACGCACGCGGCTCAATGCCGGCTATATCACCTGCTACTTCATCGGTGGCGCATTAGGTTCGCTGCTGGGCACGCAACTGTTCGAACGTCAGGGATGGTTGGGGATCGTCGTCGCCGGGCTGCTGATCGGCAGCTTGGCCCTGGTGGTTTGGGGGCTGGCAGAGCGCAAGCGCAAGGTGCTGATTCAAGCGGTTTGAACAGGCCAGCGGCTGACGCGACAAGCGACCGCACGACCCTCCGTCGCCTTGCCGTTGACTTGCTCACAGGCAAAGAGCTGCATAGGCGGTGGTCAACAGCCCTCCCACTGACAGGACGACCCAATGACAAGACTCACGGTGCAATCCGGCGATTTCTTGCTAGGTGAAGGCGAGTATCGCAATGGATCGCTCACACTCAAGACCCCACGCAGCCCTTCGCCTGGCGAGCGGATCTCGCTGGCGCGGATCAAGGAACTCAAGCTGGCCAGCCTGGAAACCAACCGCAGCCTGGGCACCGCCCTTGGCTGGGGCGTTGCCGGCGCGCTGGTGGCCGGCCCAGTCGGGCTGATCGCCGGCCTCTGGCTGGGTGGCAAGGAAGAAGAAGCGACCTTCCTCGCCACCTTCAAGGATGGTCGCAAGCTGATGGCCATCACTGATGGCAAGACCTGGTCGAAAATCGACGACAATTGGCGTCAGCACCAACGCCGCCCGGCCGCCTGAATCACACCAGACCCTGATCGTCTATTTGCCTGAGCGCTCCTGAAATAGGGGCGCTCAGCGCATCTGTGCCTGCTAACATGGCGCCCTTTTTATCTGCCCCGCCCTCCCCCAATAACAGCCGACCGACAACGGCGCGTATGCCCATCAAGGAGCCCGCATGACCTCGCTTCGCCCCCGTCTGCCCCTGAGCCTGCTCAGCCTGGGCCTTGCCCTGCACAGCGGCCATGGCCTTGCCGACGACAGCGTGACCCTGGCCCCGGTGCGTATCTCGGAGCTGTATGGCGACGGCGGCTACCAACCGCGCGAGGCCCTGGTGGGCGGCTTTCAGCCAGCGCCACTGCTCGACACCCCGGCGTCGATCAGCGTGTTCAGCCAACAGCTGCTGCAAGACCGCCAGGTGCGCAAGCTCAGCGAGGTGCTGCAAAGCGATGCCTCGGTTGGCGAAAGCTATGCGCCGATCGGCTACTACGAGAACTTCAACGTGCGCGGCTTTGAGCTCAACGCCGCCAGCAGCTACAAGATCAACGGCCAGACCGTGGTCGGCGAGCAGAACGTGGCGCTGGAGAACAAGCAGCAGGTCGAGCTGCTCAAGGGGCTGTCGGGGTTGCAGAGCGGCGTGGCCGAACCCGGCGGGCTGGTCAACTACGTGACCAAGCGCGCAGAAGACGTACGCAGCGTCACGGTCTCGACCAACGAGCAAGGCGAGCGCTACCTGGCCACCGACCTGGGCGGCTGGTTTGGCAGTGAGCGGCAATTTGGCCTGCGCGCCAACCTGGCCCATGAGGACATCCGCTCCTACGTCGATCACGCCGATGGCAAGCGTGACTTCGCCTCGCTGGCGTTCGACTGGCAGATCAGCGCCAATGCCACCCTGCAACTGGACGCTGAGTATCAGCACCGCGAACAGCGATCAGTACCGGGCTATCAGTTGCTGGGTGGCAGCGAGCTGCCGCACGGCATCGACCCGGATGACCGGCTGGCTTATCAGCACTGGGCCAAGCCAGTACAGAACGACTCGCTGAACCTCGGCGGACGCTTCGAGTACCGTTTCAATGACGACTGGACCGGCACCTTGAGCGCTTCGCGCAGCAAGGTGGTGATCGATGACTACAGCTCGTTCGCCTGGGGCTGCTACGGCTCGACAAGCTGTGCAAGCGCAGCTGTGCCGAACTACTTCAGTCCGCAAGGCGATTACGACATCTATGACTTCCGCAGCCCCGACGACACCCGCCGCACTGACGAAGTACAAGCCGTGCTCAACGGTCGTTTCGATGCATTGGGCCTGGGCCATGAGCTAACCGTTGGCACCAGTGCCCAGCGTCGCACCCTCGACCAGCGCCCCTACTACAACGAATTTGTCGGCAGCGGTAACATCGCCACTGGCGCACCTGCCGTGGCCCCTTCTGAACGCCCCATCGGCTCCAGTGAACGCCGCCTGGACAGCCGCCAGTACGGGGTATTTTTCAGCGACCGCATCACCTTCAACGAACACTGGCAAACCGTGCTCGGCGCGCGTGAAGTCCGCCTGGATGAGAAGACCTGGGATGAAACTGGCCTGGCCGGACGGCATACCCAGCAGTATCAATTGCTGCCCAACGCGGCGTTGATCTACAAGCCCCAGCCAGACACCACGCTGTATGCCAGCTATTCCAAAGGGCTATCCGCTGGGGGCACCGCGCCCTGGTTCGCTGGCAATGCCGCCGAGATCCTCGCCCCGACCCTGTCACGGCAACTGGAAGTGGGCATCAAGCGCGACTGGCAGGGCATGAGCTTGAGTGCCGCGCTGTTCCAGATCCGCCAGGCCTACCAGTACGCCCGCCCCGACGCCACTGGCTTCACCTACGTGCAACAGGGCCAACAAAAGAACACCGGCCTTGAGCTCGCCGCCAGCGGCTGGGTCACTTCGCGCTTGCAGATCCAGGCCAGTGCCGCAGCGATCCGCGCCCGGGTGCAGAACAGCGGCACCGATGCCTACGAAGGCCATCAGGCGATCAACGTGCCCAAGCTGCGCGCCGCGTTGCAGGCCGAATACAGCCTGCCGGTCGCGGGTCTCGCGCTGCTCGGCGGAGCGCGCTACAGCGCCAGCAAGTACGCAAGTCAGGCGGGCAACGTCGAGGTGGGTGGTTATACCGTGTTCGATGTCGGTAGCCGCTACCGCACCATGGTTGGCGGGTATGACACAGTGCTGCGCCTGACCGTGGATAACGTCTTTGACAAGCGTTACTGGCGGGATGTGGGGGATTACCTGGGCGACAACTACCTGTTCCAGGGCGCACCGCGTACGGCGCGGTTGTCGGCGACGGTGAGTTTTTGATGCGGTGAGTGGTGCCAGTGCTGGCCTCATCGCGGGGCAAGCCCGCTCCCACGCCAGATCAACTTCAAGACTGCGGGGGATTGAGTGGTGCCAGTGCTGGCCCCATCGCGGGGCAAGCCCGCTCCCACGCAGGTTTGGGGTGATCTACCAGGCAGGTTTGAGGCTGATCTCACGTGGGAGCGGGCTTGCCCCGCGATAGCGCCAGCAGCAGCGCTGCATTTAACCCGCCCTGAATACCCTCTAAAACGCACCGCAAAACAAAAAGCCCCCGAACCTTTCAGTTCGGGGGCTTCTCGTAGAATGTGGCGGTGAAGAAGGGATTTGAACCCTTGATACGATTTCTCGTATACACACTTTCCAGGCGTGCTCCTTCGACCACTCGGACACTTCACCGTTTCTCTTCAAGCTATTCAGCCTGTCGAGGCGCGCTAATTTAGTTGAAGGCTCTAATCTTGGCAAGCGTTTTTTTCAGAATTTTCATGCGCTTAAGCAGATCGAACGAAAAACCGGCCAGCCAGGGCAATGCTGCCATTGTACCCAGCACTTTTACCTGTGGCCTGTACTGCGCACCCAAGCGGCAAGGCATAGCGGCCAATGCCTGACTGATCAGTCAGCCTTGCTGCTTTACCTGCTCGCCCGTGCTGGGTAACGTCATTGCCACGCCATCCAAAGGACTCTGCCATGAGCGAGCTGATTACCTACCATGCCGAAGACGGCATCGCCACCCTGACCCTGAACAACGGCAAGGTCAACGCCATCTCGCCGGATGTCATCGCCGCCTTCAACGCCGCCCTGGACCAGGCAGTAGCCGACCGTGCAGTGGTGATCATCACCGGTCAGCCAGGCATCCTCTCTGGCGGCTACGACCTGAAAGTCATGACCTCTGGCCCCCAACAAGCCGTTGGCCTGGTCACCGCCGGTTCCACCCTGGCCCGCCGCCTGCTCTCGCACCCCTTCCCGGTAATCGTTGCCTGCCCAGGCCATGCGGTCGCCAAAGGCGCCTTCCTGCTGCTGTCGGGCGACTATCGGATCGGGGTCGAAGGGCCGTACAAGATCGGCCTGAACGAAGTGCAGATCGGCATGACCATGCACCACGCCGGTATCGAGCTGGCCCGCGATCGCCTGCGCCGCTCGGCGTTCCACCGCTCAGTGATCAATGCCGAGATGTTCGACCCTAGGGACGCGCTGGATGCCGGCTTCCTCGACAAGGTGGTGCCGGCCGAGCAGTTGCACGAGACAGCACTGCACGTGGCGCGCGACTTGAAGAAGCTCAACATGCTGGCGCACAAGAACACCAAGCTCAAAGTGCGCAAAGCGCTGCTGGAGCTGCTGGATGACGCGATTATTCGCGATCAGGAACACATGGGCTGATCCTCCCGGCCTCATCGCGGGGCGTGCCCACCCACACACATCGTGTAGGCGCGGACTTGCCCCGCGATGAGGCCAGCACTGACCGCAGAAGGTTTGCCCCCACCAGTGCACAGTCGTACACTGCCGCGCGACTGTCTGGTGTGAGTCGTACCATGCTTTATCTGCTTCGCATGCTCCTGCTGGGGCTGCACTTTCTGCTGGTCGGCCTAGTCGGCCTGGTGATTGGCCTGTGCCGCCCGTTCAACCCCGACAACAGCCGCCTCTATGCCCGCCTGTACAGCGTGCCAGCCGCCTGGCTGATGCGTATCAAGGTCAAGGCCGAGGTCGGCCCGCTGCATGACCAGCCGCCGGGCTGCGTGATCGTCGCCAACCATCAATCGAACTTCGACTTGTTCATCATCGGCCAAGTAGTGCCGCAACGCACCGTGGCCATTGGCAAGAAGAGCCTGGGCTGGATCCCGCTGTTCGGCCAGCTGTTCTGGTTGGGCGGTAATGTCCTGATCGACCGCAACAACGCCTACCAGGCGCGCAAGGCGATGCAGGTGACCACCGGCATCTTGCGTGACGACACCTCGATCTGGATTTTCCCCGAAGGCACCCGCAACCCTGCCGAGCAGTTGGCCCCGTTCAAGAAAGGTGCCTTCCACATGGCCATCGACGCTGGCGTGCCGATCGTGCCGGTGTGTGTCAGTCGCTATGCCAAGCGCCTGGGCCTCAACAGTTGGCGCCAGCGCACGGTGATCATTCGCTCCCTGCCTCCAATCGAAACTGCTGGCCTGAGCAAGCAGGACGTGCCGGCGCTGATCGAGCAGTGCCGCACGCAGATGCAGCAATGCCTGGACCGCATGGAAACCGAGCTACCCCACGCCTGATCGGTTGCTCTCTGGCCTGACACAGCCCAAGCTGTGTCACGTGTTCAACCGAATAAGCGGGCAACCATGGGTCGAGTCGTCGCAGCGGCGGTGTACAGCGCCGGGAGAAAGGTCACCAACATCAGCATCGACGAAGGCAGCGAGTGGGCGAAAAAGCCCGGCCACTTCGTCTGGATCGGCCTGGAAGAGCCCAACGCCGAAGAGCTGGCCAACCTGCAGTGCCAGTTCAACCTGCACGAGCTGGCCATCGAAGACGCGCTGGAAAAGCACAGCAGGCCCAAGTTGGAGACCTTTGGCGACGCGCTGTTCATCGTCACCTATTCGCCGGTTCGCCACGAAGGCAAGCTGGAGTTCATCGAGACCCACATCTTTGCCGGCAACGGCTACATCATCACCTGCCGCAATGGCCACTCCAAATCCTATGCCCTGGTGCGTCAGCGCTGCGAGGCACGGCCGCTGCTGCTTGAGCACGGCGAAGACTTCGTGCTGTATGCGTTACTCGATTTCGTCACCGAGAACTACCAGCCGGTCAGCGAGGCGATCCACGGTGAGATCGAGGAGCTGGAGCAGAGCGTGCTGAGCAATTCGCTCAAGGAAGAAGACATCCAACGCCTGCACAGCCTGCGTCGCGACATTTTAAGGCTGCGCCGCTACGTCGCGCCGATGGTGGAGATCAGTGAAGAGCTGCAGCGCTTGAGCTTCCCGTTCATCGACAAGAACATGCGCCCGTACTTCAGGGACGTGCAGATCCACGTCACTCGGCAGATGGAAGACCTGGTGAGCATTCGCGATATCGCCAGCCAGACCATCGAGATTGGCATGTTGCTGGAGTCGTCACGGCAAAGCATAACCCAGCGCAAGTTTGCCGCCTGGGCGGCGATCTTGGCGTTTCCCACGGCGATTGCCGGGATTTATGGGATGAACTTCCAGAATATGCCTGAGCTGGAGTGGCACTATGGGTATTTTGCGGTGCTGGGGGTGATTGGGTTGGGCTGCACCGGGTTGTATGCCAGCTTCAAGCGCTCGGGGTGGTTGTAGCTTGTAGCAACGCTATCGCGG
>NZ_JBICKL010000016.1:0-39541 GCF_043104195.1 Pseudomonas sp. xss_2
AGGGCGGCGAAGCGGCCCCAGTTTCACAAAATACTGAGATCAGAAGTCGTCTTCGACTTCGCCATCCTTGACCTTGAACTCGCGATTCTGCAAGTACGCGTTGCGGATGAACACGTACTTGTCGCCACTGATCAGCTTCTCGGCCGACAGCAGGCTGGCGCGGGTGTCGATGATGTCCACGGGAATGATCGAGTTGCGCGTCGGCACGTGGTCGATGTAACGGTAGGGTTCGGTGTAGGTGTCCGGATACTTGGCCAGGCCATCGCGCACGGTGCTTGGGCCAAGCAGTGGGATCACCACATACGGGCCGCTGGCTACGCCCCAGTAACCCAGGGTCTGGCCGAAGTCTTCGTCGTTGCGCTGCAGGCCCATCTTGGTGCCGACGTCGAAGAAACCGCCCAGGCCAAAGGTGGTGTTGAGGATCAACCGCGCGGTATCCACGCCAGCCGCATGCGGCTTGAGCTGCAGGACATTGTTGGCCAGGTTGGTGACATCGCCCAGGTTACGGAAGATGTTGTGAATGCCGTCTTCGAGAAACTGCGGGGTGATCGCCTGGTAACCCTGGGCCAGCGGCTTGAGGGCATAGGTATCAAGGGTGTCGTTGAACCTGAAGATCGGGCGGTTGACAGCCTCCCAGGGATCTTCTTCGGTCGCCGCCTGGGTGGCCGCCACGGGCGCCAATAGCAGGCTGGCGCAGACACAGGCGTGGGTGATTCGCTCGATCACTCCGGCACCGATCCTATGCATAGATGTTTCTCCATCGGATTTCACGGTCGCAGGCGCCTTGGCGCGCTGCTTAAGAAGGCGACAGTATAAAGGGTCGCTGGCTGATAAACACCTTTACACATTATTGCTCAACATTTTGTGAACATCTGTTGCGAAGTCATCCCACGGTAACAATCGACGCATAGCCTGCGCAGTATTTCAGGGACGTTACCATGCACGACGCACCCGCCTTCACCGCTGTGCTCTTCGGCTTGCGCAGCTGCCTAGTCCAGCCAGCCGAGGGCAACCCCCTCCCTGCCCCCGGCGCCCTGCAAACCCTAGCCGGCTTGCGTCAGCAACACATTCCCTGCATCTGGCTCGATGAACTCAACACCTCGCAAAGCGAGCAATTGGCCAGTGTGCTGCCGCAGTGGCTACCGGGGCAGCTGACCGCCTCCCCCCCTTGGCCTGCGCCCAATGCCTGCTGGCAAGCGCTGATGCAACTGCAAAGCCAGCAGTTGGACGGTTGCGTGGTGGTCAGCGGCGACCCGCGCTTGCTGCAGTGCGGGCTCAACGCTGGGCTGTGGACGGTAGGCCTGGCGGCGTGTAGTCCCTCATGCGATCTTTCCTCGACCCAGTGGCAAGCCATGAACCCGCAAGATCGCGAGCTAGCGCGAGGCAAGGCGACCCTTGAGCTGTTCAGCCTGGGCGTGCACTCGGTGATCGATCATCTGGAAGTACTCGATACCTGCCTGGCGGACATCGCCCAACGTCGGCGCAAGGGCGAAAAACCCTGACACAGGGTGATTGACGCGGATCATGCAAAGCAGCGGCGAGTGGATTACGCTTGAAGACAGGTGAGAACCTTTGCCTAGTTGCCGAGGTCCATGCTTTGCCAAGCCATAGAGGGAGAACACCCAATGCCTGCCCGCGAACTGCAAGAGCGGCTGAACAGCCTGCGCGAGCAACTGGATCGAAATGTGCCGCTCACGGAAGAAGAGTTGGCCGCGCTGCATGAAGAAGCCAGACAGATCGAAGCTCAGTTGAAGCTTGAGGAAGCTACGCCGGACAACAACCTGGCTGATGGTTTCCACCTGGCGGTCGAGCGCTTTGAAGTCGAACACCCGGACCTGACTGCCACCCTGCGCAGTATCGCCAATAGCCTGCACAGCATGGGCATCTAGGCCCGGGTCAACATTATACGGGGCCGCCAAGCGGCCCCCGCACTGTCACTGACGAACCAGTCGCAGATTGCTCGGACTGATCGCCCCAGTGCTGCGATACGGGTTGATATCCAAGCCCCCCCGGCGTACATAGCGCGCATACACTGTCAGATACTCAGGCTTGAGCAAGCGCTTGAGGTCCAGATAGATCCGCTCCACACACTGCTCATGGAAGTCTGCATGTTGGCGGAAGCTGACCAGATAGATCAGCAGACTGGCATGATCCAGCGCCAGCCCCTTGTACTCCACCACCACGCTACCCCAGTCAGGCTGGCCAGTGACCGGGCAGTTGGACTTGAGCAGATGGCTGTGAACCGCCTCCTCCACCACCCGCTGCGGATCGCACTGCAACAACTGTGGTTGTGGCTGCTCGTAGTTGCTGATCGCCACATCCAGCCCATCGATGCACTGCCCCGGCAGCGCCACCACGCCCTCACCTTCAACCTCAGCCAGGGTGCGCACGCGCACCGCTACCGGCTTGCCAGCCGCCGCTGACAGGTCCTTCTCAAGGCACGCCTGCAGCTCATCGGTAGAGGCGAAAACCGTCTGGTTCAGCGAGTTGAGGTACAACTTGAACGACTTGGACTCGATGATATTCGGTGAATCTGCCGGTATGGCGAACTCGCCGATGGCCACCACTGGCTTGCCCGAAGGCAACAGCCAGGACAGCTCGAAGCAGTTCCAGTAATCGACGCCCTGCCATGGCAGGGCATCGCCACTGACCCCAAGCTCGGCCCACTTGGCCAGGCGTGGGATGGGGAACAGCAGCGATGGCGTGTAGGTAGAGATGTATTCGCTGGACTTGCCCAGCGGAGAGTGTTCGGCTGCGGGGTGCATGGAATCTGACCTGAAAGTTCGAAACTGCCCCTAGTCTACCGGTTTTGCACCCCGCCTTGGGCAGCAAGTCACTCGATGGTCAACGGCCCGACCATGCCAGCCTGGTAGTGACCGGGCACGTTGCAGGCGAATTCGATCGGTGCCGAGGTGCGGAAGGTCCAGGTCAACTCGCCGCGCTGACCCGGCTGCAGCAGTACCGTATTGCCTCCCGCATGGCCGTGCTCGCCATGGGCCATTTGGTTGTGGTCCATGCCCTCGTGATTCATCCCGGCGGTGAACAGCTTGCCCTGCATGGCGATCATCTGTTTCTGGTGCTCGACGTGCATGGCCTTGTCGCCCAGGTTGAACTCGTGGGGCAATTGGCCTTGGTTGATGAGGACGAAGCGCACCGTTTCACCGGCTTTTACCTGCAGGCTTTTCGGTTCGAAGGAAATGTCCTTGAGCACGACCTCGACGGTGCGCGTGGCCTTGGCTGCCGGGGCTGGCTCGCCAAAGGCCAAGCCATGGCTGCTATCAGCCAGCACAGGTAGGCTGAACAGCGCGAGGGCGGCGGCGATGAGCGGGTGTTTCATATCTACTCCGGGGTTACAGCGATGATGAAGCGACTTTATCGGGCAATGACTGGCGGCTAGCTGACAGGAAGATTACAACTTCGTCAGCTTGGGCGAAGGGCAAAACCATCACGTATCATTTCCGCACGCCAGCGCATCCAGCCGGGCGATGGACTTCAACATGAGAAGGACCGTGCATGAAACTGCTGATCGTCGAGGACCAGGCCAAGACCGGCCAATACCTGCGCCAGGGCCTGAGCGAAGCAGGCTTCGCCACCGAGCTTGCCGCCGATGGCGAAACCGGCCTGCACCTGGCGCTGACCGGCGATCATGCGCTATTGATCCTCGATGTAATGCTGCCTGGCCGTGACGGCTGGCAGATTCTTCAAGCCGTGCGCCAGGCGGGCCTGGAGACGCCAGTGTTGTTTCTGACCGCACGCGATGCCGTGGAGGATCGCGTGCACGGCCTGGAACTTGGCGCGGACGATTACCTGGTCAAGCCGTTTGCCTTCTCCGAGCTGTTAGCGCGCGTGCGCAGCCTGTTACGACGCGGTGCCAGCCCTAGCCTTGACACCACGCTGACCCTCGCCGATTTACGTCTGGACCTGATTCGTCGCCGCGCCGAGCGCGCCGGCCTGCGCATCGACCTTACCGCCAAGGAGTTCGCCCTGCTCGAACTGCTGTTGCGTCGCCAAGGCGAGGTACTGCCCAAGTCATTGATCGCTTCCCAGGTCTGGGACATGAATTTCGACAGCGACACCAATGTCATCGAAGTCGCCATCCGCCGCTTGCGCCTGAAGATCGATGATGCCCATCGCAACAAGCTGATCCACACCGTGCGCGGCATGGGCTACGTGCTTGAGGAGCGCCAGGACTGATGCGCCAATTGTCGCTGGGCAGCCGCCTGGCCCTGCTGTTCGCCGCCTGCACCGCGGCGGTGTCGTTGACTGCCGGGTTGTTGTTCAGCCATGCCAGCAAACACCATTTCATCGAACTCGACCAACAACTGCTCGGCGCCCGCCTGTCGCAGTTGCGCAGCCAACTGGCCGGGGTCGACTCGGTGGACAAACTGGCCACCCGACTGCCAGCGCTGCGTGGAGAACTCAGCCACCAGGCCGATCTCGCGCTGCGTATTCGTGGCGCCGAAGGCGAGCTGTGGTTCCAGAGTCGCCCAGGGCTACCTGAGGATGCGGTGCAACCTGGCCTGGCCACCTTGCGTGCCGACAGCGTCGATTACCGCAGCCTGTCCGTGCCGCTCGATGAGCACGCTGAGCACGCCGCGCAACTGACCCTGTTCCTCGACATTACCCACCACCAACACTTCTTGCAGGGCATGCAGCGACTGATCTGGCTCACCGTCGGCCTGTCGGCACTGGCCACCGCCCTGCTCGGCGCCTGGGCCGCGCGGCGCGGGCTACGACCGTTAAGACAGATCGGCGAAGTGGCGGCGAGCGTCAGTGCCCAGTCCCTGACCACGCGCCTGCCGGTGGCGCAGATGCCAGAAGAATTGGCGCAGCTGGCCAGCACGGTGAACGCCATGCTGCAGCGTCTGGATGACGCCTTCCAGCGGCTCTCGGCATTTTCTGCCGATATCGCCCATGAGCTGCGCACGCCGCTGTCCAACCTGCTGACCCACACCCAGGTCACCCTGACCCGTCCGCGCAGCCTGGAAGAGTATCGCGAGGCGCTGCATGGCAACCTCGAAGAGCTGCAGTGGATGGCCCAACTGGTCAACGACATGCTCTACCTGGCCAAGGCTGACCATGGCTTGTTGATGCCCAACCGCCAGCCGCTGGATTTGGCTGCGGAGATCGATGCCCTGCTCGACTATTACGCTGCGCTGGCCGAGGAAAGCGACGTGCAACTGCTACGCGAGGGCGCGGCGACGATCGAGGGCGATCGGCACATGCTGCGGCGGGCGCTTTCCAACCTGCTGGACAATGCGCTGCGCTTCACCCCTCAAGGTGGCACGATCAAGGTGAGCTTGGCTGCGGGGTTGAGTATCACAGTGGCCAACACCGGGCCTGCGATTGAGGCGGGGGCGTTGCAGCGCTTGTTTGATCGCTTCTACCGGGCTGATCCTGCGCGACGGGAAGGCAGCAGCGAGCATGCGGGCTTGGGACTGGCGATTACCCGGTCGATCGTCCAGGCGCATGGCGGGGGGATTCGGGCGGAATGTGAGGGTGGCTGGACGCGATTTGTGATCAACCTACCGGGATGACCGGGGCCGCCGTAAAGCGGCCCCCAATCCATCACTCGTAACGCAGCGCCATGGCCGGCTCGATCTGCGAAGCGCGGTACGCCGGATAGATAGTCGCCAGGAAGCTCATCACCAACCCTGCCGTGCAGATTATTGCCACATCAGTCCATTGCAACTGCGAAGGCAGGCTGCTGATGAAGTACACATCGGATGTGAAGATATGCTGGCCACTGACCCGCTCCAGCCAGCCAACGATCTGGCTGACGTTGAGTGCGGCAATCACCCCAAGCACGCCACCGATCAAGGTGCCGACAATACCGATCAAGCTGCCCTGGACCATGAACGTCCCCATGATTTGCGCAGGCGTGGCGCCGATGGTGCGCAGGATGGCGATGTCCGAACCCTTGTCGTTCACCACCATCACCAAGGTGGCGATGATGTTGAACGCCGCCACCGCGATGATCATCATCAGCAGCAGGCCGATCATGGTCTTTTCCATCTTCATGGCGCTGAACAGGCTGCCTTGGGTGTGCGACCAGTCATCGGCGTGATAGGCCGCCCCCAGCTGCGCAGCAATTGCCTTGGACACCTGCGGCGCGGCATACAAGTCATGTAACTTGAGCCGCACGCCCTGCACGCTGCCCGGTGCCCAACGCTGCATCTCGCCGGCATCGGCGACGTTGATGTAGGCCTGCGAGCCATCCAGTTCGGCGCCAACCTTGAAGATGCCAACCACGGTCAGGCGCTGCATGCGCGGGGTGATACCGCCCGGCGCCTTGCTGATCTCAGGAACGATCAGGGTGAGTTTGTCTCCGGTATTGAGGCGGAAACGTCGCGCCGTCAGCTCGCCGATGACCACGCCGTATTCACCCGGCACCAGGTCTTGCAGGCTACCTTGGACGATGTGCTGCCCCACGATGGAAACCTTGCCCTCTTCGGCCGGGTCGATACCGCCCACCTGAATCGGCTGCATCGCGCCTTTGTAGGACAGCATGCCTTCCATTTCGGTAATCGGCGCCGCGGCGATCACTGCCGGGTTCTTCAGCGCGGCATCGGCGACTTTTTGCCAATCATCCAGCGGTTGCACGCCAAGGATGCTGGCATGCGGCACCAAGCCGAGAATGCGCGAGCTCATCTCACGCTGGAAGCCGTTCATCACCGACAGCACCACGATCATCGCCAGCACGCCCAGGGACAGGCCGATCATCGAGGTCATGGAGATGAACGAGATGAAGTGATTGCGGCGCTTGGCACGGGTGTAGCGAGCACCGATGAACAAGGGCAAGGGTCTGAACATGTACGAGAACACCCAAGAAAAAAGTTGCGGGGCGGTTTATCCCGCCCCGGGCAAGCGACTCAGATCGCCACCAGGTGGCCGTCTTCGAGCTTCAATACGCGGTCCATCTGACGCGCCAGGTTGAGGTCGTGGGTGACCACCAGGAAGGCGGTTTGCGAAGCGCTGGAAAGCTCTTGCATCAGCTCCTGAATTCCCTGGGCGGTGTGGTGGTCGAGGTTGCCGGTCGGCTCATCGAGCATCACCAGGCCTGGCCGATTGACCAGCGCCCGGGCAATCGCCACGCGCTGACGCTCACCACCGGACAATTCAGCCGGCTTGTGGCTCAGGCGATGGCTCAAGCCCACGCGCTTGAGCAGCGCTTCAGCCCGCTCGCGCGCCTCCGGGATCGGCGTGCGACCGATCAGCAGCGGCATGCAGACGTTTTCCAGAGCAGTGAACTCGGCCAGCAGGTGGTGGAACTGGTAGACGAAGCCCAGCGCGCGGTTGCGCAGCAGGCCGCGGGCGCGCTCACCGAGCGCCGACAACTCCTCGCCGGCCAACCACACGCTGCCCTGGCTTGGGGTATCAAGACCGCCGAGCAGGTTGAGCAAGGTACTCTTGCCCGAACCTGAGCTACCGACGATGGCCACACGCTCGCCGGGGTGCAGCTCCAGCTGCAGATTGGCCAGCACCTGCACCGACTCCGGGCCCTCGTCGTAGGACTTGCCCAGGTTGCGGCAACTCAGAACGGCTTTATCACTCATGCGCGACTCACTCATAACGTAGCGCCTCTGCAGGCTGGGTGCGGGCCGCACGCCAGGCCGGGTACAGGGTGGCGAAGAAACTCAGGACCAATGCCGCGCCACAGACCTGCCAGACGTCCTGGGCCATGATCTGCGACGGCAGGTAATCGATGAAGTACACATCGGCGTTGAGGAACTTGTGCCCGATCAACGTCTCCAGGCCGGCGATCGCGGCGCTGACATTGAGTGCGGCGATGATGCCGACGACGGCGCCGATCAAGGTCCCGACCACGCCGATGACCGTACCCTGGACCATGAAGATGGCCATGATCTGCCCGGGCGTGGCGCCGAGCGTACGCAAGATGGCGATGTCGCCTTTCTTGTCGTTGACCACCATCACCAGGGTAGAAATGATGTTGAACGCCGCGACCGCGACGATCAGCAACAGCAGCAGGCCGATCATGGCCTTCTCCATGCGAATCGCCTGGTACAGGTTGCCGTGGCTGCGGGTCCAGTCGCGGGCGTAGAACTCCTGGTCGCCCAGGCGCTGAGCGATATCCCAGGCAACCCGTGGGGCCTGGAACAGGTCGTCGAACTTCAGCCGCACACCCTGGACCTGATCGGGCTTCCAGCGGTGCAGGCGGGACAGATCGGCAATGTTGGTCAGCCCCATATAACCGTCGATCTCGCCAGCACCGACGTGGAAGGTGCCGACCACGGTAAAGCGCTTCATGCGCGGGAACATGCCGGCCGGCGTCACGCTGACCTCGGGGGCGACGAAGGTCAGCTTGTCGCCGATGGCAACGCCCAGTTTGGCGGCGGCCTTGTCGCCGATCATGATGCCCCACTCACCCGGCGCCAGCTTGTCCAGGCTACCTTCGCGAATGAAGTTGTCGATGATCGACACCTCCCGCTCACGGGCCGGATCGATGCCATTGAGCAGCACCTTGGAGACTTTGCCGTCGTGGGTCAGCAGGCCCTGCATCTGGGTGAAGGGCGCCACCGCCAGCACTTGCGGATTCTGCTTTACTTGTTGAGCAAGGGCCGGCCAATCATTGATCGGTTGGCCGCTCTCAAGTGTGGCGTGAGGGATCATGCCAAGCACGCGGGTACGCATCTCGTGATCGAAACCGTTCATGACCGAGAGCACTACGATCATCACCACCACGCCCAGGGCGAGGCCGATCATCGAGGTCAGGGAAATGAACGAGACGAAGTGATTGCGACGCTTGGCACGGGTATAACGCGTACCGATGAATGCGAATAGAGGTCTGAACATGTCGGGGCTTGTTCGGATGAAAGGGAACGTCCTTGTGGCGGGGCGCCTACGGCGGCTTTACACTCGGACCACCGCCGTAACCTTGGGTTCGCCATGACGACATTAGACGATGAAGATCGCCGCGAATACTACCGCATCGAAGACAGGATCGCACTGGAAATCAGCCCCTTGAGCGCGGCTGAGGCCCTTGAGCCAGAACTGTTGCAGGATGATTCGCCGCTATTCAACCTGCTCAGCGAACTGCACCTGTCGGACTTCGAATCCCAGCACCTGCTACGCCAGTTGAGTGACAAAGACCGCACCCTCGCCGCGTTTCTGCGCGCCCAGAACAAACGCCTCGACCTGCTCAGCGCCGTGGTCGCCCAGACCCTGTTGGGCGAAATCGGCCAGCCGCACCGGGTGATTCTGTCCGAAGGCGGCATCGAGTTCGCCCAGGCCCAGCAGATCGCCCCAGGCACTCGGGTCAAAGTGAAAATGGTGCTGATGCCCCGCGCCCATGGCCTGCTGCTGCGCGGCAGGGTCACCCATTGCGACCTGCGCCCGGATGGCGATTACGAGGTCGGCACCGAATTCACCGACATGACCGATGCCCAGCGCCAACTGCTCGCCCGCTACATCTTGCAGCGCCAGCAACAGCAACGACGCCAGGCGCTGGAACAGAACGATCCCGCCTCCTGAGCCCTGCTCTTTTTGATTTGAAGGAACGAACGTGACCCTGATCTACGGCCATCGCGGCGCCAAGGGCGAAGCGCCCGAAAATACCCTGACCAGCTTTCGCAAGTGCTTGTCGCACGGCGTCAACCGCTGCGAGCTGGACCTGCACCTGTCGGCCGACAACCAGCTGATGGTGATCCACGACCCGACCCTCAAGCGCACCACCGGCCGGCGCGGCAAGGTGGTCGAGCACATTGCCGCCGACCTTGCCACCTACGACGCCCGCAAGGGCGGCCCAGGGCATGTCCAGCCGTGCCCGATTCCTCGTCTTGAGGAGCTGTTCGAGAAGTGTGATTTCGAGCATTGGCAGCTGGAGGTCAAGAGCGCCTCGCGCACCCGCGCTGCCGGCACTGTGCTGGCGATCCGCGAACTGGCCCAGCAATACGGCCTGCTGGACAAGATCACCATTACCTCGAGCTCGCGCGAAGTGCTCGGCGCCGCCCTGGAGCTGGTCCCGGACGTGTCGCGTGGGTTGGTCGCCGAATATGCCTGGCTCGACCCGCTGAAGGTCGCGCAGAACTACAACTGCCAGATGCTGGCTCTGAACTGGACGCTATGCACCCCAGAGCGCCTAATCAAGGCCCAGCGCCAGGGGTTGCACGTGTCGGTGTGGACGGTCAACGAGCCGGCACTGATGCGCCGACTCGCCGACTTTGGCGCTGATAGCCTGATTACAGACTTTCCCGGTTTGGCCAAGACCACCCTTGGGAAGGACTGAACCCGCACTCCCCGACCGGCTCAGGCCACCGGCCGGAGCCGCTCAAAAAAGCCGGTTCAGGCCGTCGTAGGCCGCTACCCGATAGGCTTCGGCCATGGTCGGGTAGTTGAAGGTGGTGTTGACGAAGTACTTCAGGGTGTTGCGCTCACCCGGCTGATCCATGATCGCCTGGCCGATGTGGACGATCTCCGAAGCCTGGTAGCCGAAGCAGTGCACGCCGAGGATCTGCAACGTCTCGCGGTGGAACAGGATCTTCAACATGCCTTGCGGCTCGCCGGCGATCTGCGCGCGGGCCATGCTCTTGAAGAACGCCTTGCCGACTTCATAAGGCACTTTGGCCTGGGTCAGCTCCTGCTCGTTCTTGCCGATCGAGCTGATCTCCGGAATGGTGTAGATGCCGGTCGGTACATCGTTGACGAAGCGCCAGCTGCCGTTGTCGACGATGCTGCCAGCCGCCGAACGACCCTGGTCGTGGGCAGCACTGGCCAGGCTCGGCCAGCCGATCACGTCACCCGCGCCATAGATGTTCGGCACGGTGGTGCGGTAGGCCTCGTCGACCTCGATCTGGCCACGGCTGTTGACCTTGATGCCGATGTTTTCCAGGCCCAGCTTGTCGGTGTTGCCGGTGCGGCCGTTACACCACAGCAAGGCGTCAGCCTTGATCTTCTTGCCCGACTTCAGGTGCAGGATCACCCCATTGTCCAGGCCTTCAACCCGCTCGTACTCCTCGTTATGGCGCACGGTGATGTTGTTGTTGCTGAAGTGGTAGCTCAGCGCCTGGGAGATTTCCGAATCGAGGAAGCTCAGCAGCTGGCCGCGGTTGTCGACCAACTCGACCAGTACGCCCAGGCCGCTGAAGATCGAGGCGTATTCGCAACCGATCACGCCAGCGCCATAGACGATCAGCTTGCGCGGGGTGTGGCTCAGGCTGAGGATGGTGTCGCTGTCGTAGACCCGTGGGTGATGGAAGTCGATATCGGCTGGGCGATACGGGCGCGAGCCGGTGGCGATGATGATGTGCTTGGCGACCAGTTTCTCGACCACGCCATTGGGGCAGACCACTTCGACGGTCTGCTCGTCGGCGAAGCTGCCGGTGCCAAAGAACACGTCGACACGGTTGCGCGCGTAGTAGCCGGTGCGCGAGGCGACTTGCTTGGAGATGACCTTCTCGGCGCTCTTGAGCACGTCCGGGAAGGAGAACCAGCGCGGCTCACCGATGGCACGGAACATCGGGTTGGTGTTGAACTGCATGATCTGCCGCACCGAGTGACGCAGTGCCTTGGACGGGATGGTGCCCAGGTGGGTGCAGTTGCCGCCGACTTGGCGACGGCTATCGACCATCGCCACCTTGCGCCCTGCTTTGGCGGCGTTCATTGCCGCACCTTCTCCGGCCGGGCCGGAACCCAGCACCACTACGTCGTAGTTGTAGACAGCCATGCGTACTCCTTCAGAACTCGCCCGCCGGCCACGGTAGCCGCGGGACTCGATCATGTCGCCGGGGCGCCATGAGAAAATTCGGGTGCAGTCTAATCAAGCGTGAACGCCGCGCACATTAACCCTTGGTCGCGTCGTAGGCCATTTTTGCCTGCACTACATTGTCGTTATCGTTCACCGATTCCCTGGCGCCGATCATCCCTGCCTACGCTTTCACTCGCCTTTCACTGCCCGCTCGAAGCTGGGCGTAGCCTGAGAGACGAAGCCACCCTCGACCCGGGTCACCAGAATCGCGGCGATGTCATGGGCGACGGCGTAATCCCAGCCACGCTCCGGCCCCATGATCAACAACAAGGTCGAATAGCCGTCGGCTTGCAGCGCCGAGGCATCGAGCACGGTCACCGAAGCCAGTTCATGTTCGACCGGCCGCCCCAGGCGCGCGTCGAAGGTGTGTGAATAGCGCCGGCCATTCTCCTCGAAATAGTTGCGATAGTCACCCGAGGTCGACACGGCCAGGCCATTGACGCTGATCACCTGGCGGGCGATCTGGCGGTCTGCGCGCGGCAGCTCCAGGGCGATGCGCCAGGGCCTGCCATCGGGCTTGCGCCCTACTGCCTTGAGCTCCCCAGTAGCTTCAGCGAGGAAGTTGGCGATGCCCATGGCAGCCAAGCGCTGGGCGATCAGGTCGACGGCATGGCCGGCGGCGATGCTGTTGAAGTCGAGTTCTACTGCGCCCTCCTTGCACAGCATGCCCGGTTCGCGGCGCAGGTGCTGGTAGCCGACGCGCTGGCGGGCCTGGGCCAAAGCGTGCGGATCAGGAACCCGCTCATGACGGGCTTGGGGGCCAAAGCCCCACAGGTCGAGCAAGGGTTCGACCGTGAGATCGAAGGCGCCAGCGCTCTGCTCGGCCAAGTGTTGGCCGAAGTCGACCAATTCAAGCAGGTCGGCGGGCATGGCCAGGCACTGATTGGCGGAGAGCTGATTGAACTGACTGACGGCGGAATCGCTGCGGTAGGTGGAGTAGTGCTGGTCGATGTCGTGCAGGATCGCTTCGACGGCTTGGCGGACCTGCTCGGGGGGCGGGCCATCGGCTTCACGCACGTACTGGATGCTGTAGCTGCTGCCCATGGTCGGGCCGCTGAGGCGCTCCAGGGTTGGGCGCTGGTCGCAGGCGCCAAGCAGTAGCAGGGTGAGCAGGAGCGTTGCGCGCATTCATTGAGTCTCGGTTGTCTGGGCCGGCGCTATCGCGGGGCAAGCCCGCTCCCACGTATAACAACACAAGCTGCGTGGGCGCCTAGGCTACGTGGGAAACCAGGCTGCGCGGGAGCGTGCTGCGTGGGAGCGGGCTTGCCCCGCGATAGCGCCAGCACAGACACCACAATAGGCTGGACAAAAAAAACGGGAACCCGAAGGTTCCCGTTTTTTCATTGCCTTACAAGCGAATCAGCGTGGAAACGCTGGCGGGTTCACACCGGCCATGTCTTCCATCACACGAACCACCTGGCAGCTGTAGCCGAATTCGTTGTCGTACCAGACGTACAGAACAACGCGATTGTCATTGCAGATGGTCGCTTCAGCGTCCACTACACCGGCGTGGCGCGAGCCTACGAAGTCAGTGGAAACCACTTCCTGCGAGCTGACGTAGTCGATCTGCTTATGCAGCTCGGAGTGCATGGCGGTCTGGCGCAGGTACTCGTTGATCTCTTCGCGGCTGGTGCCCTTCTCGAGATTCAGGTTGAGGATGGCCATCGACACGTTAGGCGTCGGAACGCGGATCGCGTTACCGGTCAGCTTGCCCTTGAGCACTGGCAGCGCCTTGGCAGCAGCAGTGGCAGCACCGGTTTCGGTGATAACCATGTTCAGCGGCGCGGCGCGGCCACGACGGCTGCCCTTGTGGAAGTTGTCGATCAGGTTCTGGTCGTTGGTAAACGAGTGAACGGTTTCGACGTGACCATTGACGATGCCGTACTGGTCGTTGATCGCCTTGAGCACCGGCACGATGGCGTTGGTGGTGCAGGAGGCGGCGGAGATGATCTTGTCATCTGCGCTGATGTCGCCATGGTTGATGCCATGCACGATGTTCTTCAGCGCGCCTTTGCCAGGCGCGGTGAGGATCACGCGGGCAGCGCCCGGGCAAGCCAGGTGCTGGCCGAGGCCGTCAGCGTCACGCCATACGCCGGTGTTGTCGACGATCAGGGCGTTTTCAATGCCGTACTGGGTGTAGTCGACTTCGCTTGGGTTCTTCGCGTAGATAACCTGGATCAGGTTGCCGTTGGCGGTGATGGTGTTGTTGGCTTCGTCGATGGTGATGGTGCCATCGAACGGGCCGTGCACCGAGTCCCGACGCAGCAGGCTGGCACGCTTGACCAGGTCGTTCTCGGCGCCTTTGCGCACGACGATGGCGCGCAGACGCAGGCCGTCGCCACCACCGGTTTTTTCGATCAGGATGCGCGCCAGCAGGCGGCCGATGCGACCGAAGCCGTACAGGACAACGTCGGTGCCTTTGCGCGCCGAGGCGTTCTGTTGGCCAACCACGTCAGCCAGCTCTTCGCGCACGAACTGCTCGGCGCTGCGGCCATTGCCTTCGAGCTTGAACTTGTTGGCCAGCTTGCCCAGGTCGACCGAAGCGGCGCCCAGTTTCAGCTCGCTCATCGCTTTGAGCAGCGGGAATGTCTCGTGGACGGACAGCTCGGTCTCGTCGCTCTGACGGTGACGCGCAAAGCGGTGGGCTTTGAGGATCGAGATAACCGAACGGTTGATCAGGCTGCGGCCATAGATCGAGCTCACCACGTTGTTATTGCGGTAGAGCTGACCGATAAGCGGGATCATCGCTTCAGCAAGCGCTTCACGATCGATCCACTCACCAAGACACTGGTCGGGCTTCTGAGTCACGGGAACCTTCCACATGTAGGGGGAGAAAAAAGGGGCTACATTATGACGCCCCACAGCGTATCGGGCAATGAGCGCCTGTCGCCGTCGCCACACAGCGCTGTTCTGGCCCTCGCGAGCCTGACAGCCGGCACTGGCGTCGGTACAATCGACCTCTTTGCCGCAACGCTTGGAGTGCAATCTCCCGTGTCAGTTCTGCGCCTACCGCAAATGTCGGCCACAGCCGGCAAACAAACCTGGGGCAACCTGCCCGGTGCCGCCCTCAGCCTGGCCATCGCCGAGGCCGCCAGCGGCGCCCGCCGGTTCACCCTGTTGCTGACCGCCGACAGCCAGGCGGCCGATCGTCTGGAGCAGGAGCTGCGCTTCTTCGCCCCGGACCTGCCGGTGCTGCCGTTCCCCGACTGGGAAACCCTGCCGTACGATCTGTTCTCGCCGCACCAGGACATCATCTCCCAGCGCATTGCCAGCCTGTATCGGCTGCCAGAGCTGGATCACGGCATTCTGGTCGTGCCGATCACCACTGCCCTGCACCGCCTGGCGCCGACGCGGTTCCTGCTCGGCAGCAGCCTGGTGCTGGACGTTGGCCAGACGATTGACGTCGAACAGATGCGCACCCGCCTGGAGGCCAGCGGCTATCGCTGCGTCGACACCGTCTACGAACATGGCGAGTTCGCCGTGCGCGGGGCACTGATCGATCTCTACCCGATGGGCAGCAAGCTGCCCTACCGGATCGACCTGTTCGACGACGAAATCGAGACCCTGCGCACGTTCGACCCAGAAACCCAGCGCTCGATCGACAAGGTCGACTCGGTGCGCCTGCTGCCGGCGCGCGAATTCCCGATGCAGAAAGAGGAAGTGACCCGCTTCAAGGCGCGCTTTCGCGAACGCTTCGATGTCGATTTCCGCCGCAGCGCGATCTTCCAGGACTTGGCCAGCGGGATCATTCCGGCCGGCATCGAGTATTACCTGCCGCTGTTCTTCGAGGAAACCTCGACCCTGTTCGACTACCTGCCGGCCGACACCCAGGTGTTTTCGCTGCCGGGCGTCGAACAGGCGGCGGAGCACTTCTGGAATGATGTGCGTGGGCGCTATGAGGATCGCCGCGGCGACCTGACCCGCCCGCTGCTGCCGCCAGCAGAGTTGTTCCTGCCGGTCGAGGACTGCTTCGCCCAGCTCAAACAGTGGCCACGCGTGGTGGTCAGCAGTGACGACG
Organism: Pseudomonas sp. xss_2; assembly: GCF_043104195.1. Classification (NCBI taxonomy): domain Bacteria; kingdom Pseudomonadati; phylum Pseudomonadota; class Gammaproteobacteria; order Pseudomonadales; family Pseudomonadaceae; genus Pseudomonas; species Pseudomonas sp. xss_2. The sequence continues at coordinate 15,783 of NZ_JBICKL010000016.1, forward strand.
TCGAGCCCGGCGCCGGCCGCGAACGCTTCCCCGGGCGCGCCCTGCCCAACCTGGCCATCGAAGCCAAGGCCAACCAGCCTTTGGCGGCGCTGGCGAACTTCCTCGACCAGTTCCCTGGGCGGGTGCTGTTCACTGCTGAATCGGCAGGCCGCCGCGAGGTGCTGCTGGAGCTGCTCGAACGCCTCAAACTACGGCCCCAGACAGTCGAAGGCTGGACCGATTTCGTCACCGGCAAAGAGCGCCTGGCAATCACCATCGCCCCACTCGACGACGGCCTGCTGCTGGATGACCCGGCCATCGCCCTGATCGCCGAAAGCCCGCTGTTCGGCCAACGGGTGATGCAGCGCCGCCGCCGCGAAAAACGCGGCGAAGCTGCCAACGATGCGGTGATCAAGAACCTTACCGAGCTGCGCGAAGGCGCCCCGGTGGTGCACATCGACCATGGCGTAGGCCGCTACCTGGGCCTGGCGACGCTGGAAATCGACGGCCAGGCCGCCGAGTTCCTGACCCTCGAATACGCCGAGAACGCCAAGCTGTATGTGCCAGTGGCCAACCTGCACCTGATCGCCCGCTACACCGGCAGCGATGACGCCCTGGCGCCGTTGCACCGCCTGGGCTCGGAAACCTGGCAGAAGGCCAAGCGCAAAGCTGCCGAGCAAGTGCGTGACGTGGCCGCCGAGCTGCTCGACATCTATGCCCGCCGCGCCGCGCGCAAAGGCTATGCCTTCGCCGACCCTGCCGCCGACTACGCCACCTTCAGCGCCGGCTTCCCGTTCGAGGAAACCCCCGACCAGCAGAACGCCATCGAAGCGGTGCGCGCCGACATGCTCGCCGGCAAGCCGATGGACCGCCTGGTCTGCGGCGACGTCGGCTTTGGCAAGACCGAAGTGGCCATGCGCGCCGCTTTCATCGCCGTGCACAGCGGTCGCCAGGTGGCCGTGCTGGTGCCCACCACCCTGCTCGCCCAGCAGCACTACAACAGCTTCCGTGACCGCTTCGCCGATTGGCCGGTGACGGTCGAGGTGATGAGCCGCTTCAAGTCGGCCAAGGATATCGCCAGCGCCGCTGCAGACCTCGCCGAAGGCAAGATCGACATCCTCATCGGCACCCACAAGCTGCTGCAGGACGATGTGCGCTTCAAAGACCTCGGCCTGGTGGTGATCGACGAAGAACACCGCTTTGGCGTGCGTCAGAAAGAACAGCTCAAGGCCCTGCGCAGCGAAGTGGATATCCTCACCCTGACCGCCACGCCTATTCCGCGCACCCTGAACATGGCCGTGGCCGGCATGCGCGATCTGTCGATCATCGCCACCCCGCCGGCGCGCCGGCTGTCGGTGCGCACCTTCGTCATGGAGCAGAACAACAGCACGGTCAAAGAAGCACTGCTGCGTGAGCTGCTGCGGGGCGGCCAGGTGTACTACCTGCACAACGATGTGAAAACCATCGAAAAATGTGCCGCCGACCTCGCCGAGCTGGTTCCCGAAGCACGTATCGGCATCGGCCACGGGCAGATGCGTGAGCGTGAGCTGGAACAGGTGATGAGCGACTTCTATCACAAGCGCTTCAATGTGCTGATCGCCTCGACCATCATCGAGACCGGCATCGACGTGCCCAGCGCCAACACCATCGTGATCGAGCGTGCCGACAAGTTCGGCCTGGCCCAGCTGCACCAGCTGCGCGGTCGGGTCGGTCGTAGCCACCACCAGGCCTACGCCTATCTGCTCACGCCTGCCCGGCAGAAAATCAGCAGCGACGCCGAGAAACGCCTGGAGGCCATCGCCAATACCCAGGACCTGGGCGCAGGCTTCGTGCTGGCCACCAACGACCTGGAAATCCGTGGTGCCGGTGAGCTGCTCGGCGAAGGCCAGAGCGGGCAGATCCAGGCAGTGGGCTTTACCCTCTACATGGAAATGCTCGAGCGCGCGGTCAAGGCCATTCGCAAGGGCACCCAGCCAAACCTTGAGCAACCTCTGGGCGGCGGCCCGGAGATCAACCTGCGCCTGCCGGCACTGATCCCCGAGGACTACCTGCCCGACGTGCACGCCCGCTTGATCCTGTACAAGCGCATCGCCTCGGCGGCCGACGAAGAAGGCCTCAAGGACCTGCAAGTGGAAATGATCGATCGCTTCGGCCTGCTGCCAGAGCCGACCAAGAACCTGATCCGCCTGACCCAGCTCAAGCTGCAGGCGGAAAAGCTCGGCATCAAGAAAGTCGATGGCGGCCCCAATGGCGGCAAGATCGAGTTCGAGGCCCAGACGCCGGTCGACCCGCTGACCCTGATCAAACTGATCCAGGGCCAGCCCAAACGCTACAAGTTCGAAGGCGCAACCCAGTTCCGCTTCCTGGTGCCGATGGAACGCCCCGACGAACGCTTCAATACCCTGGAGGCGCTCTTCGAGCGCCTGACCCCACAGACTGCCTGAAGGAAGATCCATGCGTGCCATCCGTTGCCTGACCTTGCTGCTGACGCTGTTTGCGCCGGCCGCCTTCGCCGAAGGCCTGTATCAGGTAGAAATGATTCTGGTGCGCCAGAACGATGTGCCGGCAGTGACCAGCCAGTTCGCCCCGGAAGACTGGAGCGCCGGCGCCCCACGCCTGGCCAAGGACGCTGAACGTCCGCCCGTGCTGGGCGATGAGGCCACTCGCCTGGAAGCGACGCCCAGCTACACCGTGCTGCTGCACAAGGCCTGGCAACAACAGCTTGGCAGCGAGCCAAGCCGGATTGCCGTCGGCGCCGGTGAAGAGCAATTCGGCCATTTCCCCATCGAAGGCAACCTGAGCCTCACCGAAGGCCGCTTCATCGCCGTTGAGGCGAACTTCTGGGTCAACCAACTCGACGGCAATGGCAGCGTGCTGCGCAGCGAGCAGTTCAAGCAAATCAACAGCAACATGAAGAGCGGCCAGCTGACCTTCCTCGATGGCGGGCATCTGGCCCTGCTGCTGAAAGTCGCGCCGGTCGGTGCGCGCAAGCTGCCGGTGATGGATCCGGAGATGATGGAGCAGTGAAGTGAGCGAGAGCGAGAGCGAGACGCAGCAACTGCTCAGGGACCACGAAAGCTGGACCGCAGATTTCGATCCCGGCGCACTTGGGCGTGGTCGCGACTATGCCGCACAGGACCGCGTGACCCTTCACTCGATCCATGACAACACCATCGAGTCGACCTGCACCGGCTCTGCTCGGCATCTCTACAGCCAGAAGATCAACCTGGTGATGAATGCTGGCAGGCTGCGGGTCCTGGCACGCTGCTCCTGCCCGGTCGGGATCAACTGCAAGCACTGCGCCGCCGCCCTTTTTCATCTGCAGGGTGATCGGCCAGCGCTGAACGACCACACCCTTGCCTTGCCGCACGAGCTGAGCAAATGGGTGGAGGGCCTGGAAGCGCCAACCACAGCCGCCAAAGCCCGCGAAGCCTCGCGCAAAGGACCGGCCATCTATTACCAGATCAGCCTTGACCAACAGCGCTGGCTGCTGACAGCGAGGAAGGGCACCCTGCAAGCCGACGGCCACCTGAAGCTGAGCCGCATCACCTCGATGCCGGAGATGATCTACTACACCCCGCGCTACGTCACCGACGAAGACGCACGCGTGCTACGCCTGATCGATACCCAGAGCAGAGGCGCGGCACTGCCCATGCTTTGCCTGGAAGGCAAGAAGGGTGCAGAGCTGTTGGAGTACGCCTTGGCAACCGGGCGAGTGCTGCTCGCCGAGCCCCAGGCAACCCTCGCCGCCGGGCCGGTACGGCATGCCGCGTTTCGTTGGGTGCGTCTGAACAACGGCAGTTATCGCGGCGCCTGGTATGACGATGAACACATGCCCCTGCTCGCCCTGCCGCTCGACCCGCTGTATTACATCGATACCGAACATCACCTGGTGGGTAAACTCAGCCACGACCTGGACCCCTTCATCGCCAGCCAACTAGCACGCGCACCCAACGTACCCGAACACCTGGTCATCCCCTTGAGCCATCGCCTGAACGCCCTGAACCGTCACGTGCCAACGCCAACGCCAGTGCGCAGTGAAACCATTGATAGCCTCACCCCCACGCCGCGGCTGACCCTGGGTAGCCTCGAATTCAGCGCCTACATGCCCAAGACCGGACGCATGCAGCGCCAGATGCAACACCGCGCCGCCCTCGCCTTCGACTACGACGGCCTGCGCGCCACCGGCACTGATGACAAACCGCTGACCCGCCTGGTCGGCGAGACCAGCCAGCGCATCCAACGCCAACCCCAGGCCGAGCAGGCCATTCGCAAAACCCTGCGTGAGTTCGGCTTCAAGCCGGCCACCCGACAGAGCAAGGCCCTGCCCGACAGCGCTGGCGACATGCACCAACTGCCCGACGATGAAGCCTGGCTGCAGTTCGCCCGCGAAGGCCTGCCGCGCCTGCGCGAGGCCGGCTGGGAGGTCGAAGTACACCGCGACTTCGCCTTCAACCTGCACGAGGTGGACGACTGGTACGCCACGGTCGAGGAAGCCCCTGGCCATGAATGGTTCGATCTGGAGCTGGGCATTGTCGTCGATGGGGAACGCCACAGCCTGCTGCCGATCGTCCTGCAGCTGCTGCGCAGCAACCCCGAGCTATTGCGCCCCAGCGAGCTGGCCCGGCGCAATGACGATGAACACCTGCTGATCGACCTCAACCGGAGCCGACCAGAGAGCCCGGCCCTGCGGGTAGCCCTGCCCTACGGCCGCATCAAGGCGGTGATGGGCACCCTGGGCGAGCTCTATCTGCACGAGGACGCCGCAGGCCCCGCCTTGCGCCTGGACCGAGCCGACGCCGCCCGCCTGAACGATATCGAGCACCTGCCGCTGCACTGGGAAGGCGGCGAGCACGTACGCGGCCTCGGTCGGCGCCTGCGTGACGCCCGCGAGCTTGAGGTCGAGCCGCCCAAACAGCTCAAGGCCACCTTGCGCCCTTACCAGCAACAGGGCCTGAACTGGCTACAGGCGCTGCGTGAGATGGGCACCGGCGGCATCCTTGGCGATGACATGGGCCTGGGCAAGACCCTGCAAACCCTCGCCCACCTGCTGCTGGAAAAGCAGCACGGACGCCTGCAGCAGCCAGCCCTGGCGGTCATGCCCACCAGCCTGGTACCCAACTGGCTGGACGAGGCCCAGCGCTTCGCCCCCGACTTGCGCGTACTCGCCCTGCACGGCCCAGGCCGCAGCAAGCATTTTGCCACGCTGAGTGAGTACGACCTGATTCTGACCACCTACGCCCTGGTCCCTCGCGACCTTGAACATCTGCGCGCGCAACCTTGGCATACGCTGGTGCTCGACGAAGCGCAGAACATCAAGAGCAGCACCAGCAAGGCCGCCCTGGCCGTTTGCGAGCTACAAGCCACTCAGCGCCTATGCCTGACGGGCACGCCGATGGAAAACAACCTGGGCGAGCTATGGTCGCTGTTCCACTTCCTGATGCCCGGCTGGCTGGGCGATCTCAAACGCTTCAACCACGACTACCGCACCCCGATCGAGCGCCACGGCGACCACGAACGCATGGCCCACCTGGCCAGTCGCATCCGCCCGTTCCTGCTGCGACGCACCAAAGAGCAAGTGGCGCAGGATCTACCCGCCAAGACCGAGATGGTCCACTGGGTCGAGCTCAGCGACGCCCAACGCGATACCTATGAAGCGGTGCGGGTGGCGATGGACAAGAAGGTCCGCGACGAACTGGCGCGCAATGGCGCAGCGCGCAGCCAGATCGTCATCCTCGACGCCCTGCTCAAGCTGCGCCAGGTGTGCTGCGACCTGCGTTTGGTCAAGAGCGTGGAGAGCAAAGGCAACCAGGCCGACAAAGGCAAGCTAGGCAGCCTGATGCAGATGCTCGAAGAGCTGCTCAGCGAAGGCCGCCGGGTACTGCTGTTTTCGCAGTTCACCTCGATGCTGGCGCTGATCGAGCAGGAGCTTGAGAAGCGCGAGATCCGCTACAGCCTGCTGACCGGCGATACCCGTGACCGCCGCGCGCCGGTGCAGCAGTTCCAGAAGGGCGATAGCGAGGTGTTCCTGATCAGCCTCAAGGCCGGCGGCACCGGCTTGAACCTGACTGCGGCTGATACCGTGATTCACTACGACCCCTGGTGGAACCCCGCCAGCGAGAACCAGGCTACCGACCGCGCCTACCGCATCGGCCAGGACAAACCGGTGTTCGTGTTCAAGCTGATTACCCGGGGGACAGTCGAAGAAAAGATCCAGCTGCTCCAGCAGGAAAAAGCGGCGCTGGCAGCCGGGCTGCTCGATGGCGGCCAGGCGGGTCAGTGGCGGCTTGGAGATGAGGAGATTGAAGCGCTGTTTGCGCCGTTGCCAGGCAAGCGCGGCAAATAGCCATCGCCACAGCCTCATCGTGGGGCTGTGGGAGCGGGCTTGCCCTGCGATGAGGGCCAAGCTGTCAATCGACCAGCTGCGCCTCCCTCAAGGCCCCCAACGCCTCCAGCCAACGCGGCTGCTGCCGATAATCAGTGCGTGCAAAACCACGCCCGCGCATCCCGGCAATCCGCGGCGACGGCTTGACCTTCAAGCGCTGCGCCGCACTCAGGGCGAGCTCCGCCGCTGCCCGGTCGTTGCATACCAGGCCCATATCGCAACCAGCAGTCAACGCCGCCTCGATCCGATTGGCAGCATCGCCCACCACATGCGCCCCAGCCATCGACAAGTCATCACTGAAGATCACCCCGTCGAAGCCCAACTCGCCGCGCAGGATGTCCTGCAACCAGCGTCGGGAAAAACCAGCAGGCTGAGTGTCGATTTGCGGGTAAATGACATGCGCCGGCATTACCGCCGCCAATTGGCCGCTAAGACGGGTGAAGGGCACCAGGTCGGCCTGGCGCAGTTGCTCAAGGCTGCGCTCGTCAGTGGGAATCGCCACATGCGAATCGGCCTCGGCCCAACCGTGCCCCGGGAAGTGCTTGCCGCAAGCGGCCATACCCGCAGCATTCATGCCGCGGATAAATGCACCGGCCAGCTGCGTGGCACGCTCAGGATTGCCCTCGAACGCACGACTACCCACCACTGCGCTGCGCTGATGATCAAGATCCAGCACCGGCGCGAAGCTCAAGTCCAGGCCTACCGCCAACACCTCGGTGGCCATCAGCCACCCGCACTGCTCGGCCAGGTACTCGGCGTTGTCGTTATCGGCGATTGCGCGCATCGCTGGCAGGCGCACAAAGCCTTGGCGCAAGCGCTGGACCCGGCCACCCTCCTGATCGACGGCAAGAATCAGGTCAGGGCGAATGGCGCGAATCGAAGCGCACAGCTCACGCACCTGGCGCGGACTGTCGATGTTACGCGCAAAGATGATCAGGCCGGCCACTTCGGGCTGGCGCAGCAGATGCCGGTCCTCGGCGGTCAGCCAGTGACCGGCGATGTCGACCATCAGGGAGCCTTGCAGGCTGGCAGTCATGGAAAGTCCTTCATTCGATATTCAGGGAAAGCCATTGCGGGCATGCGGCCTCGTCGATCCGCACCGGGCAGTGGGCGGGTACGCGATCGAACAGGTCCAGTAAATCGACATTGCGCAGGCGTACGCAGCCATGGGACAGGGGTATACCCAGCGGTTGCGTATCCGGCGTGCCGTGCAGATAGATATAGCGGCGAAACGTGTCGCGCCGACCCAGACGATTGACCCCGGGTTCGCAGCCACTGAGCCAGAAGATGCGACTGAGGATCCAGTCGCGCCCGGGAAATGCTGCGTGCAGCGCCGGCGACCACACCTCACCCGTCCAGCGGCGACTGCTCAACACAGCGCCTAGGGGCAAGCCGGCACCGATCTTGGCCCGCACCTGATGCAGGCCGCGTGGGGTGCAACCCGAACCATTGAGCTCACCGGCACCGTTGCGCGCGGTGGAAACCGCCAGGCGCAGACGCAACTGCCCATGGGCAAAACCGTAGAGGTGCTGGTCGGCGAGGGAAATGTGCAGGAAATCGAGGTCGGGCATGGGCGCTAGCTTAGCCCAACTGCCCTTGCTCGCCCAGCCTCGGCGCTCAGGCCTTGGCGGGGGCGCTGGAGGCGCTGGACTTGGCCCGCGGGCGCAGTTGCGCTGCGGCCATGGCCTCATCGGTGACACCGCTGTCGGCGCGCATACCGGCCGCCAGGAACGGCACCATCAGGCGCATGACCTGCTCGATCGAGGTATTGATACCGAAATCGGTCTCGGCAATCGCCCGCAGGGCCTTGATACCCGACATGCTGAACGCCGCGGCGCCGAGCATGAAGTGCACCCGCCAGAACAATTCGAGCGGCGGAATACGCGGGGCTGCTTCATTGACCAACAACATGTAACGACGGAATACCTTGCCGTACATGTCTTCCAGGTAGCGCCGCAGGTGGCCCTGGCTCTGACTGAACGCAAGGCCCAGCAAACGCATGAAGATCGACAGGTCATTGTTGCTGCGCGGCTGCACTACCAGCGCCTGCTCGACCAGCATCTCGAGCAGTTCTTCAAGGCTGGGCTTGCTCTCCGGACGCGCCTGGCGACGCTCCAGCTCACGCTCCAAGCTGGCACAGAAGGGGCCGAGGAAGCGCGAGAAGACTGCCTGGATCAGGGCCTTCTTGGAGCCGAAGTGATAGTTAACCGCCGCCAGGTTGACCCCGGCCTTGCTGGTGATAAGCCGCAACGAGGTTTCCGCGAACCCCCTTTCCGCGAATAGCTGCTCGGCAGCATCGAGAATGCGTTCAACGGTTTCCGATTGGGCCATGACTACTCACTACTCCGGGACGGGGCCTGACAAACAGTTGTTTGAAACATACGTTTCAGGCCATCATCTGTCAAGGCTCGGTGACCCATGGGTCGCCATTAAAACACAGCGCTGCGCATCAAGCTGCAGCCCCCGCAATACGCCCCCTCACGCATCTTCTTCAGTTAACTGCTTGCAGCGGGCCATCTACTGTATATAATCCCAGTCACTGTATAAAAAGACAGAGCGCTCGCCATGCTGAAACTGACGCCCCGCCAAGCCGAGATCCTGGCTTTCATCAAACGCTGCCTCGACGACAACGGCTTCCCGCCAACGCGGGCCGAGATTGCCCAGGAACTGGGCTTCAAGTCGCCCAACGCTGCCGAGGAGCATCTCAAGGCCCTGGCCCGCAAGGGTGCAATCGAGATGACCCCAGGCGCATCCCGCGGCATCCGCATCCCTGGCCACGAAGCCAAGGCTGAAGAAAGCGGCTTGCCGATCATTGGCCGGGTCGCGGCCGGTGCGCCGATTCTCGCCGAGCAGCACATCGAGCAATCCTGCAACATCAACCCGACCTTCTTCCACCCGCCTGCCGACTACCTGTTGCGTGTCCACGGCATGAGCATGAAGGACGTCGGTATCTTCGACGGCGACCTGCTGGCGGTACACACCTGCCGCGAGGCCCGCAATGGCCAGATCGTCGTCGCCCGTATCGGTGATGAAGTGACCGTCAAGCGCTTCAAGCGCGAAGGCAGCAAGGTCTGGCTGATCGCCGAGAACCCCGAATTCGCCCCCATCGAAGTCGACCTGAAACAACAGGAGCTGGTTATCGAGGGCTTGAGTGTCGGCGTCATACGCCGCTGATCCAGGAGGCGCCATGCAGCAGTTCATCCACGCACCCCAGTCCGCCCAGCTACCGCTGTTCGAAGCCTTTCTGGCCGAACCGGTACTGCCGGGCCTGAAGGCTAGCGCACACGCGCGCAAGAGCAGCCAGCCCGAGCGGTTCAGCGAACTGGCCCTGCGCGGTGCGCCGGGTCACTGCCAAAGCCTGTTGGCGCCTGTGCTACGCGACCTGAGCGAAGAGCAAGATGCACGCTGGCTAACCCTGATCGCCCCACCCTCCAGCCTAACCCAGGCCTGGCTGCGCGATGCAGGCCTTAACCGCGAACGCATCCTGCTGCTGCAACCGGGCGGCAACCAGAGCGCCCTGCAGCTGGCCTGTGAAGCCCTGCGCCTTGGCCACAGCCACACCGTAGTCAGCTGGCTGGGCAACCTCAACGCCAACACCCGTCAGCAGCTGACCCGCGCTGCAAACAGCGGAAATGCACAAAGCCTGAACATCCGCCTCGGCTGATGTTCAGGCTTTGCCTGTATTGATCGCTATCGTGTAGCTGAAACTCAGTGCAGAACGCGCGGGCCTTCTTCGCGTTCGAAGTCACCTTCGACCAGCTTGCCTGCCATCTGCACACCAACACTGAGCATGGCCTTGGCCACTTCAACGTGCTGCCCCTGTAGGAATGCCTTGGCGTCCTCGGAGAAATCCAGGGTTACCAGAGAGCCTTCATCTTCGGCGCGACGCAGCTCGATCCGGCCATCAGGCAACTCTACAATTTCAAGAAAGGACGTTGACATAAAGGGCTGTTCTCCACGAAAGGCGGGCATTGTACCAGCCAAGTGGCCTATCAGCACTCACTCAACGCGTCACGAAAACGTCGCACCAGATCTTTCAGATTTTTCCGCCAGCTTTCCAGTTCTTCCCGAGATAGCGCGGGCTGCTCAGCTTCGTCGAGATTTATGGCTTGAATCAGCGGCTGGGTAACGTCGGTTTTGGCGACTTTCTTGGCGACAGGTGGTCGGAACAAATCGGCATAAGCTGCTAGCAATTGCGCCAGCCAGGTTTCCGGTTGGCGCGCCAGTTCGAGCATCTCGGCCATTTCCGGAATCGCCACGCTTTGCAGGACTTCATCGTTGAGCAACAACTCAGCACGCGAGGCGTTAGCCTGGGGCAGACGATAGAAACCACCGATTTCGTGGCACAACCCCAGCAGCGCGCCATACAGGTGAAACAGCGCCGATTCGCGCTCAGCCTGGATCAACCCCTGGGCGTTCATCGCCCGGCTTTGCTCAGCCTTGGCCATGGATTCCAGTGCAAGACCGGCAAAGAACAGTTTCTGGTTGGTGCGGGTGTAGAGTTCCTGGGCCATTTCAAATGCCCTCCCAAAGGCTGCAAGGCGATAGCTCAGTTTCAGCCATCGCCCTGCCCTATCGCAAGCCCAAAAACATCGCGGGGCAAGCCCGCTCCCACGCCCTGGACTCAAACTCGAGCCCTAGGGTGGCAGCTTGCTTGCCCCGCGAATGTTCAGCCAGGATCGATCAGCGCTTGTCTTCTACCTTCCACGCGCTGCCATCGTAGAACGCCTTCCAACCCGTCGGCTTGCCATCGACCTCGGACTGCACGTACTGCTCCTTGGTCTTACGGCTGTAGCGGATCACCGCCGGGCGACCTTCCGGGTCTTTCTGCGGCGCTTCGCAGAGGAAGTGATACTTCGGATCGATCTCGTGCTTGTGCGGGATGATTTCCATTACCAGCGGTGCACGCGTCTCGCGGTTTTTCGGGAACTGGCTGGCAGCCAGGAACAGTCCCGAAGCGCCGTCACGCAACACGTAGGTGTCGTTGACCTTCTCGCACTTAAGCTCCGGCATGTCCACCTTATCCATCTTCGGTGGCGCCGCTTCGCCGCTCTTGAGCAGCTTGCGGGTGTTCTTGCACGCAGGATTGGTGCAACCGAAGAACTTGCCGAAACGGCCAGTCTTGAGCTGCATCTCGCTGCCACACTTGTCGCACTCCAGGCTCGGCCCTTCGTAGCCCTTGATGCGGTAGCTGCCTTGCTCGATCTCGTAGCCGACGCAATCTGGGTTGTTACCGCAGATGTGCAGCTTGTGCTTCTCATCGAGCAGGTAAGCATCCATCGCCGTGGCGCAGATCGGGCAGCGATGCTTGCCCAACAGCACCCGCGACTCCGACTCACCTTCGTCGTCGGCGGCAATTTCGTCGCCTGGCACCAGGTTGACGGTAGCCTTGCAGCGCTCTTTAGGCGGCAGGCTGTAGCCTGAGCAGCCCAGGAACACGCCGGTGGAGGCGGTACGAATCATCATCGGCCGGCCGCATTCCTTGCACGGAATGTTGGTCATGGTCGGCTGGTTGGCGCGCATGCCGTTTTCCGACGACTCGGCAGTCTGCAGCTTCTTGCTGAAGTCGCCATAGAACTCGTCGAGAACGTTCTTCCAATCGCGCTCGCCCTGGGCGACGTCGTCGAGGTTTTCTTCCATGTCGGCGGTGAAGCCGTAGTCCATCAGGTTGGAGAAGCTCTCCGACAGACGCTCGGTGACGATGTCGCCCATCTTCTCGGAGTAGAAGCGGCGGTTATGCAGGGTCACATAGCCACGGTCCTGGATGGTGGAAATGATCGCCGCATAGGTCGATGGACGGCCAATGCCACGCTTTTCCATTTCCTTGACCAGGCTGGCTTCGGTAAAGCGCGCCGGCGGCTTGGTGAAGTGCTGGCTTGGGTCGAGCTTGATCAGCTTGAGCGCCTCGCCCTGGGCCATGTCCGGCAGCACATCGTCTTCGCCTGGCTTGCTCTGTTGCGGCAGCACCCGGGTGTAACCGTCGAACTTGAGGATACGGCCCTTGGCACGCAGCTCGAAGTCACCGGCGTTGACTGTGACGCTGGTGGACAGGTACTGCGCAGGCGGCATCTGGCAGGCCAGGAATTGGCGCCAGATCAACTCGTACAGACGCTCGGCGTCACGCTCCATGCCACTGAGCTTGGTGGGATGGGTGTTGACATCGGAAGGACGAATCGCCTCGTGCGCCTCCTGGGCGCCTGCCTTGCTGCCGTACACGATCGGCGCTTCAGGCAGGTACTGCTTGCCGAATTCTTTCTCGATGTAGCTGCGAGCCATGTCCACAGCGTCAGCCGACAGGTTGGTCGAGTCGGTACGCATGTAGGTGATGTAGCCGGCTTCGTACAAGCGCTGCGCCATCATCATGGTCTTCTTCACGCCGTACCCCAGGCGATTGCTCGCGGCCTGCTGCAGGGTCGAGGTAATGAACGGCGCCGAAGGCTTGCTGCTGGTTGGCCGGTCTTCGCGCTTGGCCACGCTGTAGCTGGAGGCCTTGAGCTTGTCCAGGGCAGCCATGGCCTGGGCTTCGTTGAGCGGCTTGAAGGCTTCACCCTTCTCGCGCGCCACTTCGAAACGCACCTTGGCATCCTTGGCGGTGCCAAGGTCGGCGTGCACTTCCCAGTACTCTTCAGGGTTGAAGGCACGAATCTCGCGCTCACGCTCGACCACCAGCTTGACCGCTACCGACTGCACGCGACCTGCCGACAGGCCGCGGGCGATCTTCGACCACAGCAGCGGCGAGACCATATAGCCCACGACGCGATCGAGGAAGCGCCGTGCCTGCTGGGCGTTGACCCGGTCGATATCCAGCTCACCCGGCTGCGAGAACGCCTCCTGGATGGCTTTCTTGGTGATTTCGTTGAACACCACGCGTTTGTAGCGAGTGTCGTCACCGCCGATGGCCTCACGCAGGTGCCAGGCAATCGCCTCCCCTTCGCGGTCCAAGTCGGTCGCGAGATAGATGGTGTCGGCATCTTTGGCCAAACGACGCAACTCGTCGATGACCTTTTCCTTGCCCGGCAGGATCTCGTACTTGGCCTTCCAGCCCGCATCCGGATCGACGCCCATACGCGCGACCAGCTGGCGCCGAGCCTTCTCTTTCGGCGACAAGGCCGGCGCCTCACCCGCTGCAGCCTTGCCACGCTTGGCCGCCGGCTCCTTACTGGTGCTGGCCGAACCGCTGGTGGGGAGGTCACGGATGTGGCCGATACTCGACTTCACCACGTACTGGCTGCCCAGGTACTTGTTGATGGTCTTGGCCTTGGCCGGGGATTCCACAATGACCAGCGATTTGCCCATGGATCGGAGTATTCCTGAATCTGAAAATGAAAAACGCGTCAGGTGCCGCACGCGGCACCGCTATATATAGTGGCAACAGGGTGAGGTCAAGCGCAGTCGACTAAGCCTGGTCTGCACCGGGATGCTCGAACCGCCCTTCTTCGACCGTGACCAAAGCAAAGCGTGGCACCTGCTCGCCGTCAACCTCGACTGACTCCAGGAACATCGAAAGGGGTCGCACCCAAAGCCCGTAATCACCATACAGGCATTGGTAGAAGACTACCCACTCTTCGCTTTCGGAATGCCGCGCAGCGCCGAATACACGATACTCAGGGCCCTTGTAGTGGCGGTATACGCCTGGCTGTATGTGCATCTCGCTGACCCTCTTGAACAAATTCTGTAAAAAACAAAAACCGGGGCACATGGCCCCGGTTGCTGCCTAGCGATCGCGATCAGACGCGTTCGAAGACAGTGGTGATGCCTTGGCCCAGGCCGACACACATGGTGGCGACGCCCAGGGTACCGCCATTTTGCTTCATGACGTTGAGCAGGGTGCCCGAAATACGTGCACCGGAGCAACCGAACGGGTGGCCCAGAGCAATGGCGCCGCCGTGCAGGTTAACCTTCTCATTCATCTTGTCGAGCACTTTCAAATCTTTCAGCACTGGCAGGGCCTGTGCGGCGAAGGCTTCGTTGAGCTCGATGAAGTCGATATCGGCCATGGTCAGGCCGGCGCGCTTGAGGGCTTTCTGGGTCGATGGCACCGGGCCGTAACCCATGATTGCCGGGTCGACGCCGGCTACTGCCATGGAGCGAATCACCGCCAGCGGCTGGATGCCGAGGTCCATGGCGCGCTGGCCAGACATGACGATCATGCACGAAGCACCGTCAGTGATCTGCGATGAAGTACCGGCAGTGACCGTACCACCTTTTGGATTGAAGGCAGGCTTGAGGGCGGCCAGGCTTTCCAGGGTGGTGTCAGGGCGAATGGTTTCGTCGAAGTCAAAGACCTTGAGGAAGCCGTTTTCGTCATAACCCTGCATCGGGATGATCTCGTCCTTGAACTTGCCTTCCAGGGTCGCCTTGTGAGCGAGCTGGTGCGAGCGCAAGCCAAAGGCATCTTGCTGTTCACGGCTGATGCCATGCATCTTGCCAAGCATTTCGGCAGTCAGGCCCATCATACCCGAGGCTTTTGCCGCATGCAGCGACATATGCGGGTTAGGGTCGACGCCATGCATCATGCTGACGTGGCCCATGTGCTCGACGCCACCGATGACGAACACGTCACCATTGCCAGTCATGATCGCCTGGGCGGCGGTGTGCAGCGCGCTCATCGACGAGCCACACAGGCGGCTGACGGTTTGCGCAGCCGAGGTGTGCGGGATCTGGGTCATCAAGGAGGCCATGCGG
Organism: Pseudomonas sp. xss_2; assembly: GCF_043104195.1. NCBI lineage: Bacteria > Pseudomonadati > Pseudomonadota > Gammaproteobacteria > Pseudomonadales > Pseudomonadaceae > Pseudomonas > Pseudomonas sp. xss_2. Next base: position 30,832 of record NZ_JBICKL010000016.1, read on the forward strand.
GCGATGTTCCAGCCCTGCTCCAGGGTCTGGTTGACGCAGCCCCAGATCACGTCCTCGACTTCTTTTGGATCGACCTTGTCGTTACGCTCCAGCAGTTTGCTGATCAGGTGCGCGGACATGTCTTCGGCACGGGTGTTGCGGTGCATGCCACCCTTGGAACGGCCCATCGGGGTCCGACCGAAGTCGACAATCACCACGTCTCTTGGATTCAGGCTCATATCAATACTCTCGCTCTAACTCGTTTGGGCGCTCAGTTGAAGAAGCGCTGGCCAGTCTTGGCCATTTCTCGCAGCTTCGCGGTGGGGTGGTACAGCGGCCCCAGATCGGCGTACTGGTCGGCCAGGGCGACGAACTCAGCGACCCCGATCGAGTCGATGTAGCGCAGCGCGCCCCCACGGAAGGGAGGGAAGCCGATGCCGTACACCAGGCCCATATCGGCCTCGGCGGCGGTTTCGACAATGCCATCTTCCAGGCAACGGACGGTTTCCAGGCACAGCGGGATCATCATCCAGTTGATGATGTCCTGGTCGCTGACTTCACGTTGTTCGAAGACGATCGGCTTGAGCACATCCAGCACGCTGGCATCGGCGACTTTCTTCGGCTTGCCGCGCTTGTCGGTCTCATAGGCATAGAAGCCCTTGCCGTTCTTCTGGCCGAGGCGATTGGCCTCGTAGAGGGCGTCGACGGCAGAGCGGCGATCGTCCTTCATGCGGTCCGGGAAGCCTTCGGCCATCACGTCGCGGCCGTGGTGGCCGGTGTCGATACCGACCACGTCCATCAGGTAGGCCGGGCCCATCGGCCAGCCGAACTTTTCCATGACCTTGTCGATGCGCACGAAGTCGACGCCAGCGCTGACCAGCTTGGCGAAGCCGCCGAAGTACGGGAACAGCACGCGGTTGACCAAAAAGCCCGGGCAGTCGTTGACCACGATCGGGTTCTTGCCCATTTTCTTGGCATAGGCAACGGTGGTGGCCACGGCCACTTCGCTGGACTTCTCGCCACGGATCACTTCCACCAGCGGCATCATGTGCACCGGGTTGAAGAAGTGCATGCCGACGAAGTTTTCTGGGCGCTTGAGGGCTTTGGCCAGCAGGTTGATGGAGATGGTCGAGGTGTTGGAAGCGAGGATCGCATCTTCCTTGACCTGGCCTTCCACTTCAGCCAGCACGGCTTGCTTGACCTTGGGGTTCTCGACCACCGCCTCGACGACGATGTCGACATTGGCAAAATCGCCATAGGACAGGGTCGGGCGAATGGCATTGAGCGCCTCGGCCATCTTCGCCGGGGTCAGACGGCCCTTCTCGACGCGGTTGCCGAGCAGCTTGGAGGCTTCGTTCAAGCCCAACTGAATGGCGTCTTCACGAATATCCTTCATCAGGATAGGCGTACCCTTGACCGCCGACTGGTAGGCGATACCGCCACCCATGATACCGGCGCCGAGCACGGCGGCCTGTTTCACGTCCCGGGCGATCTGGTCATGTGCCTTGGCCTTGCGCTTGAGCTCCTGATCGTTGAGGAACAAGCCAATCAGGCTGGCGGCGACGTCGGTCTTGGCCAGTTTGGCAAAACCTGCGGCTTCGACTTCCAGCGCCTTGTCACGGCCGAAGTTGGCCGCTTTCTGGATCGACTTGATCGCTTCGACCGGCGCCGGGTAGTTCGGGCCCGCTTGGCCGGCAACGAAGCCTTTGGCGGTTTCGAACGCCATCATCTGCTCGATGGCATTGAGCTTGAGTTTCTCAAGCTTGGGCTGGCGCTTGGCCTGGTAATCCAGCTCACCACTGATGGCGCGCTTGATCAGGTCCAGGGCGGCGGCCTGCAGCAGCTCAGGTGCGACTACAGCGTCGACTGCGCCGACTTTCAGGGCGTCTTCGGCACGGTTTTCCTTACCGGCGGCAATCCACTCGATGGCGTTGTCCGAACCGATCAGGCGCGGCAGGCGCACGGTGCCGCCAAAGCCTGGGTAGATGCCCAGCTTGACTTCCGGCAGGCCAATCTTGGCGCTGCTGGACATGACCCGGTAGTCGGCGGCCAGGCACATTTCCAGGCCACCGCCCAAAGCGATGCCGTTGATGGCAGCGACAGTAGGCACGCCGAGGTCTTCAAAGTCATTGAAGATGCGATTGGCTTCCAGGTTACCAGCGACCAGTTCGGCCTCGGGCAGCTTGAAGTTGTCGACGAATTCGGTGATGTCGGCGCCGACGATGAACACGTCCTTGCCACTGCTGACGATAACGCCCTTGACCGAAGCGTCGCCCTTGATGGCAGCTACGGCCTGGCGCAGTTCGTCCAGGGTCAGGCGGTTGAACTTGTTGACGGACTCACCCTTGAGGTCGAATTTGAGTTCGACGATGCCGCTTTCAAGAGCCTTAACCGTGATGGCTTTACCTTCGTAAATCATCAACTGATCTCCACGATATGGAAGCTGAACTGTACACGCCGAACGCTGGCTGAAACGCTGTCTATTCAGCGGTCTTACCAGGCACACCCGTCAGCGCGATAGTCGGGATTCGTACGAGCGGTCTGACATACAAACGCTCAATTCATACGCCCGTTTGATTTGGGTATGCACACATTCTCCGAAATGATCGACGTTGTCAAATGCTCGCAAGCAGTGTGAAAACGCGACTTTCCGGTCATTTTGCAACGCTCGGGTGCAAACCCTCATGACAGTGATCCCCAGACATTCATCGCAGCGATAAACAAAGAGGCGGGGAGGAAAATGCGTTTGGCCGATCGCAAATTCGCTGTGGCTAGCTATAGTGAGGGGCGAGTCGAATGTTTCCCGGCCTGCCTGGCCTTTCTGCGGCTGCAGAACGCATCGCGGGGCAAGCCCACTCCACGCTAACGCGGGAGCGGGTTTGCCCCGCGATGTCGTTTTGATGGTTTAAGCGAGGGTTTCCAAGGTCTGGGCAATATTCTGCAACACAGAGCTATCACCGCGCTCTCCCCAGTAAAGAGCGATCATCTGGGTATTGGCTTCGACCAAATAGACATTGCCTGGCAGGCGGGAAAATTGCTCGGTCAGGCGTGGATCGGTACAAGGCTCACGCCACGTGTTCCACCATACCCCGGGACTCACCTGCCAGTAGGCCCAGCAATCGTCGCGCCCTTTGCGCCGCGCCCGGTGATACTGCGGACAAGGGCTTGGCGGCTGGTCTTGTAGCCAGTGCGGCCACTGCTGCGGCGCCAATTGCATGGCCAAGCCCATACGCCGACCCTCCAGGCGCAGGTTCATCTGCTCACTCTGTTTGCGTGAGGGGCGCAACCACGCCAGAGGGCTGAGAATCAGCGCAAGGATTGACACCACCAGCCATACCGTCATATCTGTAGATCCCATAAAGCGTTGCAAATGAGCTGGTTAGCCAGGTTTCACGTTAATCGGCGCGAAAGCGACCATACTTCTACTATCGCGATTGTCAGGAGTACCACCCATGGAATACCAACATATTCTGGTCGCCGTCGACCTGACCGAAGAATGCGACCCGGTGATCAAGCGCGCCAAGGCGATCGCTCTGGCTAACGGCGCGAAGGTATCGCTGGTACACATCGTCGAGCCGATGGCCATGGCCTTTGGCGGTGACGTGCCGATGGACCTGTCGCAGCTGCAACAACAGCAGTTCGACCAGGCCAAGGAGCGCATGGAGCGCTTGTACAACAAGTACCCCGATATCAACCGCGGTGATTCGCACCTGGTCTACGGCCAGCCGCGCCAAGAGATTCATCAGCTGGCCAAGGATCAACAGTGCGACCTGATCGTGGTCGGCAGCCATGGTCGTCATGGCCTGGCGCTGCTGCTGGGCTCCACTGCCAATGACGTGCTGCATGGTGCGCCGTGCGATGTGCTGGCGGTGCGTCTGCTGAAGAAGGAAAGCTAAGGGCTGCGGGGTTCTGACCGGCCTCATCGCTGGGCAAGCCCGCTCCCACGCCCCCGGCACTGAAAGCGCTGGCGTGGGAGCGGGCTTGCCCCGCGATGAGGGCCGCCCAATCAGCGCAAGCGCCGAACCTCAGCCCTCCAGCTCAGCCCAGCGCTCAACCAGCACGTCCAGCTCAGCCTGCAGCTTCTCAAGCTTGGCCAGCACCGCCGAGGTCTCCCTGATCGGCCGCTGGTAGAAGCTCGGCGAACCGACTTCTTCCTGCAGCTTGGCCATGGCCTGCTCGATCACATCAATCTGCCCCGGCAAGGCTTCCAGCTCACGCTGAAGCTTGTAGCTGAGCTTCTTCTTGCTGGCATCTGCCGCCGGTGCTGCGCTAACCGGCGCCGGCGCTTCAACCGATTTCTCCACCACAGCGCTGTTGAGCTCGGACTTGCCGCCCTTGCTCTCGGTCACGCCCAGCAGCTTCGGCGAGCCGCCCTGGCGGATCCAGTCTTCATAGCCGCCGACATACTCACGCACCTTGCCCTCGCCTTCGAACACCAGGGTGCTGGTGACCACGTTGTCGAGGAAGGCCCGGTCGTGGCTGACCATCAGTACCGTGCCCTTGTAGTTGCACAGCACCTCCTCGAGCAGCTCGAGGGTTTCCACGTCCAGGTCGTTGGTCGGTTCGTCCAGCACCAGCAGGTTGGCCGGCTTGCTGAACAGCTTGGCCAGCAGTAAACGCGCACGCTCACCACCCGACAGCGCCTTGACCGGCGTACGAGCACGCTGCGGGCTGAACAGGAAGTCGCCCAGGTAGCTCAGGACATGGCGGTTCTGGCCATCGATCTCGATGAAATCGCGGCCTTCTGCCAAGTTTTCGATAACGGTTTTTTCCAGGTCGAGCTGGTGACGCATCTGGTCGAAGTAAGCCACTTCCAGCTTGGTGCCGCTCTCGACCTTGCCGCCGGTGGGCTGCAAATCGCCGAGCATCAGCTTGAGCAGGGTGGTCTTGCCGGTACCGTTGGCGCCCAGCAGGCCGATACGGTCCTCGCGCTGCAGCACCATGGAGAAGTCCTTGACCAGCATCGGCCCTTGCGGGTGAGCGAAGCTGACGTTTTCCAGGACCATCACCTGCTTGCCGGATTTTTCCGCCGACTCGATCTGGATATTGGCTTTGCCCTGGCGCTCGCGGCGCTCACCACGCTCGACACGCAAGGCCTTGAGGGCGCGCACGCGACCTTCGTTACGGGTCCGCCGGGCCTTGATGCCCTGGCGGATCCATACCTCTTCCTGGGCCAGGCGCTTGTCGAACAGCGCGTTGGCGGTTTCTTCAGCGGCCAGTGCGGCTTCCTTGTGCACCAGGAAGCTGGCGTAGTCGCCGTTCCAGTCGATCAGCCCACCACGGTCCAATTCCAGGATGCGTGTAGCCAGGTTCTGCAGGAAGGAACGGTCGTGGGTGATGAACAACACAGCGCCGTTGAAACCGCTCAGGGCTTCTTCAAGCCAGGCGATGGCACCAATGTCCAGGTGGTTGGTTGGCTCGTCGAGCAGCAGCAGGTCCGGCTCGGACACCAGCGCCTGGGCCAGCAGTACCCGGCGACGCCAGCCACCGGAAAGCTCGGCCAGGGTCTTGTCGGCCGGCAGCTGCAGACGGCTCAGGGTACTGTCGACCACTTGCTGCAGGCGCCAGCCGTCACGCGCTTCGAGCTCGTGCTGGACATGCATGAGCTTGTCCAGGTCTTCGTCGTTGTGGATGTTCTGGCTCAGGTGATGGTACTGCGCGAGCAACTCACCCACGCCATCCAGGCCGGCAGCGACCACGTCGAACACGGTACGTTCGTCGGCTACCGGCAGCTCCTGCGGCAGTTCGCCGATCTTCAGCGCCGGGGCGCGCCAGATAGCACCATCGTCGGGCTTCTGCTCGCCCTTGACCAGGCGCAGCATGCTCGACTTGCCCGTGCCGTTGCGACCGATGATGCACACCCTCTCACCACGGGCGATCTGCCAGGAAACCTTGTCCAGCAGCGGCATGGCGCCGAACGCAAGGGACACATCGCTTAATTTGAGTAGGGTCATGATCATCTCCAAAAACTGGGCGCGCATTCTACCTGACTTGACCCTTGCCGGCATCAAGTCAACGCCAGTGGAAACGCTTTGCGACATCTGGTCGAACTTAACAGTTGGATACAAGCGCAGTGCTTTCACCGCCAGCGCGCAAACGGCTAAGCTTACGCAATACAACAGTGCTGGCCTCGCCGTCACTTTCCCATGGTTCAACTGCCCGGACGTATCATGCGCAGCCGCCTGTTACAGATTGCTTCTTGCCTGCTGATCACCGCCGCCACTGCCAGTGCGGCGCAGGCCGCCGACCTTACCCAGCAACGTCAGTACTACGACGAAGCCAAACGCGCCCTGGCCAAAGGTGACAAAGGCCCCTACCTGCGTTACTCGCAGGCCTTGCGTGACTATCCACTGACGCCCTACCTGGCCTATGACGAGCTGACCGCCCGCCTGAAAAACGCCAGCAACGAAGAAATCGAAGGCTTCCTCGCCAAGCACGGCGACTTGCCTCAAGCCAACTGGATGAAGTTACGTTGGCTGCGCTGGCTGTCCGAGCGCGGCGAATGGAACACGTTCGCCAAGTATTACGACCCCAAGCTCAACTTCACCGAACTGGACTGCATCAATGGCCAGTATCAGCTCAGCCATGGCAAACGCGCCGAAGGCTTTGCCAGCGCCGAAAAATTGTGGAACGTCGGCAAGTCGCAACCGGCGGCCTGCGACACCCTGTTCGCGATGTGGGCAGCCGAAGGCCAACTGACCGAGGCCAAGCGCTGGGAACGCGCCAAGCTTGCTGCCCAAGCGCGTAACTACGCCCTGGCCAACAGCCTGGTAAAGACCCTGACCACCCTCGCCCCGCAAGGCAAACTGCTGATCGATGTGGCGCAAAAGCCCGAGCTGCTCAACCAGCCTTCGCGCTTTACCCCGGTCAATGAAGCGATGTCCGACGTGGTCAGCCTGGGCTTGCGCCGGCTCGCCCGCCAAGACCCTGAGCGGGCCATGGCCCTGCTCGATGACTACGCCCAGCGCATGCACTTCTCGCGCGACGAAAAGGTCGCCATCGCTCGCGAAATCGGCTTGACCCTGGCGCGCCGCTACGACCCACGCGCACTGGACTTGATGACCCGCTACGATCCTGAGCTGCGCGATAACACCGTCAGCGAATGGCGCCTGCGCCTACTGCTGCGTCTGGGTCGTTGGGAAGAAGCTTACGAACTGACCAAACGCCTGCCCCAAGACCTGGCCAGCAGCAGCCGCTGGCGCTACTGGCAGGCCCGTAGCCTGGAGCTCGCCCAGCCGAACAACCCGCAGATCCCGCTGCTGTACAAGACCGTGGCTCGTGAGCGCGACTTCTATGGCTTCCTTGCGGCCGATCGGGCGCAGACGCCTTATCAGCTGAACAACAGGCCGCTGGTGCTGAGCCCGCAGCTGGTCAACAAGGTGCGTAATACCCCGGGTATCCGTCGCGCGCTGGAATTCCATGCGCGCGGCCAGATCGTTGAGGGGCGCCGTGAGTGGTACCACGTCAGTCGGCACTTCAACCGTGACGAGATGGTCGCCCAGGCGCGCCTGGCGTACGACTTGCGCTGGTACTTCCCGGCCATTCGCACCATTAGCCAGGCGCAGTACTGGGACGACCTGGACATACGCTTCCCGATGGCACACCGCGATACCCTGGTGCGTGAGGCCAAGGTCCGTGGCCTGCACTCCAGCTGGGTGTTTGCCATTACCCGGCAGGAAAGTGCCTTCATGGAAGATGCTCGATCTCCGGTGGGTGCCAGCGGCCTGATGCAGTTGATGCCGGCCACGGCCAAGGAAACTGCGCGCAAGTTCAGTATTCCACTGGCCTCACCCTCGCAGGTGCTTAATCCGGACAAGAACATTCAGCTGGGTGCGGCTTATTTGAGCCAGGTGCATGGGCAGTTCAATGGCAACCGGGTGTTGGCCTCGGCGGCCTACAACGCTGGGCCTGGGCGGGTGCGGCAGTGGCTCAAGGGGGCCAAGCATTTGAGTTTCGATGTTTGGGTTGAGTCGATTCCATTCGATGAGACGCGCCAATATGTGCAGAACGTGCTGTCTTATTCGGTTATTTATGGGCAAAAGCTGAATTCTCCGCAGCCTTTGGTGGATTGGCATGAGCGGTATTTTGACGATATGTGAGGGGGCTTGGGCTTGGGCTTTTAGAGAGTTGAGCTTATCCGTTTGATGTAGCGGCGCTACTGGCCCCTTCCGCCCTTACGGCGGCCTACTTTGGTCTTGGCCAAAGTAGGCAAAGCCGCTCGCTCCTGCATACGGCCCCTACGCTGCGCTCCGGGGTCCCTTCGCGCCGGCGCCTTCCGGGCCCGCGCGGCCTACGATTTGCTGCGCAAATCTACATCTCGCGCCTTCGGCTACGCCGAAGGGTGCTGCGCACCTGGCCCTCCAGGCACCTCTGCTCAGCCTCCTGAAGTCGCGAATCTGCGTCGCCTGGAATTGCGTGCACGAAGATCAAGAGCAGCGAATCGCTGCGCTCTCGCAGAAGCCAAAGCCAAAGCCAAAGCCAAAGCCAAAGCCAAAGCCAAAGCCAAAGCCAAAGCCAAAATTTGATTTTCTGTTTTGTGTTGTTTGTTCTGGCCTCTTCGCGGGCAAGCCCGCTCCCACAGGTACCGCGCAGATCTTCAGTTCAGCGTTGAGCCAGCACTGACACCACGCAGATACTGCAAACCCCACGAACCCTGTGGGAGCGGGCTTGCCCGCGAAGAGGCCGGTATATCCACCACATCTGCCACTATCGACAGATAACGCCAACCCAG
>NZ_JBICKL010000017.1:0-15050 GCF_043104195.1 Pseudomonas sp. xss_2
AGGTCCAGGGCGAGCACGCCGTGCTCCAACTGGTGCTTGGCGATGGCGTTGAGCACATAGCCGCGCAGCGCAGTCTGGCGCAGGAAGCGGCTGTGAAAGCCATGCACGCTGTCGAAGTCGCCGGGCAGTTGTTCGGCGTATTCGAAGACCTGGCGATCGACTTTGAGGGCGTCCGGGGTCATCGCCAGGCCCAGTTCGCCAGGGGCATTGCGCACCTGGGCCAGGTCCAGCACCTGAAAGCGCTCGGGCGGGGCCTTGCCATCGCGGTAGGCATTGAGCACGCTCGGCGGCCAGGCATCGCTGGAGAAGGCAATCCAGGCGCTGCTGTAGGTCTTGCTGTCGAGGGTGAGGAAGGCAGACGGGATGTCGTGGTCTTTGCCCACGCACCGTTTGGGCAGCGGCCGTGGCGGAGCCGGTGGGGGTTCGAGCGGGTTGAAGCGGCGCAAGTGAGCGTGTTCGGTGACCTCGAAGGCCTGCCAGACCTTGCGGTCGAGCAGCACATACAGGTAGCCCATGCGCAAGGTTCGCAGGCCCAGGCGGGTTTCCACGGGTTTGCCGTCAACCACGGGCGCGTTGTAGGCGGGACGGGTGTCGGGCACTAGTGCCCGGCGCAGGGGCAGGATCGGCAGGCCTTGGCGTTCGCAGGCCAGGCACTGGTCGGGGGGCATCGCCGACTCGGCGATGGCGTGGGCGATGTGCTGGCTAATGCTCATATGAATTCCTTGTCAGCGTCTGAAATGCTCCAAGCACTCGTGCTGTCATCAGACTGGGTTTGAGGCGAGCCAGAGGCTTGTGCGCATCCGGGCAAAGAGTTGCCGAACACTAGCGAGGAACGGCTTCACGGTAGCCCTGCAAGCTTCCGAAAACTGCGTAGGAACTTTCTGTGATTGCGCCGCGGAGGGCTTAAGGCGAAGGGAGGGGAGTGGGATGAGTGGGGCTGATGGCATGAGCTGGATCAGCCCAGCGGGTGGATGAGCTAGGGAGCGATGGAGCAGCTCTGGGTCGGCCTAGACCCAGAGCACAAGCGCTTAGAACTGATACTCCAACCCAGCCCCGGCATACCACGAGCGCCCCGGCGCGGCTTCGTAATAGCGGCCATTGCCGTCGCCAACGATCACCGAGCCGACGTACTGACGATCGAGCAGGTTGTCCAGGCGCACCAGTTGATGGAAGGTCCACGGCCCGTACTGTTGCTCAAGGCGGGTCCGCCAGTTGAACACCGCATAACTGGGGGCCGCGTGCTGGTCATTGGTGTCCTCGACATAGACCTTGCTGCGGTACTGCCCCTCAAGCCCCATGCTGATACCGGCACGCGGTTTCCATACCAGCTCGCCGAATACGCTGCTGCGTGGCACGCCCGGTAGGTGGTTACCTTTGTCGATGGAGTTGCTGCCCTGGCTGAACGCTTCGTCATAGGTGGCGTCGAGCAGGGTGTAGGCAAGGTTGGCCTGCCATTGCTCGCTCAGTTCACGCTGGATGCCCAGCTCCAGGCCGCGGCGCAGGGTTTTGCCGGCATTGTGATAACTGGTGCGGCCACCCTCGGAAGCAAGCACCACGATCTCGTCACGGGTGTGGATCTCGAACACCGCGACATTGATGCGGGTACGTTCGTCAGGTCGAGCCTTGAGGCCCAGCTCGTACTGGGTGCTGGTGGACGGCTTCAGGCCGAAGTTAAAGCCTTCCACCGAGCCTGGCGCATAGGCCATTTCCGCCTGGGTAGGCGTTTCGAACGCTTTGCCTGCACTGATGTAGCCGTGCAGATCGGGGGTAAAGGCATACATCACCGACAAGGTCGGGGTGGTGCGTTGGTATTTCTTCGAACCGCTGGCGTCGCCGTTGCTGAGGAAATGGTCATTGACCTCCATCTCCATGCTGCTATGGCGCACGCCAGCGTCGACAGTCCAGCGCTCCAACTCCCAATGGGCTTGCAGGTATGGGTCGAGGCTGGTGGCGGTGTCCTGTTCATCGCGGCGCAGTTCGCCTTTGACGCCCAAGGTGTCGCCGCTGAAATTCTGGTAGCCACGGCGGTCGTCGCGACTGCGGTCGTAGTCGGCCCCTGCGGTCAGGGTCAGGGCGCCGAGGGCGACATCGACGGGCTGGATCCAGCGCAGGGTGGCGCCGTGGAACTCGCGGTCGAAGTCGACCACGCCGCCGCCGCGGTCTCGGTTGGACACGATGGTTTTTGGAATCGACAAATACTGAATTACGCTGCGCCGGCCTGTATATAAATTGAGCTGCAAGGTGGCATCACCAAAGTAACGCTCATAGTTCATTCCAACCTGCTGGTGGTGAATGCTTTTTCGAGTGTTGTATTGCTCGGCAGGCGGCATTACCGAACGCGGATCGTGCTTGTAGGCCTCCCAGGTCTGCCCAAGTGGATCCTGGGTGCCATTTTGTTCCAGGCTGCTGAAGATCAGCGCCAGGCGGCTGTCGTCATCGGGGCGCACATGCACCTTGGCAAAGGTCTGGTCACGGCGCGCGGCGCTGTGGTCGCGGTAGCCGTCGGTGTCCAGGCGCGAGGCGTCGAGGACGAACCCGGCCTGGTCGTTGCCGCCTTCGCCGTACAAGTGATTCTTGTTGAAACCGTCGCTGCCGACGGTGGTTTCGAGGCCAACCTTGGGCGGCCCGGCGCCGTCGCGGGAGAACATCTGGATCACCCCGCCGGCGTTACTGCCGTAGATCGCCGAGGCCGGGCCGCGCAGTACTTCGATGCGCTCGGCGACGTCGAGGTTGAGCGACGCCGCCTGGCCCTGGCCATCGGGTGTGCTGGCCGGGATGCCGTCGCTTAGCAGCTTGATCCCGCGGATGCCGAAGGCAGAACGTGCGCCGTAGCCGCGGGAAGAAATCTGCAGGTCCTGGGCGTAGTTCTGGCGGTTCTGCACCACCAGGCCGGGGACGCGGTTAAGCGCTTCGGACAGATTCACCCCGAGTTGGCCGTCGGCAATCTGCCCGCGCTCCACGGTGTCGATGGAGTAGGGCAGGTCGAAGCTGGGGTTGGGGGCGTAGGTGCCGGTGACCACCATCGGTTCGAGCAGGGTGAAGGCAGTGGGCGACGCTGCGTGAGCCAGAGAGCAAAGGCTGAGGCTCGGGAGCAAGAGGTAGAGGTGGCGAGGCATGGGGCTTCCTGCTGTGTAGCTATTGAATATCCTGGTTGCCGGTACCGGCGCTATCGGGGGCAAACCCGCAAAAAAAGGCTACGCACCGTGGGAGCGGGCTTGCCCCGCGATAGCGCCGGCACTGGCGACAAACCAATCAGCCCTTGGCCGCCATCGCAGTCACTTCCACGCGCATGCCTTGCACTGCCAGCGAAGCGACGCCCACTGCCGCGCGCACCGGCCACGGCTTGCTGAAGAAACGCTGGTAGACCTCGTTGAACGCCGGGCGATCAGCCATGTCGGTGAGGTAGATGGTCAGGTGCAGTACCCGATCGATCGAGCTGCCGGCACGTTCCAGGGCCACCTTGAGCGCTTGCAGGGTGCATTCGCTTTGCTCGACGATGCCGCCCAATTCCAGGCTGCCGTCGGCACGGGTGGGGATCTGGGTGCTCACCAGCAGGTTGCCGAAACCGGTAACGTCCGAGGAAATCGACTCTGGATCCGGATCTGGAATGTAGGTGATATCTGTGTTTGCCATGGGAATGCTTGCCTTGCAACGGAAGGAAAGGCGCAAGCCTACGTGAGCGAAACCGGTCGGTCGAGCCGCCCGGGCATGTCCGCTCAGCCAGGGAAATTGAAATACGCGGCATTGACCGGCAGAATCGCGGCCATTTGGCCGAGCGCGCTGCGTCGGCCGTGCAGAAGGATCAAGGCTTGAACGAACAGACATTGTCGATGCGCCTGGAGCGAGTGGCGGCGCATGTGCCCGCCGGCGCGCGGCTGGCCGATATCGGCTCGGACCACGGTTACCTGCCGGTAGCGCTGATGCTGCGCGGGCGTATCGAGCATGCGGTGGCCGGCGAGGTGGCGCTGACGCCGTTTCATTCAGCGCAACGCAAGGTGCGCAAGCATGGCCTTGAACAGCAGGTCAGCGTGCGCCTGGCCGATGGCCTGGCAGCCATCGAGCCTGCTGATCGGATCAATACTGTGAGCATCTGCGGCATGGGGGGCGAGACCATGTGCGAGATTCTTCAGCGTGGCAAGCATCACCTTAGCGGCGAGGAGCGGCTGATCTTCCAGCCCAATGGCGGCGAGCGCGAGCTGCGCACCTGGCTCATGGAAAACGGTTACCAGATCGAGCAGGAGGAGCTGCTGCGAGAAAATCGCTTCGATTACGAGATCATCGTGGCCGTGCCGGGCGCGGGCAGTGCCTACAGTGCTGAGCAGCTGTTCTTCGGGCCGCGTCTGCTGCAAGCGCGCAGTGAGGCGTTTCTGGCCAAGTGGCGGCGGGTGCTACGTCAGCGCCAGCAGACCTTGGCGCACTTCGAACATGCCCAGGAGGTCCCGCAGGACAAAGCACGGGAGTTTTCCAAGCAGGTTGAGTGGATTACCCAGGTGCTGGGATGAACAAGCACTGGCGGCAGGCCAGTTACATCTGCGAGCAGTTGCCCATTTCCCGGTAGTTGACCTCACGACGCTGGCCTTGATGGTCGACATACACCATGTGCGCAGTGCCCACCTGACAATCGGCGATGTTGCTGGCCGGGGTGATCGAGATGACCTTGGCCACATCCAGCGGCATGCCGTATTCGTAGTTCTGAGCACTGGCAGCCACGGGTTGGTTGGATGCTTGGTCAGCGTAGGCGCCCAGCGAGGCAAAGGATGCGAACAGGGCAAAAAGGGCGATCGAGGCTTTCATGACGGGCTCCTTGTGATGTTTTACCAATGATGTATTCGTTGGTGATACACAATAAAGGGGCTATCCCGTGATAGATTCCTGCTTGGGACGTACGAATAAGACTGAAAGGAGCGGACCTTCATGGACATGCTGCATGCCATGCGAACCTTTGCCCGGGTGGTGGAGTGCGGCAGTTTCGCTGCCGCTGCCAATGCGTTGGATATTTCTGCGGCGCAGGTCTCGCGCATCGTCGCCGAGCTTGAGAACCAGCTGCAAACCCGCTTGTTGCACCGCACCACCCGCCGCTTGCGCATGAGCGAGGCGGGCGAGCGTTTTCTGCAGCGCTCGCGGCAGATCATGCTGCTCACCGAAGAGGCCATGGATGAGGCCCGCGGCGCCCACCTCACGCCGCGTGGCCGGCTGCGCTTTCACTCCACCCACGGCTTGGGCATGTTGATGATGCCGCTGGTGGCGGCCTACAAGGCGGCGTGTCCGGAAGTGGTGATGGAGTTGACCCTGTCCCAGCGCAACCCCGATCCGCTGGACGAAGGTCATGACGTGGTGCTCACCGTTGGCCGTGGGTTGCCAGACTCGCAACTGATCGCCATCCCGTTGGGTAGCATCTACAGCATTCTGTGTGCCTCGCCCGACTACCTGGCGCGCCATGGCGTGCCACAGCGCCCGCAAGACCTGCATGAACATGTGTGCTTGCGCATGGGCGATCCGTTGTTCGAGGAAGACTGGGCGTTCGAGCAGACCCCAGACAATTACGTCATCCTGCCCCAAGACACCTTCCTGACCAATGTGGCCGATGCGATGCTGCAGGCCACTGAGCTGGGCATGGGCATCGGGCTGATTCCGTATTATTCGGCGAGCAAGTCGATCGAAGAAGGGCGCTTGTGCCGGGTGTTGGCACCGCACCGGCTACGCCAGCGGGAGATTTATGCGATCTATCCGTCGCGCCATTATCTGGATGCCAAGGTGCGCACCTGGCTGGACCTGCTCAAGGAACAGTTGCCGGTAATGTTCAAGGCCCATGAGCGGCTGGTGGATGATCCGCAGTACTGGCGCTGAGGGTTCTATCGCCGGACAAGTCGCAGCGGCGCACTGATGCTGTGACTTGTCCGGCGATGAGGTCTTTACCGCCGACCATTTAGGTGCCGATGGTCATGGCCAAGCCTTCTGCGCTAGGTCGAAACAGAGCAGTTAAGCCAAGCCAGGCTCAGCGGCTGTCGCTGTCTTCACTGGTCCCGCCAGAGCTGCCTGCGCCAGTGCCGGTGGCCTCGCCGGTGTTGTTCGAGCCGCCAGTGGTGCCATCAGCGGCATCGGTGTCGGCTCCGGTATCGCTGCTGTCGTTGTCTTTGCCACCTGGGCTGTTGACGCTGCTGCCATCACCTGCGGTTTCACCTTTTGGGTGATCGCCTGAAGAGTGATCGGCGCTGGGCGTGCTGCTGTAAGGGTCGCTGGCGGCGAAGCCGGCGGTGGAGGCCAGCCCTAAGCACAGGGCAAGCAGCAGTGGGAGAGGGCGAATGCTGACCATGGTGAGTCTCCTGTAAGGATGATCTTCATGGTTTCGGCTGCGCAACGAGGGGCAGGGTGCCCGGCAGGCGACGGGCGGTCGGGGTTTTGGGTTCGGATTTTTGTGCGTTCAGTGCCGGCCTCTTCGCGGGCAAGCCCGCTCCTACAGGCTCACCGCCAACCGCAAGAGCGGCGCGGTACCTGTAGGAGCGGGCTTGCCCGCGAAGAGGCCAGGACTGACCCAGCCAAAAACCAGCTGGGAACGATCAAACGCGCTCAGGCGCCGGTGTCGGGGTTTGTATCTCGGCCATCGAAGGATGCTCCTGCACCGCATGCATCAGCTCTTCGGTAGCGCGCAGCTCAGCACCGGTAGGCGAGAAGGTTGCAGTCGGCGCGAAAGGTGCCGGATGCTCCGGTGCCGGGCGTTTGCCGCGCCGCCAGAGGAAGAAGCTGACCATCGCCAGGTTGATCACTGCAAAGGCCCAGAACAGCCCCACTTCACCATAGGAAGTCATCACCGGCGAGATCGCCAGCGGAGCCATTGCCGAGCCCAGCGAGTTGATCAGCAGCAAGCCTTGGATCATCGGCACCAGCGCATCGGCCGGGGCCCGGTCGGCAGCGCTGCTGACCGCCACCGGATACAGGGCGAACACGCCACCGCCGAGCAGGAACAACATGGCCGGCAGCAGCACCGAATTGGCCGGCAACAGCACGATCAACACCGACAGCACGGTGCACAGCGCGGCCAGCGAGATCAGCACATCCTGGCGATCCTTGCGGTCCGACCAGCGCCCCACCGGATACTGCAGCAGCATGGCGCCGAGAATCACCCAGGCCATCATGTTGCCAACCTCACCGACATCCAGGCCGATGCGTTGCAGGTACAGCGGCAGCAGCGCGTAGATCCCGGCGATCGCCACGCCCGAGCCGAAGCAGCCGACCAGCCCGGTCGGGGCGATGCCCAGCAGCTGACGTGGCTTGAGCGGTTCGACCTGATCCATCAGCGGCGACACCCGTGGCAGGATCACGATCGGCAGCACTGACAGCGTTGCGAGCATACCGGCGACCATGTACGGCACGGTCGGGCCCCAGCCGGTGACGTCGCCCAGGGTGGCTTGGGCCAGCACGCCAGCGCCATAAAAGGCGATCATGTACAGCGCCAGCAGGCGTCCGCGGATCTTCGCGTCGCCCGCCAGCAGTAGCCAGCTTTCGATCACCAGGAACACCCCGACCGCAGCCCAGCCGTTGATCAGGCGCAGCACCATCCACCAGGTGGTGTCGTAGAACAGCCCTTGCAACAGAATGGTCGCGGCGATCAGCGAGGCGAAGCTGGTGTAGGCGCGGATGTGGCCAATGCGCAGGATCAGCCGATCGTTGAAGATCGCGCCCAGGGTCAGGCCGATGAAGTAGGCCGAGGACACCACGCCGATCATGGTCGCCGATTCGCCAGCGGTGCCCAGTTGCAGGGTGGTCAGGGAAGACATGAAACCATTGCCCAGGGCAATGATGAATAGCCCGAGCAGGGGTGCTAGCGCCTGGGCCAGCAAACGCGGAGACATACGTACCTCAAGGTTGGAAAAAGCAGGGTGGGTGCCTTTTCGTAACCGGGTAGCTGCGGGCGAAGGCCGGGGCAGGAATCAGTCGACGGATCGACGGGCGAAAAGGAGGCGCGATTCTAAGCCTTGTGGAGAATTTGCCAAGAGGGCCACCCCTGCGACCAGAGGCCGCAGGGGTGGCTTATTGCTATTGGTCAGACGAACGCGCGCGAGCTGCGCCGCCGATCTTCCTTGAGCAACGCGTCGATCTTGCGCAAGGCGCTGCCCAGGCTGGCCTGATCGGCCGGGCCGCCGAGCGATACGCGCACCGCATCCTGGGTCTGCGGGGCAACGCTGAACGAATCGGCACTGGCGACGTTGACCCCAAGCTCATCCAAGGCATGGGTGAACAGGTTTTGGTTCCAGTGCGCGGGCAGCGCCAGCCACAGGTGAATACCGGTGGGGTGAGTCTGCACCGGCGCCGTGAGCAAGCTGCCCGCCAGCTGCTGCCGGGCGCGCGCTTCGCGCTGAATCTCCTGCACCAGCTGCTTGGCGGTGCCGCTGCGAATCCAGTGCTCGACCAACCCCAGCAGCAGCGCCGAACAACCCATGCTCGCAGCACGCAGCCCGCTTTGCAGGCGCTCGCCGGTATCGCCCCGTGGCGGCAGGACGAACGAGGTGCGCAGGCTTGGCCACAGGCATTTGGACAGCGATGCCAGGTAGAAGGTGTTGGCGCCGCCGGTCAGCGTGGCGATGGCCGCCGGGGCGTCGTCGAGCAGGTAGCGATAGGGGTCGTCTTCGATCAGCGTCAGGTCCAGGCGCAGCACGGTGGCGGCGATCTGCTGTCGGCGGCCGATGGGCATGGTGTGTGCGGTGGGGTTGTTGAAGGTTGGGTTCAGGTACACAAGGCGCGCGCCACTTTGCTGCTGGGCGCGCTCCAGCGCGTCCGGGCGCATGCCGTCGGCATCGCCCTCGACGGCCAGCACGCGCAGGCCCAGCTGGCGCGCTGCCAATAGCAGCCCAGGGTAGGTCAAAGGGTCGCAGAGCAGCGTGTCACCGGGCTTCGCGCAGGACGCCAAGATGGCGAAAATCGCCGCCTGCGAGCCCGAGCACACGCTCAGCGCGCGGGTGTCGAGATCGCCCAGGGCTGGTTTCAACCAGCCTTGCGCCGCTTGCAGCGCGGAGCGGGTGGTGGGCTCGTCCTGGTAGGTCGACAACGCCTCGATGCGGTTGCGCCGCAGCACATCGTCCAGGCCCTTGCCAACCAGCTCCGCCATCGAGCCGTTGGCCGGTTGCGGGGGAATGTTCATGGTCAGGTCGATGCGCACCTCAGCGCCCGGCTCGCTGACCCCGGTGACGAACGATCCGCGCCCGCTGTACGAGGCGATCAAGCCGCGATTGCGCGCTTCGGCATAGGCGCGGGTCACCGTGGTCAGGTCGACGCCCAGTTGCGCGGCCAGGGTGCGTTGCGGCGGAACCTGGTCGCCAGACTGCAAAGAACCAGATTGTATGGATTCTGAGATCATGTCGGCGATCTGTATGTATCTTGGCCCGCCCTTAGGTTTGAAGGGCCTTGTCCAGCGGGCTTGAGCTGATTCTTTCGTCTCGTCAGCGAGAGGCATGCGAATTCCTCAGGTTGTCAATCCATACGCTCAAGCATAACATGGCATACGGTTACATGGTAAATCCATGCAAACGGACTGCGTATGGATTTTATTGTCAGGCACCGGAGAGGCGCAGCAGGGTTGCAACGATAAGCGCTTCTAGGCTGCCAGTCATGGAGATGTTTGATGAATGACTGCCAACTGATCTGCGCCAATCGTCTCGACGATGGCGCAGTGGTCTGGCTGGACGCGGAGCACCAGTGGGTCGAGACCCTTGCACAGGCCAGTGCCTTTGCCCCGCAGCAACACTCTGCCGCCCAGGCTGCGGCGCAACGAGCGGTGGACGCGAACCTGGTGGTCGGACCGCTGCCCTGCGCTGCACGGCGAGTGGACGGCGTTGTCGAGCCGATCGAGTTGCGCGAACGCTTGCGTGCTCGTGGGCCATCGGTGCGCACCGATCTGGGTAAACAGGCGGCCCGCCTCAGCCCACCCGCGAGCGCTGCCCAGCCGCGCCCGGTGATCGCGGCGCAGGTCGAGCACGCCGGGGTCTATCGCTACGACCCGTTCGAGCGCGACTACCTCAAGGCCCGTGCCCGCGAGTTCGAGCAGCAAGTGGCCCGGCGCCTGAGTGGCGAGCTCGACGAAGAAGCGTTCAAGGTCTATCGGTTGATGAATGGCCTGTACCTGCAGTTGCATGGGTACATGCTGCGGGTGGCCATCCCCTATGGCACCTTGAGCGCGATTCAATTGCGCCAGCTGGCCTATGTCGCCAGCACCTACGACAAGGGCTATGGCCACCTCACCACCCGGCAGAACATTCAGTTCAACTGGCCGCACCTGTCCGATACCCCAGAGATCCTCTCGGTGCTGGCCGATGCTGACCTGCATTGCATCCAGACCAGCGGCAACTGCATCCGCAACGTCACCACCGACCACTTCGCCGGCGCTGCCCAGGATGAAGTGATAGACCCGCGGGTGCACGCCGAAATCCTCCGCCAGTGGTCCACCGACCACCCTGAGTTCACCTACCTGCCGCGCAAATTCAAGATCGCCATTACCGGCAGCCCGATCGACCGCGCAGCGGTGCGCTTTCACGATATCGGCATCCTCGCCACGCGCAACGACCAGGGCCAGGTGGGCTTCCAGATCTACGCAGGTGGAGGGCTGGGGCGCACGCCTATCGTCGGCACGCTGGTGCGCGACTGGCTGGCCGAGCGCGACTTGCTGCGCTATGTCGAAGCGATCCTGCGGGTCTACAACAGCCTCGGGCGGCGCGACAACCTGTACAAGGCGCGGATCAAGATCCTGGTTCGCGAGCTCAAGCCAGCCAAGTTCATCGAGATGATCGAGGCGGAGTTCGCCAGCCTTCCCGCGGACCATCAGCACCTGGAACCGGGCATCGTCCAGGCGATACACGAGCGCTTCGTCAAGCCCGCCTTCGCGGAGCTGCCCGGCATCTGTGAAGACTACCTCGATGCGCGCACAGCCGATGCCGAGTTTGCCTTCTGGGTGCGCAACAACACCCATCCGCACAAGAAACGCGGGTATATCAGCGCGGTCATTTCGCTCAAGCCCCAGGGCGGTATTCCGGGCGATGTCAGTGCCCAAGAGATGCTGCTGATCGCCGACTTGGCCGAGGCGCATTCGCTCAATGAGATCCGCGTGTCCCATGAGCAGAACCTGGTCTTGCCGCATGTGCGCCTCAGTGAGCTTTACCAGGTCTGGCAAGCCCTGCGCGACGCCGGCCTGGCTACGGCCAATGTCAACCTGATCTCCGACTCGATCGCTTGCCCAGGCATGGACTACTGCAGCTTGGCCACGGCCCGTTCGGTGCCGGTGGCCCAGCGCATCGCGCAGCGTTTCGATGAGGCCCAGCAGCGTGAGATTGGCGAGCTCAAGCTCAACGTGTCCGGCTGCATCAACGCCTGTGCCCACCACCATGTCGCCCACATCGGCATTCTCGGCCTGGACAAGGCCGGGCATGAAAACTACCAGATCACCCTCGGCGGCAGCGCGGCGGAGGATGCCGCGGTGGGCACCATCCTTGGCCGCTCGGTGAGCTACGAAGCACTGCCAGAAGTGGTCGAGGCGATTGTCGCGATCTACCTGCGCGAACGGGTCGAGGGCGAACGCTTCCTGGATACCTACCGCCGCGTCGGCATCGATGTGTTCAAGGAGGTGTTGCGTGACGCTCATTGATCGTAACGGCCTGCCAGTTACAGACCTGTGGCTGTATCAACAACAAGACGCACCCTTGGTGTTGGCCGAACGCTGCGTGATTCGCCTTGAGCAATGGGACGAATATCACAGCCAATTCGGCGCGCCTGCCCAAGGTGTGCGGATCAGCGGCGAGCAGGATCCCGCTGGCGTGCTGGCGCTACTGGCCCAGCTCGAAGTGATCGTCATCGACTTTGCCAAGTCGCGCGACGGTCGCGGCTTTACCCTTGCGCGCCTGTTGCGCGACCGGCACGCCTTCGGTGGCGATTTGCGTGCCGCCGGGCCGTTGCTGCCCGATCAGTTCTCGATGTTGCTGCAGTGCGGCTTCACCAGCCTGCTGGCCCCGGCCACGGTGCCACTGGTTCGCTGGCAAGACGCCGCCAGGGCCCGCCTGCAAGCCCAGGCCCGGCCGCGCACGCTGCTCGAGCGCCTTTCCCTAAGTAATGAGGCATAACCATGTTCAGCCTGACAGCCTTGGAGCTGGCACGTATTCAGTTTGGCTTCACCGTGACCTTCCACATCATCTTCCCGGCCATCACCATCGGCCTGGCCTCGTTCCTCGCGGTCCTCGAGGGCCTGTGGCTGTGGAAGAAAGACAACGCCTACCTTGACCTGTACCACTTCTGGTCGAAGATCTTCGCCGTCAACTTCGCCATGGGCGTGGTTTCGGGGCTGGTCATGGCCTATCAGTTCGGCACCAACTGGAGT
Source organism: Pseudomonas sp. xss_2 (assembly GCF_043104195.1). Lineage (NCBI taxonomy): Bacteria > Pseudomonadati > Pseudomonadota > Gammaproteobacteria > Pseudomonadales > Pseudomonadaceae > Pseudomonas > Pseudomonas sp. xss_2. The sequence goes on from NZ_JBICKL010000017.1 coordinate 12,356, forward strand.
TTCTACTCGCAGTTCGCCGGCAGTATCACCGGGCCGCTGCTGACCTATGAGGTGCTCACGGCATTCTTCCTCGAGGCCGGTTTCCTGGGCGTCATGCTGTTCGGCTGGAACAAGGTCGGGCGCGGGCTGCACTTCTTCGCCACGGCCATGGTCGCCGTCGGCACGATGATCTCGGCGACCTGGATCCTGGCGTCCAACAGCTGGATGCAGACGCCCCAGGGGCATGAGGTGATCAATGGCATCGTGGTGCCGGTGGACTGGTTGGCGATCATTTTCAACCCGTCGTTCCCTTACCGCCTGGCGCACATGGTCACCGCAGCGATGCTCTCGACCGCACTGTTCGTCGGCGCCTCGGCGGCCTGGCACATGCTGCGCGGTACGCGCACGCCAGCGGTCAAGCGGATGTTCTCCATGGCCATGTGGATGCTGCTGTTCACCGCGCCCTTGCAGGTGGTGATCGGCGACATGCATGGCCTCAACACGCTCAAGCACCAGCCGGCGAAAGTGGCGGCGATGGAAGGCCATTGGAGCAATACCCCGGGTGAAGGCGTGCCGCTGATTTTGTTCGGCATCCCCGACATGCAGGCGGAAACCACCCACTACAAGATCGAGATCCCCAATCTTGCCAGCCTGATCCTGACTCACAGTTTGAACGGTCACATCCCGGCACTGAAGGACTTCCCGCCTGAGGATCGGCCCAACGCAACCATCGTGTTCTGGTCGTTCCGGGTCATGGTGGGCTTAGGCGTGCTGATGGTCGTGCTTGGCTTGTGCGGCGCCTGGTTGCGCTGGCGGCACCGGTTGTATGAGTCCAAGGCGCTGGCGCGTTTCGCGCTGTGGATGGGGCCATCCGGGCTGGTGGCGCTGCTCGCAGGCTGGTACGTCACCGAGATCGGGCGTCAGCCGTGGGTGGTGTATGGGCTGATGCGCACCAAGGATGCGGTGTCCAACCACTCGGCCATGACCCTGTCGGTTGGCCTGGTGGTGCTGGTGGTGATGTACCTGGGCATTTTCGGCACCGGCATCGTGTACATGCTGCGCCTGGTTGGCAAAGGCCCTCAGGAGCATGAGCACCATGAGCTGGAGGCTGACATCACGGCCAACCAGCGACCGGCGCGGCCGCTGTCGGCGGTCGATGAGTCGCTGTATTCCACCACCCCTAAGAACCACTGACGGGAGCGTCTTTCATGGGTATCGATCTTGCGCTGATCTGGTTTCTGATCATCGGCTTCGGCGTGATGATGTATGTGATCACCGATGGCTTTGACTTGGGCATTGGCATCCTCTTTCCGTTTATCCCCGACCGCGACCATCGCGACACCATGGTCAACACCGTCGCCCCGGTGTGGGACGGCAACGAAACCTGGCTGGTACTGGGTGGGGCAGGGCTGATGGCAGCATTCCCCAAGGTCTATGCGATCTTGCTCAGCGCGCTGTACCTGCCGGCCCTGGGCTTGCTGGTAGGGCTGGTCTGGCGTGGGGTGTCGTTCGAGTTCCGGTTCAAGGCCGATGATGCGCACAAGCCGTTCTGGGACCGAGCGTTCATGTCCGGCTCGTTCATGGCCGCGTTTTTCCAGGGGGTGATTCTTGGCGCGTTCATCGAGGGCCACCAGATCGTCGATGGCGTGGCTACCGATGGCGTGATGAGCTGGCTGACGCCGTTCAACGTGTTCTGTGGGTTCGGCGTAGTCATCGCCTACGCGTTGCTGGGGGCGACCTGGCTGATCCTCAAGACCGAAGGCGACTTGCAGGCGCGAATCATGCGCGCGACCGGGCCGATTACCTTGGCGACCGTGCTGTCGATGCTGGTGGTGAGCGTCTGGACGCCCCTGACGCACCCGGCGATCTTCGAGCGTTGGTTCAGCCTGCCGAACTTCTGGTTCTTCCTGCCGGTGCCGGCGCTGGTGCTGGTGGCGACCTGGGCGATCTTGCGTTCGCTGCGCGGCGAGCCGCATGCCGGGCCGTTCATTTGGTCGCTGGTGCTGATCTTCCTGGGCTACACCGGTTTGCTGATCAGCATCTGGCCTTACGTGCTGCCGCCTAGCCTGACCATCTGGGAAGCCGCGGCACCGCCGCAGAGCCTGGGCTTTGCGCTGGTGGGGGCGCTGTTCATCATTCCGTTCATCCTGGGGTACTCGGCTTGGTCGTATTACGTGTTCCGGGGCAAAGTCAAAGTTGGCGAGGAGTTTCACTGATCATGAATCCATCTACTACCAAGGGGCCTGGGTGGAGCAAGCGTCTGCTGTGGTTGCTGGCGATCTGGGCGGCTAGCGTCATGGCGCTGGGTGCGGTTGCGTTGGCTACGCGGTTGGCCATGAGGTTTGCGGGGATGACGGTTTAAACTGTTGCGCTTGGGTTGTATGGAAGGGCCTGGGGTTCGCTCCAGGCCCTTTTTTTCGTTGTTCGTAGGGGGCTGGGTTCTTCTGGGTTCTGGGTTCTGGGGCGGTGGGCTTATCCATTGGATGTGGGGATGCCACTGGCCCCTTCCGCCTTTACGGCGGCTTACTTTTCTCTTGGGAAAAGTAAGCAAAACCGCTCGCTCCTGCATACGGCCCTGCGCTGCGCTACGGGTCCCTTCGCGCCGGCGCCTTCCGGGCCCGCGCGGCCTACGATTTGCTACGCAAATCTACATCTCGCGCCTTCGGCTGCGCCGAAGGGTGCTGCGCACCTGGCCCTCCAGGCACCTCTGCTCAGC